>NZ_BMJQ01000010.1 GCF_014643535.1 Aliidongia dinghuensis | reverse complement strand
ACACCGAAGTCCTGCCCGACGAGAAGAAAGCCTCCGCCTGCGCCTTCATGACCCGGGCGCTCGACTGGTTCGCCCGGAACGGCGTCCGCGTCGAACGGGTCATGAGCGATAACGGCAGCGCCTATCGGAGCCGCGACTTCCGCGACCTGCTCGCCCGAGCCGGGCTCCGGCATGTCCGCACCCGGCCCTATACGCCACGCACCAATGGCAAGGCCGAACGCTTCATCCAGACAAGCTTGCGCGAACGGGCCTATGCCGAACCCTACCAGTCGTCCCGCGAACGGACCGAGGCCATGCCAGGCTGGATCGATGCCTACAACCTCACCCGACCACACTCAGCCCACAAAGGCATCCCGCCCTTCACCAGGCTGAACAACCTGCTTGGAAACGACATCTAGATCCGAACCTCGCGTTCTTCGGCGGCCGAGCGCAGGAGGGCCAGGCACACCTCGACGGTCGCCATGCCCCAGCGCCCGGAATGGAGCGGCGGCCGGCCGTCGCGCACGGCAGCGACCAACTCGTCGATGACCTCGCGGCGCGGCACGTCCGGCGCCGGGAGGGGCTCGAACCGCTTCTCGTCGTCGCCGTAGATCTCGACGCCGTTCGGCATCGGGCGGAGCGCGCCGCGCTCGCACGCGACGAGGACGAAGCCGAAATGATTATAGGCGACCGGCGGCGTCTGAGCGCGCGCCGTCGCCGCCGTCACGGTCGTGCCGTAGGCGCGCTTGTCCTTGAGCGCCGCCTCCTCGGCGGCCATCTTGACGGTGCGGAGCACCCGGCGGGCGCTGCCATGCCCGTCTGGATCGCGCACCTGGCCCATTTCGCCGATCCAGCTGCTGAGCGCGTCCGTGTCGAAATGGCCGTAGCCGTTGTAGGTCAGCGAAGCCGCAGCGCCATTTGCGAAGGTCAAGAACGCGGTATAGGCGCCTTCGGTCGGTCGCTCGGAATCCCAGATGCCGGTGACGGCCCTGACCGACCTGACCTCGCTACCGGCCAAGAGCCGGACCAGCTCCACCTGGTGCGGCGCCTGGCTGAACACGGCACCGCCGCCTTCCGCGGTCACGAGTTCCTCGGGCCGGCGCGGTCGATAGAGATAGTCCGTGCAATTAAGCGCGCTAATCATGCGCACGGCGCCGAACTCGCCGCTTTCGATGAGCGCGCGGGTCGTCAGATACGGTTGGTCGAAGCTGTGGCTGTGCCCGACCATCAGGTGGACGCCGGCGGCGTCGGCCGACGCGATCATCGCGCGGCAATCCTCGAGCCGGAGCGCCATCGGTTTTTCGACCAGCACATGCTTGCCGGCCCGGGCGGCGATCTGCACGTGGTCGACGTGGAACTGGTGCGGCGAGGCGAGATAGATCGCCTCGACCTCGGGATCGTCGCAGAGCGCCTGGACCGTGTCGTGGGCGCGCCCGCCGAAATCATGCACGAAGCAGTCGCGGGCGACCGCTCGCGGATCGGCACAGGCGACGAGCCTGACCGCGGGATGGCGCACGAAGGTCGGCAGCATCAGGGTGAAGGCGCGGCCGAGGCCGACGACGCCCAGACGCAAAGGCTGTTCCGTCATGGATCTCTCCTCTACCGGTCGATCTCGATCGTGCCCCGCCCGCGCGAGATGCAGATCATGATGGCGCTGCCGCGCTCGTGGTCTTCGAGCACAAGGTCGCGATGGTCGACGTCGCCGCCGACGAGCGCCGTCCGGCAGGTGCCGCAGGTGCCGCTTTCGCACGAGCTGGGCGCGTCCACGCCATGCTCGCGCAGGATCTCAAGAATGGTCGAGCCGACGGGCACCTCGAAGCTGCGGCCTGATTGAGCGAGCTCGACCGTGAAGGGCTCGTCGTCGGCCCGGGGGCGTACGAGGTCTGAGCCGAAATCCTCGAAATGGACGGCGTGCATCGGCCAGTGGCCGGTCATGTCGCGCACGGCATCCATGAGCGGCCGAGGGCCGCAGCAATAGATATGCGCCTTCGACGGTTCCTCGAACGCCGGCCAGAGGTCGAACGCGTTCGCCGGGTCGCCGTTGTCGTGATGAATGGTGATCGTGCGTCCGGGACCCGCCATGGCGCGAGCCTCGGCCAGGAACGCGGTGCCCTCCGCCGATCGGGTCAGGTAATAGAGCTCGAACGGCTTGTCGGTCGTCGCGATCAGAAAGCGGATCATCGACAGGATCGGCGTGATGCCGATGCCGCCGGCTACGAACAGGTAGCTGGGCGCGGTCAGGTCGAGCTCGAACAAATTGTCCGGCTCCCCGGCGTCGATCAGGTCGCCGGGGCGCATCTTGTCGATCAGGCTGATCGATCCGCCCCGCCCGCCGCTCTCGCGCTTCACGGCGATGACATAGCGGTCGCGCTCGTTCGCGTCGTTGCAGATCGAATAGTTCCGGAAATGGCCGTTGGGCACCCGGACATTGAGATGCGCGCCCGGTGTGAACGCGGGCAGCGGGCCGCCGTCCGGGGCGCGCAGCTCGAACAGGTGAATGCCGTCCGCAACGGGCTCTGCCCGTGCTACCCGCAGCGTGTGGCGCACGCGCCCTCCCAATTCCTCTTCCATGGCGATCCTCGGTCGATGGCCTCACTGGCCTCGCCATATACTTAGCTATCATATATATTTTTGGCAAGCGTGTCGGCCGAAAACCTCGCCATCACCTCCGATATGGGCGCCATATTGCGCCTTTAAGGGAGATTTGCTCACAACTTAGGCGAAAAATAACTCAAAAATGCCAACGGTCTGATTTTTTGCTTGTCAAATTTACTTAGGCACAATAGGTGTTGATCGACGGTCGCGAACCGAGCGGGTGCGGCCTTCGGATAGGGAAACGAGCCATGCTGACAGCCGAGGAAAACGAGATCCTGACGCGCGTGGAGGGGGCGGCCCCCATGGGCGCCCTGATGCGCCGCCACTGGGTTCCGGCGCTGCTCTCGGAGCAGGTGGCGGTGCCGGACGGTGATCCGGTCCGGGTGCGACTGTTCGGCGAGGACCTGGTCGCGTTCCGCGACACGAAAGGGCGGCTCGGCCTGATCGGCGAGTTCTGCGCGCATCGCAAGGTGTCGCTCGCGTTCGGCCGCAACGAGGATTGCGGGCTGCGCTGCCTCTATCACGGCTGGAAATTCGACGTGGACGGCAACGTCCTCGAAATGCCGTCGGAGCCGCGCGAGAGCGGCCTCGCCACCAAGGTCCAGCACAAGGCCTATCCGGTGCGCGAGGCGGGCGGCTTCGTCTGGGCCTATATGGGGCCGCCGGATCAGATGCCGGCGTTCGAGGCGCCGCCCTGGGCGCCGACCGAGGCGGCCAAGGTGTCGATCGCGCGCTGGGACCTGCCGTGCAACTGGGCCCAGATCACCGAGGGCCAGATCGACTCGGCCCATAGTTCGACGTTGCATTCCTCGGACATGCGGCCGGCCCGCGTCGGCACGGCGGAGGCCAAGGAGACGCATTGGCTACGCCCCTCGACGGACAAGCAGCCGCGCATCCAGGTCCAGGTGACGAACTACGGCATGCGCTACGCGGCCGTCCGCCGCCCGATCATGAATGCCGGGACCCATGATTACGTCCGCATCACGACGTTCGTCGCCCCATTCACGTCGCTGATCCCGCCCAACAGCTCCTATAATCTCGCGAGCGTCATCGTCCCGAAGGACGACGGGAACTCCTACTTCCACTTCATCGCCTGGACCGAAGACGGCAGCGGCATCGGGCAGGACGCTTGGCGCAAGTTCTGCGTCGCGGAGGTCGGCGTCGACGTCGACAAGGATTTCAAGCCGATCCTGCGGCACGCCGCGAACAACTATCTGCAGGACCGCGTGGCGATGTGCGGCGAGGGCAACTTCACCGGCTTCCCCGGGATCCCGAACCAGGACATCCCGATGTGGGAGTCGATGGGGCGCATCTCGGACCGGACGAACGAGCGGCTCGGCGCCAGCGACATCGCGATCATCCAGTTCCGGCGCATCATGCTGGATGCGGTCGCCCGCTTCGTAGCCGGCGCGGTACCGATCGGCCTCGGCGCGCCGCATCTGCCGCAGGGCAAGCTCCGGTCATACCAGGGCGTCGTCTCGAAGCAGGAGAACTGGCGGCTGCTCGGCGCCTCGGACGAGGAACGCGCCTATCTCACCGGCATGGAAGAAAGCGACGAAGACCGGGCGATGGCGTCGGCCGCCGGCTGAGCCCTCGACCGCAAGCAGTTCGAGAACAATCGCCGGCGACGACCGGCTTTCGGGAGGAAGGCACATGGGGAATGGAACACGCGCGGCTGGTTCGAGAGCAACCCGGCGGGTCTCCCGTTTGCGGGTCTCTGGGCGCCGGGTGGCAATGGGCGCCGCGATCACGGCACTGCTCGCGGGTGCCGTCGCCATGCCGGCGCCGGCGGCCGAGCCGTTCGACATCCCCGTGGTGCTGCCGCTGACTGGTCCCGCGTCCTTCCTGGGCCTGGCCGAGCAGAAGTCGCTCACCCGTGCGGAAGCCGTGCTCAGCGAGGACGGCGGCATCGCCGGGCGGCCGGTGCATTTCGTGTTCTATGACGACCAGTCGAGCGCCCAGACGGCGGTTCAGCTCGGGACCCAGATCGTGGCGACGAAGCCGCCCGTCATGCTGGGCTCGGCCGTGGTCGGCATGTGCAACGCCATGGCGCCGCTGATGGCGCGGGGGCCGGTCATGTACTGCCTGTCGCCTGGTCTTTATCCGAAGCCCGGCACCTTCGTGTTCAGCTCGAGCAATGCGACCGCCGACCTGCTCTCGGCCCAGATCCGCTTCTTCCGGCTGAGCGGCCTCAAGAAGATCGCCGCGATCACGAGCACGGACGCGTCCGGCCAGGACGCGGCCCGGCAGATCAAGACGATCTTGGCTCAGCCGGAAAACAAGGACATGCAGCTCGCGGCCGACACAACCTTCAATCCGACCGACGTGAGTGCCGCGGCCCAGATGCAGCGCCTGAAGAGCGCCGATCCCCAGGCGGTCATCGCCTGGTCGACCGGTGCCGCCATCGGCACCGTGTTCAAGGCGATCATCGACGCCGGCCTCGATGTGCCGATTGCCACCACCGACGGCAACATGACCTACGCCCAGATGGCGCAGTTCAAGGATATCCTGCCGAAGACGCTCTATATCCCGTCCCCCGAGTGGCCGGCGAGCGACCGCCCGGTGCCGCCGGAAGTGGCGTCCGCCAAGGCGGCGTTCTTCAAGGCGTTCCAAGGCGCCGACGCGCAGCCGGACGCGGCCTACAGCTTCGCCTGGGATCCGGCGGTGCTCGTCGTCTCGGCCCTGAAGAAGCTCGGACCCACGGCGACGGCGGCCCAGGTCCAGGAATATCTCGCCAATCTCAAGGGCTTCGCCGGCATCAACGGCGTCTACGACTTCTCGAAAATCCCGCAGCGCGGGCTCGATGATTCGAACGTCGTCGTCACTGAATGGCAGAAAGACAAGGGCACCTGGCAGATCGTGAGCCAGCCCCAGGGGCTTCCGCTCACCCAATAGGCCCGTACTCGTCGTCCGCCGCATCGCCGTTGGAGGGGCCCCCCTTGGAGGAGCTTACGTGATCGATTTTCTGCAGATCCTCATCGGGGGCCTGGTCGTTGGTGCCACCTATGCCCTGATCGCGGTCGGCTTCTCGCTCGTCTACCAGGTCACCGGCGTCATCAACCTTGCACAAGGGGCGGCTTGCGTGCTCGCAGCGCTCCTCGCTTGGTCGTTGGAGACGCAAGCCGGGCTGTCGGCCGCAGCGGCGGCCCCGCTGGCGATGGTCGCGGCGACGCTGCTCGGCACGGGGCTGGGGACCGTCACGTTCGTGCCTGGCCTCTCGCGCCTCTCCAATGCCAACATGCTCATGCTGACGGCGGGGCTGCTGACGCTCGCCGAAGGCCTGTTCCTGCTGATCTGGGGCAGTCAGCCCTACGCCCTCGCGTCGTTTTCCGGCGATCGCCCGCTCTCATTCGCCGGCCTGCTGATCCCGCCGCAGGGCCTGTGGATCCTCGGTACGACGGTCGTCGTCATCGCAGCCCTCTGGTATCTGCTCGCGCGCACCGTGATCGGCCAGGCACTCCGCGCCTGTGCCGAGAACCCGATGGCGGCGCGGCTCATGGGCATCGACGTCAAGCGCATGGCGATCCTGAGCTTCGGGTTGGCCAGCGCCATCGGCGCCGTCGCCGGCGTCGTGGTGGCGCCGACGACCTCGCTCGAGTTCGATTCCGGTCGCTTGCTGACCTTCTACGGCTTCATCGCGGTTGCGATCGGCGGCATCGGCTCGTTCCCGGGCGCTGTCGCCGGCGGGCTGCTGCTGGGCATCCTGCAGCAACTGACCACGGCCTATGTTTCCTCGCTGTTCAGCAGTGCCATCGCGCTCGCCCTCTTGTTGGTCGTGCTGGTGCTGAAGCCGAGCGGCCTGGTCAAGACCAGCGTGCAGCGACGGCAGGATGTGCGGGACACGGCCCGGATCACGAGCCACATCATTAGCCTGGCGCCCGGCTATGCCCGGATCGGCGGCATCGCCGTGGCGCTGCTGGTCCTGGCGCTGCCATATCTCATCACGGCACCCGCCATGCTCTCGGGGCTGGTGATCGCCGGCATCCTGTTCATCGCGCTTATCGGCCTCGACCTGGTCATGGGCTATGCCGGCCAGGTCAATCTCGGCCAGGCGGGCTTCATGGCGGTCGGCGGCTACGTGAGCGGCTATCTCGTCACGCAATATGACGGCATCCCGCCGCTGCTCGCGATGCTGGCCGGCATCGCCGCGGCCGTCGCGATTGCGGTTGGGCTGGCACTCGTGACCATGCGGCTGCGCGGCCTCTATCTGGCGCTCGCGACCTTGTCGTTCGGCCTGCTGGTCGACGCCTTCACCGTGGGCTTGGTTGATTACACTGGCGGCCCGTCCGGCCTGGTCGGCATCCCGTCCTTCGCGATCGGCAGCTACAGCTTCGACACGCCCGGCCAGATGTATTACCTCGTCGCGGCGATCGACATCGCGCTGGTCGTGCTGTTCTGGGGTGCCATGCGCACCGATTTCGGCCGGGCGCTGAAGGCGATCCGCGGCGACCAGATGGCGTCCGAGGCCCTGGGCGTCAACGTCAAGGCCTTGAAGCTGCTGACGCTCTCGATCAGTGCCGCCTTGGCCGCCCTCGCCGGTGCGCTCTACGCCTTCTTCTTCCACTTCCTGTCGCCCGAGATGGTCGGCACGCAGCAATCGCTGTCGCTCGTCGCCATGCTCGTGCTGGGCGGCGAGGGCACGCTGGTCGGCCCCGTCCTCGGCAGCGTCATCCTGACCATGCTGCCGACCGTCTTCCAGCCGCTCGCGATCTACAAGACCTTCGCGAGCGGCCTCCTCCTGGTGCTGTGCTTCCTGTTCCTGCCACAGGGCCTGTTCGGCCTGCTGGTCCGGTCGCTGCCCGCCAGGACCGCCCCGCCGGTGCCGGCCAGCCAGCATCGGCTCAGCAAGGAGGCGACGCGATGAGCGCTCTGCCGCAAGCCCCGGCGCCAGAGGTGGCACTCTGCGCCCAGGGGCTCAACCGCTCTTTCGGCGGCCTCAAGGCGACCTCGGACGTCTCGTTCGACGTCGCCGCCGGCAGCATCACCGCGCTGATCGGGCCGAACGGCGCCGGCAAGACGACGCTCTTCAACCTGATCACCAACATCTTCCCGCCGCACAGCGGCACGGTCAGCTATTTCGGCACGAGCCTCGCCGGCTGGTCGCCGAATCGGATCGCCGCCGCCGGCCTCATCCGCACGTTCCAGTCGGCGCGTGTATTCCCCGGCATGACAGCCTTGGAGAACATCCTGGTCGGCCGGCATCGCCTCAACAAGGCGACGATCCTCGGCCAGATGTTGCGCACGCCGTTCGCCCGTGGCGAGGAGCAGGCGCGCGTCCGGCGCGCCGAGGAGCTCCTGGATCTGATCGGCCTTGCGGCCGAGCGCGACACGAACGCGATGGAGCTGCCGATGGGCTCGCAGAAGCTGCTCGACGTCGCACGGGCGCTCATGGCGCGCCCGCGCGTGCTGCTGCTCGACGAGCCGGCGGCGGGCTTGAATGACAGCGAGACGGCGGAGCTCTCCGACCTGCTGCTGGCGATCCGGGCGAGCGGCATCACGGTACTGATCGTCGAGCACAATATGTCGCTGGTCATGAACGTGGCGGACCAGGTGATCGTGCTCGAAGCGGGCAAGCTCATCGCCCACGGCACGCCCGCTGCCGTCCAGGCCGACGAGCGCGTCATCACCGCCTACCTCGGCGCCGCCGAGGCAAGCCCGGATGAAGGGACCGCGTCATGATGTTGGAACTCGAAGGCCTTTCGGCCGGCTATGGCGCCGATGCGGTGCTGCATGATGTCGATATCCAACTGAACCCGGGCGAGATCGTGACGCTGATCGGCGCCAACGGCGCCGGCAAGTCGACGCTGGTCAACGCCATCTCGGGCCTCATCCGGCCGTTCTCAGGCCAGATCCGCTTCGAAGGCCAGCGCATCGAGCAGCTGGCGCCGGCGGCACGCCTCAGGCTCGGCATCGCCCATGTGCCCGAAGGCCGGCACACGTTCGCCGGCATGACGGTCGCCGAGAACCTGCGACTGGGCGCGTTCCTCGATGGTGGCGCCGATTGGATGGCGCGCGCCCGCAAGCTGTTCCGCTATTTCCCGGTGCTCGAAGAGCGCTTCGGGGCCACGGCCGGCAATTTCTCGGGCGGGCAGCAGCAGATGCTGGCGATCGCGCGCGGCCTCATGTCCGAGCCCAAGCTCTTGATGCTCGACGAGCCGTCGCTGGGCTTATCGCCCCTGCTGGTGAGCGAGATCTTCAAGCTCGTCCGCCGCCTGCGTGATGAGGGGCTCACCATCCTGCTCGTCGAGCAGAATGCGCGTCAGGCTTTGCAGATCGCCGACCGCGGCTATGTGATCGAGAACGGCCGGGTCACCCTCTCGGGCACGGCTGAGGCCCTCATCCGCTCGAAGGATATTTCGGAGCGCTATCTTGGCATCGGCGCCCGGAATTCTGCTACCGATCACGCGACGGCCCAACGAGCGGAGCGGCTAGCACAGTGTCTCAACCCATGAAACCCCTGACCCCCGACAATGACGGCGCGTCCGACGCGATGCCCGAGCTGCCGCTCGACCGCAGCGTCGGCTATCAGATCCGCCGGACCCATCGCATGGTCCAGCGCGCGCTGCAGATCCGCATCGAGGCCCATGGGGTAACGCTCGGCATGTGGTACTTCCTGCGGGCGCTCTGGGACGAGGACGGGCTGACACAGCGCGAGCTCTCCGCGCGCGTCGGCACCATGGAGCCGACGACCATGTCGGCCATTGCGCTCATGGAGCGCAGCGGCTTCGTCCGGCGGTCGCGCAACGCGGAGGACCGCCGCAAGGTCAATATCTATCTGACCGACCGGGGCCGGGCGCTCGAAAAGGAGCTGCTGCCCTCCGGCATCGCGGTCGTCGACATCGCGACCAGGACCTTCACGCCGCGCGAGATCCAGATGTTCCTGAGCCTGCTCTCCGAGATTCAGAAGAATCTGCGCGAGGACCTGGAAAAGCACAGCCATCTCAATGGTCAAGACGATTTGGGAGACGGAGCATGATGATCCGGATCGAGCCGGTGCTGGATGAGACGAGCGCCCGCTATTTCCTCGAGATCTACAATCCGGCCGACGCTACTGAGCCGTTCATCACGACCGTTCCGCGCTACGCGAGCCCGGCGGCGGCCGAGCAGGACGTGCTCGCGATCCTGGCGGCGGCCGCCAGCACGGCCGGCACCGAGACGCACTGAACGCCCAAGCCAACCATTGGAGCAGCAAACGTGACGACGAAACTCAAGCTTTCGATCGCGACCGGCAATTACGATCGCACGCGCCCGCTCGTCGACGGCGAGGTGCCGATCGACGGCGTCGATCCGATCTTCATGCTGCTCTCGCCCGAGGAGATGTTCTTCCGCTCGTTCCGCGACCGGGCGTTCGACGTGAGCGAACTGTCGCTCTCGAGCTTCGCGGTCAAGACGGCGGCCGGCACCAACCCCTATGTCGGCGTGCCGGTCTTTCCGTCGCGCGCCTTCCGCCATACGTCGATCTGCATCCGCACGGACCGGGGCATCAAGCGGCCGGAGGACCTGCGGGGCCGGCGCATCGGCACGCCCGAGTACCAGCTGACCGCCTGCGTCTGGGCGCGGGCGCTGCTCGAGGAGGAGTATGGCGTCGCCCCGTCCGACGTGACCTGGGTGCGCGGCGGTCTCGAGGAGACGGGGCGGTCGGAAAAGATCGCGGTGCAATTGCCGCCCGAGATCCGGATCGAGCCGGCGCCCGCCGACCGGACGCTCGCCCAGATGCTGAAGGACGGCGACATCGACGCGATCGTGGCGCCGAGAGCCCCGTCCTGCTTCGAGCAGTGGGACCCGAACATCGGCTGGCTCTGGCCCGACCCGCAGGCGGCGGCAAGCCAATATTTCGAGAAGACCCGGATCTTCCCGATCATGCACCTGATCGGCATCCGCAAGGAACTGGTGGACGAGCATCCCTGGCTGCCCATAGCCGTCTACAAGGCCTTCTCCAAGGCCAAGACCCGCGCGCTCGAGCTCCTGGTCGATACGTCCGCGACCAAGGTCACGCTGCCGTTCGTCGACGAGCTGCTGCGCGCGACCCGGCGCCTGATGGGCGAGGATTTCTGGCCCTACGGCGTCGAGCCCAACCGCCATGTGCTCGACCGGTTCCTGGGATATCACTACGACCAGGGCCTGTCGCCCCGCCGCCTCACGGTCGAGGAGCTGTTCCATCCCTCGACCCTGGCGACGTTCAAGATCTGAAGCCCTGCTGTATCAGCTCGCCCCGTTCAGGAACGGCTTGAGGACGAAGCCTTTCGACGTCAGCGCCTCGCGGATGAAGCGTGCCATGGCGACGGCGCCGGGGCTGTCGCCATGGACGCAGATCGAATGCGCCGCGAGCGCGATGGGCGGGCCGTCGAGCGTCGGCATCAAGCCGGTCGTGAGAAATTCGATGAGTCGTGCCGCCGCACTCTCCGGCCGTTCGATCATGGCGCCCGGCCGGCTGCGCGGCACGAGGCGGCCGGACGGCAGATAGGCGCGGTCCGCGAAAATCTCGCGATAGACCGGCGAGCCGCGCTGCCGGGCAGCAGCTTCAAGCTCGGTCCCGGAGATTGCGAGGATGGCGAGCTTGGCAGAGACGGCGGCGACGGCGCGCACGATCGCGTCGGCGATCGACCGGTCGTCGGCCGCGAGATTGCCGAGCGCGCCGTGCGGCTTCACGTAACGGACCTCGGTGCCGGCGAGGGCGGCCGCACCCATCAGCGCGCCGACCTGGGCCGCGACCAGGCATTCGACCTCGCCCGTGGTGCAGGGAATGACGCGCCGGCCGAAGCCCTCGCGGTCGCCGAAGCCCGGATGGGCGCCGGCCACGACGCCGCGATCATTGGCGAGGCTCAGCGTATCAAACATGGTGTGCGGATCGCCGGCATGGCCGCCGCAGGCGATGTTGGCGCTCGTCACCAGGTCGAGCATGGCGCCGTCGTCGCCCATGCGCCACGGGCCGTAGCCCTCGCCCAGATCGGAATTGAGGTCGATCGCCTGTGCCATCGCGCTACCCCACATGTGCTTCTGATGCCATTGCCGCCGAACCGCCGAACAAGGGACTCACCGCTTCTCGCCGTCTTCGACCGGGACCGTGTAGTTGAGGACGAGGCGGCCGCCGTCCGGGTAGATCGTCTGGCCGGTCATGTAGGAGGCGTCGTCGCTCGCCAGGAATGTGGCGGCGGACGCGATCTCGCTCGGCTCGCCGCAGCGGCCGATCGGCGTGCGCGACAGGACCGCATGACGCGCCTCGTCGGATGAGAAGATCGCCGTCTTTACCATCTCGGTCAGGATGGTGCCGGGCCCGATGCCGACGACGCGGATCTGGTGCGGCGCCAGGGCCACCGCCGCGACGGCGGTCAGCTGGTTCATGCCGCCCTTCGACATCGCATAGGTCGCGAGATTGGGGTTGGCGAGGAGCGCGTTGATCGACGACATGTTGATGATCACGCCGCCCTGGCCTTGCGCGATCATCTGCCGCGCCGCGGCCTGCGCGCCGAAGAACGCGCCCTTCAGGTTGACGCCGATGACGTCGTCGAAATCCTGCTCGGCGATGTCGAGGAAGTCCTGCTTGCGGGCGATGCCGGCGTTGTTGAGCATGATGTCGAGCCGGCCGAAGCGTTCGACGGCCGCGGTGACGGCGCGGCCGACCTCGGCGCGCCTGGTCACGTCCGTTTCGACCGCCAGCAGGCTGCTTGGCCGGTCGAGTTCCGTCGCAGTCTTGGCGAGATCGGCGCCGTCGATGTCGGCGATGACGACCTTGGCGCCTTCCTGAAGAAAGCGCTCGGCACAGGCGCGCCCGATGCCCCGCGCCGCGCCCGTGATGATCGCGACCTTGCCTGCCAACCTCATGTTCTGGGCCTCATGTTTGGTGTCCCCATCCTCGTTTAATAGATCACGGTCTCGGGCAGCGGCGTGCCCGCGCGAATCCGCCCGTAGCCGAGCGGCGTCAGATCGATCGTCTCGTACCGGCCCCGCAGGATCTGTTCCGCCACACCACGGCCCGTGGCGGGCGCATGCATCACGCCATGGCCGGAAAAGCCGGTCGCGAACAGCAGGTTGGGGATCTCGTCATGCGGGCCGACGATGCCGTTATGGTCGAGCGTATTCATCTCGTAGTGGCCGGCCCAGGCGCGCTGCACGCGCAGCTGCTCGAGCGCCGGCACGCGATGGGCGAGCGCCGGCCAGAGGTGTTCTTCGAGCAGATCGTAGTCCGGCTCGAAATCGCCGAAGGCGTCGGCATCGTCAGCCGCCGGCGGGGCGATACCGCAGATGAAGCCGTCGCCTTCCGGTCGGATCCAGGCGCCCGAGACGTCGAACAGCATCGGGACGTCGTGCCCGTCGAGCGGTGCCTTGATGGCGAACACCGTGCGCTTGCGCGGCGCGACCGGCAGCGGGATGCCTAGATCGCGCACGAACGCTGCCGAGAGCGGCCCTGCCGCGTTGACGCACCAATCCGCGGCAATGGCCTCGCTGCTGTCGAGCCGGACGCCCGCGACGCGGCCGTTGCGGAGGATGACGCCGCTCGCCGTTGCCTCGACATAGGCGACATCGCGCGCCCGTGCGGCGTTGCGGACGAGCTGCAGCAGCGACCAGGCGTCGAACCAGCCCTCGTGGCGCAAGCCGAAGGTCGCGAGCTCGATGTCGTCGGCCCGGAGCCAGGGGAAGCGCCGCCTGATCTCGTCGGGCCCAAGCATTGCGATCTCGGCACCCTCCGCCGTCTGTAGGCTTGCGCCGGTCCGGCGCGCTGCCACGTCTGCCACGGTGCCCAGGATGAGATAGCCGCGCTCGACGAAGCCGACATCCGCGTCGGGACCGAACCGCTGCTTGATGCCGCGCAGGAAGTCCGCGCCGAACAGGCTCATGCGCACATTGACCGGGCAGCCGAACTGGGTCCTGATCGACGCCGCGGAGAGTGCGGTCGACGAGGTGCGGTAGCTCGGATCGCGCTCGATGACCAGGATGCGGCCGGTGAAACCGAGTTCACGCAAGAAATACGCGATCGAACTGCCGACGATGGCGCCGCCGACGATGACCACGGTCCCCGATGTCGCATTGCCCATGCTTTTCGCCTTAGCGGACGGGAAAGCCCAGATGCGCGCGGAAGCGGTTCTTGACATGCACCGCGTCGCGCGGCGGCAGCGAGCGCGGCGGGTTCTCGGCCAAGACCTTGACGACGAACAGGCGCGGGCCATCCGCCGCGGCGCGCAAGGTGGCCGAGAAGCTCTCGACCTCGTCCATGGTGCGGAGCGTCGCCGCCTCGGCGAAGCCGCAGGCCCGGGCGACCCGTGCCAGATCGAGGCCGCGCCCGGTGTGGCTCGTCTGCATGCCGGTTTCGCCGTAGTGCTGGTTGTCGATCACCAGGACGTCGAGGTTGCGGGGCTTTGCGACCGCGATCGTGGCCAGGCTGCCGAAGGCCATGAGCTGCTCGCCGTCGCCGGTGATGACCAGCACGCGCTTCTCGGGCTGGGCCTGCGCCAAGCCGAGCCCGACCAGGGCGGCACCGCCCATGGCGCCCCAGAGATAGTAATTGTCGTCCCGGTCGCCGGCGGCGTGCACGTCGTAGCTGGGCGAGCCGAGGCCGGTGACGACCAGTGCGCCATGGCGGTGCTTGAGCAGCCTTGAGACGACGTCGCGCCGCGCCAAGGTGCCCGGATGGTTTGTGTGGGGGCGGTTCATGTCGAGATCGGTCATCGGGCTCACCACTTCTTCTTGCCGATGAGGCGCTGGCCGATCAGCACGGCGATCTGCTGGTCGGCTTCGTAGGCGAGGGCTGCGGCCGCTTCGACCGTTTCGACCAGATCTTCTACAGTATCGGCACGCATGACGCGGACGCCGACCGCCTCGAGCGCCGCCTGGGTGCCGCGCCCCATCGGCACCTGCCACGGGTTGAATTCCGCCCACTCGCCGCGCATGGTCACGAGCGTCAGCAGCGGGAAATGGCCCATGACCGGCAGCGAGAACATGTTGATGCAGTTGCCGACGCCGCTCGACTGCATCAGCAGGACAGCGCGCTGACCGCCGAGCCAGGCGCCGGCCGCGATGGCAACGCCTTCCTCCTCCGTGGTCAGCACGGTCGTCACGACCTCGGGGTCGGCCGAGAACAGCTCGATCAAGGTCGTGTGCCCGGCGTCGGGCACATACGCCATCTGGCGCACGTTCGCTGCCTTCAGCACGCGATAGAGCTCCGCCGGCCATTCGCTGGCGACCGCAGCGGCCGACGGTGCGCTGTCGTTCGCTGGGCCTGGAGGCGTGTTTGTCACTGCCGATCTCCGGAAACGATTTCTGGGTCCAGCATAGCCATCTCGGGCCGATCGTTCTTCGGCCCTTCTGCGTGAACAGCTATATCGTTATTCTATCGCTCCATGGAGCTCTCCCAGCTGCGCACGCTCATTCACGTGGCCGAGCTCGGCAGCCTCAGCAAGGCAGCCGATCGAATGCATATCGCGCAGCCGGCGCTCAGCCGCCAGATGCGCATGCTCGAGGAAGAGCTGGGCGTCCGGCTGTTCGACCGGCATGGCCGCGGCATGGTGCTCACCGACAAGGGCCGCGAGGTTCTGGCCCATGCGACCCGTGTCATGGCGGAACTGGAAGAGATCCGCGCGAGCGCGTCCGATGTGGCGGCACCGCTGACGGGCCAGGTCGCGATCGGCATGCCGCCGACCGTGGCCGACCTCATCTCCGTGCCGCTGGTCGCGGCCTTCGGCAAGGCGCACCCGCAGGCGGTCGTTCGCCTGGTCAGCGCCTATACCGGCTATCTGCTCGATTGGCTGCATCGCGGCGAGATCGATGTCGCGATCCTGTATGATCCGCGTCCCGCCCGCTCGTTGCGCTCGCAGCCGCTGCTGGTGGAGAACCTGTTTCTGATCGGCCCGCCCGAGGCCGGCTTCTCGACGGTCCGGACCCTGCCGTTCCGCGAGCTCGACGGCCGGCGCCTGCTGCTGCCGAGCACGCGGCACGGGCTCAGGACCATCGTCGAGAATTGTGCCGCGGAGGCCGGCATCACGCTCAATGTTGCGGTCGAGGCGGACTCGTACGCGACCCTGAAGGATTTGGTGCGGCACGGCCACGGCTGGACGGTTCTGCCGCTGGCGCCGATCCACGACAATATTGCGGCGGGCCGGCTGACGGGCGCCCCGCTGATCGATCCGGTGCCCGTTCGGCGCCTGGTCCTGTCATATCCGGCGGACCGCCCGGTGCCGCGCCTGGCCCGCTTTGCCGGCGAGGCGATCGGCACGATCTTCAGCGACTATGTCGAGCGGGGCATCTGGGTCGGCCAGCTGCTCTACGGCGGGCCGGGGAAGCCATCAACCGGAAGCCATCAGCTAATTGAATAGCTGGCCAAGAGGAGCCCCCGCGTCGGCAGCGTTGCTTGTCCTTCAGTCGCGGTAGCGCAGCGCCTCGACCAGGAGCGCGAAGGCCGGGGTCGGCTGCCGCCGGCTTGGGTAATAGAGGTGGTAGCCGGGAAAGGGCGGACACCAGTCGGCGAGCACGCGGACGAGCCGACCGTCCGCAATATGGGTCTGCACCTGGTCTTCGGGCAGGTAGGCGAGACCGCACCCGGCCAGCGCTGCTTCCAGCCGGAGCGAGATGCTATTGAACACCCATTGCCCCTCGACGCGCACCTTGAGCTCGCGCCCGCGCTTTTCGAATTCCCAGGCGTAGAGCCCGCCGTAGGTCGGCAGCCGGATATTGATGCAGTCATGAGCCATGAGGTCCTGCGGCGTCTTGGGCTTCGGCCGCGCGACGAAATAGGACGGCGATCCCACGACCGCCATGCGCATGTCCGGCGCGATGCGGACCGCGATCATGTCGCGCGCAACCTGCTCGCCGAGCCGCACGCCCGCGTCGTAGCGCTCCGCCACGATGTCGGTCAGGCCATAGTCGATGATCAGCTCGACCTTGATGTCCGGATAATGCGGCAGGAGCTTCGCGAGGGCGGGCCAGAGTACCGTCTCGGCCGCATGCCCGCCGGCCGTGAGGCGGATCGTGCCGGCCGGCTTCTCGCGCAGTTCGCTCAAGGCCGCGAGTTCGGCGTCGATCTCGTCGAACCGCGGGCCTACGGAGCGCAGCAGGCGCTCGCCCGCCTCGGTCGGAGCGACGCTGCGGGTCGTGCGGGTCAGGAGCCGAAGCCCCAGCCGCTCCTCAAGGCCGCGGATGGTGTGGCTCAGCGCCGACTGCGAAATGCCGAGCTGGGCTGCCGCCCGGGTGAAGCTGCGTTCCTTTGCGACCGCGAGGAAGGCCAGAAGATCGTTGAGGTTTTCTCGCGGCATTCATGAGCCCCACTCATAAGTTCATGCGGATTCTAGCCGCTAATCGTGCGTCGGTGGGGCGCCTAAATTCTGGCGGCAGCGATACCGGCGGGGTGCCGAGGCTCAAGATGGAGAGAAACATGCAGAAACGCACACTCGGCAACAGCGGCCTGGAGGTCTCGGCGATCGGGCTCGGCTGCATGGGCTTGAGCTTCGGCTACGGCCCGGCGGTCGACCACGAGCAGGGTATTGCGCTCATCCGCTCGGCCATCGAGCGTGGCGTCACCTTCTTCGATACCGCCGAGGTCTATGGCCCGTTCATGAACGAGGAGCTCGTGGGCGAAGCGCTCGCGCCCTTCAAAGGCGAGGTCGCGATCGCCACCAAGTTCGGCTTCAAGATCGATCCCGAGGGGGGCAGGCTGGGTGGGCTCGACAGCCGCCCGGCGCATATTCGCGAGGTCGCCGAGGCGTCGCTGAAGCGGCTCAAGATCGACACGATCGACCTGTTCTATCAGCATCGGGTCGATCCGGAGGTGCCGATCGAGGACGTGGCGGGCACGGTCAAGGAGCTGATCCGGGAGGGCAAGGTCAAGCACTTCGGCCTGTCGGAGGCCGGCGCGCAGACGATCCGCCGTGCGCACGCGGTCCAGCCGGTCACGGCGCTGCAGAGCGAATATTCGCTCTGGTGGCGCGAGCCCGAAGCCGAAATCCTGCCGACGCTCGAAGAGCTCGGCATCGGCTTCGTCCCGTTCAGCCCGTTGGGCAAGGGCTTCCTCACGGGCGCCATCAACGAGAACACGACGTTCGACAGCAGCGATTTCCGCAACATCGTGCCGCGCTTCAAGCCGGAGGCGCGCAAGGCAAACCAGACGCTGGTCGATCTGCTCGGCCAGATCGCGGCGCAGAAGCAGGCGACCTCGGCCCAGATCGCGCTCGCCTGGCTGCTCGCCCAGAAGCCCTGGATCGTGCCCATCCCCGGCACCACCAAGCTGCACCGGCTGGAGGAAAACGTCGGCGCGGCCGCGATCAGTCTCACGCCCGGCGAGCTTGGGGAGATCGAGAGCGCGGTCGCCAAGATCACGGTCGAAGGCGCCCGCTATCCGGAGCATCTGCAGAAGCTCGTCGGCCGCTGACCAGCCGGCGCCCGCTCCCTGAAGGTTTCGGATGAAACGCGCTCCTATCGAGGGGACATGATCCGGAAATTCGCGTCCATGACAGTTCTCGCGCCCCTTTCAAGGACGTGACTGTCATGGATGCGAATGAATACGCCCTCCCAATCGCGAAGCTTCGGTTTCTTCCCGTCTTGGCGCTCGCGCTGGCCTTCCGGCCGGTGCCGGCGCACGCGGCCGATTGCGCCAGCGCATCCGACCAGGCGACGATGAACGCGTGCGCCGCTCAGGCGTACAAGCAAGCCGATGCGGCCCTGAACGGCCTTTATCAGCAGGCTGAGCAGCGTCTTAAGAACGACAGCGAACAAATGAAGCGCTTGGTCGCTGCGGAACGGACCTGGATCGCCTTCCGCGACGCCGAGTGTAAATTCGTGGGTGCGCCCGCGAGCGGCGGCAGCGCGGACGGGACGGTGCTGGCGACCTGCCTCACGGCGCTCACCACGAAGCGATCGGCCGACCTCAAAGGCTTCCTCTCCTGCCCGGAAGGCGATCTCGCGTGTCCGTTGCCGCCCGAGTAGCGTCTCACCCCTTGTCCGCGACGCGCTCGGCGGCGGGCGGGACGTCCCAGCCGCCGCCGAGTGCCCGGAACGTGCTCACCGCAGCACGCGCGGCATCCGCCCGGTTGCTGTCGAGATCGTCGCGCGCCGTGAGCAACTGCCGGTCGGCGTCGAGCACGTCGGTCAGCGTGATGGCGCCGGCCTGATAGGCCGTCTGCGACAGGTCGCGGGAGCGCGTCAGCGCGTCCACCTCGCCCTCGAGCTCGACGACATGCGCCTCCGTCTGAGACAGCGAGACGAGCGCATTCTCGACGTCCTCGGCCGCCTTCAGGGCCGCCTCACGGTATTGGGCCAGCGCCTCGGCATTGGCGCCGCGTGCCTGGGCGACCTCGGCATCGACCTTGCCGAAGTCGAAGAGGCGCCAGCTCACGGCACCGGTGCCGATCGGCTGGAACGCCTTGTTGCTGAACAGATGGTTCAAGCTCACGCTGTCGAAACCGAGCGCGCCCGAGAGCGAGATCTTCGGGTAATAGTCGGCGATCGCGGCGCCGATCTGTTCGTTCGACGCCGCGAGCCGGCGCTCGGCCGCGATGATGTCGGGCCGGCGACGCAGCACGTCGAGCGGCTTGTCGTCGCCGCCGATCGCCGGGATCGCCGGAATGTCGCCCGGCTTGCCGAGTTCCTTGGCATAAGTGCCCGGCTGCACGCCCATCAGCACGTCGAGCCGGTTCAATTGCGCCTCGAGCCCGATCTTGAGCGGTGGCAGCGAGGCCGTTGCTTGCTTGAGCAGCGCCTCGGCCTGAGCGACTTCCCGGGCATCCGACTGGCCCAGGCGATGTCGCGACTCGACCAGGCTCAGGAGATGGGCGTCAGTGTCGATCTGGTCCTGCGCGACCGCGATCCGTGCCTGATAGCCCCGCACCTGCAGATAGGCATCGGCCGCGTCGGCGGCGACCGAGATGCGCGTGCCCGCCTGGTCGGCTTCGGCCGCCTGCTCTTCGTCATCAGCCGCATTCTCGCCGCGCTTCAGGCCGCCGAACAGATCGATCTCCCAGCTCGCTGCCGGCCCGACGGTATATTCCCGCTGGTAGCGGTTGTAGCCGGGAAAACCCTTGGCCACGCTGCCGAGCGGGCTTTCCAGGCTCTGGCGCTGCGCCGTCGCCGACGCATTGAGATCGACCGTCGGCAGCAGCTGCGCGCCCGCGGCCGCGGCCGCGGCGCGGGCCTGCTGGACTCGGGCCAAGGCCGCCGCCAGGTCGAGGTTCTGGTCGAGCGCGCGCTCGACGACGGTCACCAGCATCGGGTCGTTGAAGCCGGTCCACCATTGGTCGAGCTGGGGCGCCGGCGTCGCGGTCTTGCGGGCATCGACCGCGGCGGCATTGTGGAACGGCGCCAGTTCCGTCGTGGGTGCCACATAGTCCGGGCCCACGGTGCAGCCGGCGAGGCCGACGGCAAGCGCGAGGCCGGCCGCCGCCGTCCTCATGGGCCGGGGGGCGGTGCTGACGGCGGTTGTCATGCGTGGTCCTTCCGGCCGAGCCGGCGAATGAAGGTGTAGAAGGCGGGCGTGAACAGCAGGCCGAAACCGGTGACGCCGATCATGCCGAACAGCACGGCGGTGCCGAGCGACTGACGCATCTCGGCACCGGCGCCGGTCGCAACCGCAAGCGGCGCCACGCCCAGGATGAAGGCGAAGGAGGTCATGAGGATGGGACGCAGGCGCGTGCGCGCCGCATGCACCGCCGCCTCGCCGGCGGGGGCCCCGTCCTCGTCCTGCTTCTGGCGGGCGAACTCGACAATCAGGATCGCGTTCTTGGCGGCCAATCCCACCAGCACGACGAAGCCGATCTGCGCCAGGATGTCGATCGACATGCCGCGCATGATGATCCCCGTGACCGAGGCGAGCAGGCACATGGGCACGATCAGCACGATCGACAGCGGCAGCTTCCAGCTCTCGTACTGGGCGACCAGCACGAGGAAGACGAAGAGGGCTGCGGCGCCGAACACCAAGAGCGTGGGCGTGCCCTTCTGCTGCTGCTGATAGGCGAGGTCGGTCCATTCGAACGCGATGCCCTTGGGCAGCACCTGGGTCGCCAGCTCCTCCATCCGGTGCAGCGCCGTGCCCGTGGCGACCCCCGGAGCGGCCACGCCCTGGACCTCGGCCGCCGGGAACAGGTTGTAGCGCGGCACGCGATAGGGGATCGTCCGGTCACGCATCTCGGCCACGGTGCCGATCGGCACCATTTCACCAACCGCGTTGCGGGCCTTGAGGCGCGAGATGTCGGAGGGCGTGCGCCGGAACGAGCCGTCGCCCTGCACGATCACCTCGTAGCTGCGGCCCAGGTAGTTGAAGTCGTTGACATATTGCGAGCCCATGTAGACCTGGAGCGTCGAAAACACGTCGGTCGGCGTGAGCCCCACTTTCTCGGCCTTCAACCGGTCGATGTCGGCATAGACCGAGGGCGAGCCGTTGTTGAAGAGCGTGAACACGCCGGCGAAGTCCGGGTCCTTGTTCGCGGCGGCGACGAGCGTGCGCGCCGCCTTGACCAGCGCGTCCGAGCCGAGGCCCGCGCGGTCTTCCAGCATCAGCTTGAAGCCGCCGGCGCTGCCCAGGCCCTGGACCGGCGGCGGCGGGATGGTCAGCACGAACGCGTCCTTGATGACCGAGAGCCGTTTCCGGAGGTCGGCCAGCACCATGTTCGCGTTCACGCCCGGCATGTCGTGGTTATAGAGCGACGGCAGGGCGGAGAAGATCGTGGCCGCGTTGGACGCGACGGTGAAGGTGGTGGCATCGAGGCCGGCGAACGGCGCCACATGCTCGACGCCCTTGGTGCCGAGGATGATGTCGATGCCGCGCTGCACGACCTTCTCGGTCCGGGCCAAGGTCGAGCCGGGCGGCAGCTGGATGACGTTGATGAGGTAGCCCTGGTCCTGCTCCGGGATGTAGCCGGTCGGCGTGCTGGCGAATTCGAGGCCCGCAACGCCGATCAGGCCGACATAGACGACGAGCACGATCGCCGTGCCGCGCACCAGCCGGCGGGTGAGCCCGCTGTAGCCTAAAGACAGCCGCTCGAAGCCGCGGTTGAAGCCGCCGAACGCGGCGTGGAGCCAGCGCGTCGCGCGATTGGCGTGGCTGTCGTCATGAACATAGTGCGGCTTGAACAGCACGGCGCAGAGCGCCGGGCTCAAGGTCAGCGACACGAAGCAGGAGATGACCGTCGAGGCCGAGATCGTGACGGCGAATTGCCGGAAGAACAGGCCCGTGATGCCGGAGAGGAAGGCCGACGGCACGAACACGGCGCAGAGCGTCAGCGCGATCGCAATGAGCGCGCCGCCGACCTCGTCCATGGTGCGGTGTGCTGCTTCGAGCGGCGACATGCCATCGCGCATGTTGCGCTCGACGTTCTCGACCACGACGATCGCGTCGTCGACCACGATGCCGACCGCCAGCACCAGGCCGAACAGCGACAGGTTGTTGATCGAGATGCCGGCGGCGGCGAGGACGGTAAAGGTGCCGACGAGCGAGACCGGGATCGCGATCACCGGGATGATGGTCGCGCGCCAGCTCTGCAGGAACACGAACACCACGCCCACGACCAGCAGGATCGCGACGAAGATCGTCCAGATGACCTCGTTCACCGAGTTCTGGATGAACGTGGTCGGGTCGTAGATGATGATCGAGTCGACGCCCGGCGGGAAATCCTTCTTCAGCGTGTCGACCTCGCCCAACACCTCATGCTCGACCGCGAGCGAGTTGGCGCCGGGCTGGGCATAGATGAGCAGGGTCGCGGCGTTGGCATGGTCCATATAGGCCGTGCTGCCGTAGTCGGCGGCGCCGACCTCGACCCGGCCGATGTCGCGGACGCGGGTGACTCGGCCGTTCGCATCGGACTTGACGATGATGTCGGCAAACTGGTCGGGCGAGGCCAGCCGGCCCAGGGCCTCGATATTGACCTGGTAAGCCTCGTCGCCGGCCGTCGGCGGCTGGTTCAGGATACCGGCCGAGACCTGCAGGTTCTGTGCGCGCAGCGCCGCCAGCACCTCGCTCGCGTTGATGTCATGCACCGCCGCCTTGTCCGGGTCGAGCCAGATACGCATGGCATATTCGCGGGCACCCTGGAACTGCACGTCGCCGACGCCTTGGAGCCGCGCGAGAGCGTCCTTGATGTGCAGCGTCGCGTAGTTCGAGAGATAGAGCGTGTCGCGCGTCTTGTCCGGCGAATAGAGATGGACGGCCAAGAGGATGCTGGGCGTCGATTTCCTCACCTGCACGCCCAGGCGCTGCACGTCGTCGGGTAGGCGCGACAGCGCGTCCTGCACCCGGTTCTGGGTCAGGTTCAGCGCCACGTTCAGGTCCGTGCCGATGCGGAACGTCACGGTGATGGTGAGGTTGCCGTCGCCGGTCGACTGGCTGCTCATGTAGAGCATGTTCTCCACGCCGTTGATCTGCTGCTCGAGCGGCGTTGCGACCGTGCGCGCGACCGTCTCGGCCGAGGCGCCGGGGTAGGAGGTCGTGATTTGCACGGTCGGCGGCACGATTTCCGGATATTGCGCGACCGGCAGGATCGCGAGCGCGCCCAGGCCGAGCAGGGTCACAAAGATACTGAGCACCGTCGCGAAGCGCGGCCGGTCGATGAAGAAATGAGTGAGGCGCATGGGTCTGGCTCAGTCCTGACCTTGGGCCGTTTGGCCGGCGGTTGCGGCGGCGAACTGGATCGCGCCGTCCTGCGGCGAGACCTTCGCGCCGGGTGCCGCGAAGGGAATGCCCTCGATGATTACCTTGTCGGTCGGCGTGAGGCCGGAGCGGATGATGCGCAGGCCGCCGCGCATATCGCCGATCTGCACCGGCTTCGGTGTCACGATCCCGTCCGGGGAGACCGTCAGCACGATATGTTCCGACTGGTCGGGCAGCACGGCCGCGTCCGGGACCAGCAGGGCCGCGACCGGCGTGCCGACGGAGAGCCGCACGCGGGCGAACTCGCCGGGCGTCAGCAGCAGGTCGGCGTTCGGCACGGTTGCGCGGGCATGGAGCGTGCCGCTGGACCGGTCGAGCACATTGTCGACGAAGTCGAGCGTGCCCTGCCGGCCGAAATCGCGCTCGTCACTGAGCTCGACCTCGACCTTGTCGGCGAGCGGGCCTTTCTGCTTGGCGCGATCGCGTGAAAAGGCGAGGTAGTCGCTCTCGCTCATGTCGAAATTGAGGTAGATCGGATCGACCGAGACGATCGTCGCGAGCAAGGTGGTGGGGCTCGTCGCGGTCCGGCTGCCGGCGACCAGGTTGCCGACGGAGACCTGGTGCGTACCGATGCGCCCGGTGAACGGCGCCGCGATCCGGCAATGCTCGAGGTCGAACCGGGCGTCCTGGATCTGCGCCTTGGCGTCGTCCACGGCACCCTGGGCCGCCTGCTGGTCGGCCGTGCGCTGCTCGACGTTTTCCGTGGAGCCGGCATCGCTCTTCTTCAGCGCCTGGGCACGGGCCAGTTCGCGATTGGCAAGCTCGAGCCGCGCCGTGGCGCTCTCCAGCTGTGCCGTCGCCTGGGCGAGCCGATATTCGTAGGGGCGCGGATCGATGACGAAGAGCAGGTCGCCCTTGTGGACGATGTCGCCGTCCTTGAAACGGATCTCGGTCAAGGTGCCGCCGACCTGGGCCCTGAGCTCGACCTGGTCGACTGCCGAGAATTGGCCGAGGAAGCCGAGCCGGGAATCGAGCGTGCGTTCGAGCGGCTTGCTCACCACGACCTGGGGCGGCGCCGGCGGGCCGGCGTGCTCCGCGGCCTCGCTCGCGTGATAGGAATAGGCGAACCACGCGACGCCGGCCGCCGCAATCACGGCGCCGGTGCCGGCCCAGAGTTTGACCGGCGCCCGTCGGCCGGCTCGCCCGCCTTGCTGTCCGGCGCCCGGCCGGCTGCTTGCTTCGCTCACTTTTTCGCTCTCTCCGTTCCGCGGAACTTGCCCGCCCGGTTTCGCTGGAGCTGGCCGGACCGGCGGCAGCGCCAGGTCGACCGGCGGCTGAGGGATTGTTGGTATAGAGGGTGCATGCCCTCTATATTGCGGCGTTAGATGGTGCGTGCCATCTAAAGGTCAAGAGAGGATCGCCAACCACAATCGGTCCGCGATGCAGGCCAGATACGATTCGAAATCCGGTTAGAGGGTGCCCATAATCAAAACCACGAAGCGGCGCCCAAGCCGCCTGGTGGAAGAGTTACGACGCATGAAGAAATCACGGGCCGAGACCGCCGAGACGCGGCGGCGGATCGTTGCCGCGGCCGCGGAGGAATTCCGCAAGAACGGCATTCACGAGACGAGCCTCTGCGAGCTCATGGCGGCCGCGGGCATGACCGAAGGCGGTTTCTACCGGCACTTCAATTCAAAGGACCAGCTGGTCGCGGAGGCCTGCGCCGCCGGATTGAAGTCGACCGCGGAGGCGATCAAGGCCGCGGCCGAGGACGGCGACGGCAAGACCGGCCTAGAGGCGATCGTCGAGACCTATCTCTCGCCCGAGCATCAACGGGACCGATGGCAAGGGTGCCCGTTCGTGTCGCTCGGCAGCGAGATGGCGCGCGCCGACGAGGCGACGCGCGCGGCCGCGACCGAGGGGTTCAAGCGGCTGGTCGACGTCGTCGCGACGCAATGTCCCGAGAACGATCCGGCGATCGCGAAGGAGCGCGCCGAATTCATCCTCTGCTCGCTGGTCGGCGTCATGACGATGGCACGCTTGGTGACGGATCCCGACCTGGCGATCGCCATCGTGGAGAACACCAGGAAATATCTCGCCAAGGCCTGAGCCGACCCGCGCCGCCGACGCCCCCAAGTAGGAAGGCCTAGAACCCCAGTCGTCGAAGATCGTCCGCGACCAGCGTCTGGCCGCTTCGGCTCCTGACACTCGGGATGTCCGCGACCTTCGCCCGCCATTTGGCGAGCGACGTCAAGTCGGCGGGGGCCGCGAGGCCGGCGACCTCGGCGAAGGCCAGGCCCATGAAGACTGTGATATCGGCCATGGAGAAGCTTTCGCCGGCGACGAACGGCCGGCCGCTCAGGATCTGGTCGAAATAGCGCATGCCGCGCAGCGCCCGCTCGCCCTCGCGCCGGCCCCAGTCCGCTCGATGCGCCCAGTCAGGGCTCTTGTGCGCCTGCAGCGTGGGGCCGAGGCCAGGCGTCGCATGATGGAAATAGTGGCCGACCGCGTCGATCAGTTCGGCCTCGGCCCGCCGCTGCATCATGTGAATGACGCCCTTGTCCCGCGCGGTGGTGCCGGTCAGGGTCGGCTGGCCGTCGAGATTATCGAGATATTCGGTGATCGCCGTGCATTCCGACAGCAGCGTGCCGTCGTCGAGCTCCAGCACGGGGATGACCCCCGACGGGTTCTTAGCGAGGAACGCCTCGCTCTTGTGCTCGGCGCCGATCACGTCGACGGGCATGAATTCGACCAGCTCGTCCAAACCCTTCGCTGCCAGCACAACGCGGATGCGGCCGGCGTTGGGGAAACCGGAACGGTCGTACAGCTTCATCTTCATCTCCTCTGAACTTACCAATCGATAGGTAAGCTCCCAGCGATATGAGCCTTGTCATGCGGCGAGTCAAGCTCTATCTACCGATTGGTAAGTTTGGAGATCGACGTGGCGACACCGGATACCCGCGAGGAGATCATGGGCCTAGCCAAGAGGACCGTGCAGGCCCGCGGTTACAACGCGCTCAGCTTTCGCGAGCTGGCGAAGGAAATCGGCGTGACCAGCGCCAGCATCCACTATCACTTTCCGACGAAAGGCGATCTCGCCGCCGCACTGGCGCGGCGCTATACGGAGGACGGTGCGCGCTATCTGGAAGAATTACTGGGTTCCGGCGCCGATGATGCGGCGTGCATGCGCCAGTACGCCGAGATCTTCCGGGCGGCGCTGTTGAACGGCAACCGCATGTGCCTGTGCGGCATCATGGCGGCCGAGCGCGACGACCTGCCTGATGCGGTCCGGGTCGAGGTCGACCGGTTCATCGACATGAACGTCACGTGGTTGACGAAGGTACTCTCCCGGGCCGAGACCGCAGCCCCGATCGCCGAACGTCGGGGTCGGGCCCTGGCGGTGTTCGCGGCGATTGAGGGTGCCCAGCTGATGGCGCGGGGGCGTGGCGACGTCGCGGCGTTCGACGACGCGATCGCCGCCTATCGGCACGCCGGGCTCGTGCCCTGAGTATCCGTCGCCGGATGAAATCCGGCGGCCGGCGCCGTCAGGCCGCCGGCGGGTAGTTCGACGGGAACATGGCGCGCCGGGCTTCCTCGTCCATCTCCTGCTTGAACTTGTGGTCGCTGCCGACGGCACGCGCGCGGGCGACGGCCGGCCGGCTGTTGATCGACTGGAACCAGCGCTTCAGGTTCGGGAAGGGGGCGAGCGGGTCGTCGTCACCCGGCAGCGCCACGGCCGCCCGGTCGAGCCAGCCCCAGGCCGACATGTCGACGATCGTGTAGCTCTCGCCGACGATCGTGGTGCGTCCGCCCAGATGCTTGTCGAGCACCTCGTAGTGGCGCTGGACCTCGCGGCGGTAGCGGTTGATGGCATAGGGCAGGGGCTCGGGTGCGGCCCGCTGGAAATGCACCGCCTGGCCGGAATAGGGGCCGATGCCGCTCGAGACGAAGAACAGCCAGGACAGGAGCTCGCCCCGGTCGGCCGGCGTGCCGACGAAGCGGTCGAGCTTGTCGCCCAGGTAGAGCAGGATGGCGCTTGAATCGAACACCCGGACCTCACCGCCGATGCCGTCGGTATCGACGATGGCCGGCAGCTTGCCGTTCGGATTGATCGCGCGGAACGACGGCGCGTGCTGCTCGCCCTTGCGCGTGTCGACCGGCACGACCTCGTAGGGCAGGCCGACCTCCTCGAGGAACAGCGCCACCTTCAATGGATTGGGCGTCGGATGGAAATAGAACCGGATCATGATCTTCCCTGGATTGTTGACCGACCGATCGATTATTCCCGACTTTCCCTGCCTCAGGGAACCATCGCCTTCAGGAGCGGCGCGAGGTCGGTGAGGCGCGCCACCCGCCAGTCGGGCTCCAGGCCCAGCCGCTCGGCCTGGCCGCGCACCAAGCGGGCGAACTCGGCCGGGCCGACGTCGGAATTCTGCGGAGCCGGCGCGCCCGCCGTCCGCTCGATGCGCGCCACCTTGAAGCCGAACTGCTTGGCACCGGCCACGTCGAACCCGTTCGACGAGACGAACAGCACCTCGTCCGGGGCGACGCCCAGCGCGGGCTCGACCAGCGCGTAGCAGGCGGGATCCGGCTTGAAGCTGCGGGCCCGGTCGACGCTGATGACGTCGGCGAAGCGCCCGGCGAGGCCCGACGACTCGACGAGCGCC
This sequence comes from Aliidongia dinghuensis, assembly GCF_014643535.1. Taxonomy (NCBI): domain Bacteria; kingdom Pseudomonadati; phylum Pseudomonadota; class Alphaproteobacteria; order Rhodospirillales; family Dongiaceae; genus Aliidongia; species Aliidongia dinghuensis. The sequence goes on along the minus strand of NZ_BMJQ01000010.1, from coordinate 269,773 downwards.
TCCAGCATCCGCGGGTTGCCGTTCGACAGGATGGCGAGCGTATAGCCGCCGAGCGCATCCAGCGCCTCCTTCGCCTCGGCATAGAGGTCGAGGCGAAGGTATTTGCTCATGAGCGGCTCGCACAGCGCCGCAGTCGGCGTGATGCCGGCGCTCACCAGCGAGAATTCGAGCGCCGCGCGTGTTACCGGCCAGAAATCCTCGTATGTGCCCATCAGGCTGCGCAGCCAGCTGTATTCGAGCTGCTTCAGCCGCCAGAGCTGCGTCACGAGCTCGCCCTTGTCGCCGCACAGGTCGATGGCGAGGCTGCGCACCGACTGCACGTCATAGAGCGTGCCGTAGGCGTCGAAGACGAGCGCGCGAATGGTCATGACGAAGTCTCCCTTGCCGGACGACGAAAGGGATATGGGCAAGCCGCCCGAGTCTCTTTCGTCATCTCCCGTGTCCTGCGCCGTTTGTTTTCAACCGTCAAGATTGTGGTGGATCGCTTCGAAAGCAAAGTAAGCCAACCGTAATCACGATTGTGCGTCACTGCACTGCAATATGAAATTCCACCAATGATTGTGAGAAGCGCGACACACCGCGTTTTTGCAGGTCCGTCATAGGATCATGGCGCGGCTCGGCCTCTCGACGGCGCGTTCGCTGCAGGAATACTTTTCTTGTCCGCAGGCCCGGTTGTCGAGCTTTCGGTCGCTCAGGGCCCTTTTCGCCGGTGTGGCACCGTGCCGGCATGTTTCTCTTCCGATTTATTGCATTGCAGCATAAACTACGACGAATTCCCTGCTCGAAAGACAGCTCATGCGCCCGGTCCCCTTCAAAGGTAACCTCATCGTCACCAATCTGCCCGACGACATGACGGCACCGAAGCTTGCGGATCTGTTCGAGGACTACGGCATTGTAATCGGCGCGGAAATCCGCCAGATCCCGGCGAATTCGGGCCAGGCGCGGATCGGCGTCGTGGCGCTGGCGCCCGATGGCGCCGTCGAAAAGGCGATCAGCGCGGTCGACCGGACCATGGTCGGCAAGCGCAAGATCAAGGTCGGCCGCGCCAAGCCGCCGGCGCCGAAGTCGGCCAAGGCCGCCGCGGCGGCATCCCGGCCGAAGCCCGCGCCGATGCCGGCAGCGGGTCCGGCGCCCGTGCCGCGCCCGTTCGTGGCCGAGGCGCTCGATGGCAAAATCGCCGCGCCTGCGGCAAAAACTGCGCGAACCGTCGTCGTCGAATACAAAAAAAGTCGGATTGTTCGGCCATAAGGCTTATATGCGGTGCGGCCGATCCGTGGGTGGGGCGGTCGAGAGCCACTGTCCTTTTGATTTCGAGATGGTCCAGCCTGCATGAGCGAAGACGTCGAATTGGTGAAAGCTGCACGCTCCCTCATCGAACAGTTTGGCAAGAAGGCCGCCGACCAGGCGCGCAAACGGGCCGAGAACAGCAGCCTCGGCGGCAGCATGTCCGCCGCGCATCAGTGGGAACTGGTGGCGAAGAAAATCGAAGCGATGGCGCGATAGGCCGGGTTTAGGCCGGCATCGTTTCCTCAGGCATCGTTTCCTCTGGCATCGTCAGGTGACGATGTCGATCGCGTCCTTGGCGAGCTTGTCGACCGTCTTCAGCACCTTGGCATTTGCCTCGTAGCTGATCTTGGCGGCAGCGACCGAGATGAGATTGGTCGACAGGTCGCCCCCAGCGCCCCCAAGCTCCTGTTGGGCAAGGGCCTCGTGAACCTGGCCGGCGGCCGGGCCGATCTGGCCGCCCGTCAACGGTGGCGCATTTCCGGACGTCGCTGGGCCGGACGATGTCTCCGACGACGCAATTCCGTCGCTGGCGTTTGCGATATTGGACGCGGCCGTGGCGATGCGGTTCTGCGCAGCCTCGAGGCCACCCAGCGCGTTGGACGAGGCGCTCGCCAGCGAATCCACCATCGTCGTTGCTCCCAAGTTTTCGGTGCCGTTCCGCTCGCCGCGCCACCCTGAGTTGCCATCCTACGCCTGGGGCGCGGTTCTGGGCGGCGAAAATCCCTTGGCCGGTTCGGCCGCAGTTCCGGTCAGGCTAGTAGCGCCGAGTTAACACGGCGTTGAAGACCCTTGGGGGAAGATCCTTGGAGACGGCGATGGACGAGCTTCTGCACCCGATCGCGACCCGGCTCGAGGAGCGCGGCTTCGCGTTCGTCGAGGCGGATGCGATGACTTCGGTCTTTCGGCAGGCCGGCCTGGACGACTGGGCGCGGTTCGCCCAAAGCTGGAACGATCTCGGCCTCGATACCTATATGGCGGACGGCGGCCGCTATCGCCGTCGCCGCCACGCCGCCTTCGCCGTCTCGGCCGCCGGCATCCAGCGCAAGCCGCATCAGCCGCACTATCAGAGCCGCGACTACAACCCGCTGAACGGGGGGCTCGAACGCTGGTTCGAGCCGATCCTGCCCGAGGTGGGGACGCATCCCGCCATGACGGCGATCCTGACCGCGTGCTTCACGCTGTTCGACGGGCTGACGCCGGCCGCGACCCGGCCCGGGGCCTGGCATGTCGAGGTGCACCAGTTCCGCATCGAGGCGCGGGCGGGTGAGGAAGGCCGCCCGACGCCGGAAGGGCTGCATCGCGACGGCGTCGACTGGGTGCTGGTCCTGCTGGTGGCGCGCGACAATATCGCGAGCGGCGTCACGACGATCCACGACATCGATCAGAAGCCGCTCGGCAGCTTCACGCTGAAGCAGCCCCTGGATGCAGCGCTCGTCGATGACGGCCGGGTGTATCACGGCGTGACGCCGGTCGAGCCGCTCGACCCGGCGCAGCCGGCCTATCGCGACGTGCTGGTGGTGACGTTCCGCCGTTGAGGCGTGGCCGGCGCTGATCGGCGGGGTTGTGGTGCGCATTGCGCGCGTGAATTCGCTGAACTATATGCCGTTCAGTGCCCATAACCGCCCGGTGTCGAATTGTCGTTGCGCCTTGTCGTCGATCGGTTCCGTAACCCAGGATTGCTCGTTGCCGTTGCCGGGCTGATGTTGACGGTGGGGGCGCCCGCCCAGGCGGAAACCGCCGCCGAGGCGGCCAAGAAAGCGCCGCCGGCTGCAGCCCCGATCCCGCTGCCGACCCTGTCGCCGCTGGTGAAGCGCGTGCTGCCCTCGGTCGTCAATATCGTCGCCGAGGTCCCGGCCGAGGCGTCCGGCGACGGCAACGACATCGCCGGCAGCGAGGGCGGGCAGGGCGAAACGCCGTTCGACGAGTTCATGCGTCGCTATTTCGGCGAGCACGGTCAGCCGGTCCCGCCGTCGACGCCGCGGCCTGGCCAGAAGAACATCTCGCTCGGCTCCGGCTTCATCGTCGATCCAGCCGGCTTCGTCGTGACCAACAACCACGTCATCACGAACGCGAACAAGGTCACGGTCGTGTACCAGGACAATTCCCGGCATCCGGCAACCATCGTCGGGACCGACCCCAAGACCGACCTTGCCGTGCTCAAGATCGCGACCAAGGTCAAGCTGCCGGCGCTCACCTGGGGCGACAGCGACAAGATCGAGGTCGGCGACTGGGTGATGACGGTCGGCAATCCGTTCGGGCTCGGCGGCACGGTGACGACCGGCATCGTCTCCGCCCTCGGCCGCGACATCCAGCACGGGCCGTTCGACGATTTCCTGCAGATCGACGCGCCAATCAACCGCGGCAGTTCGGGCGGGCCGACCTTCGACACGTCGGGCCGCGTCGTCGGCATCAACACGGCGATTTATTCGCCGTCCGGCGGCAACATCGGCATCGGCTTCGCCATCCCGTCCAGCATCGCCCGGCTGGTCGTAAAGCATCTGCAGGAGGAAGGCCACGCGAACCACGGCTATCTGGGCGTCAGCGTCCAGGTCGTCGGGCCGGAGATCGCCGGTGCGCTGCACCAGGATCCGGACGATCCGCAGGGTCTGATCGTGGTCGAGGTCGTGCCGGGCGCGCCGGCCGACCAGGCGGGCCTGCAGGTCGGCGACGTGATCAAGAGCGCCGACGGCCATCTGACCCAGGCGGTGCACGATATCTCGCGCCTGGTCGGCCGCGCGCGGGTCGGCGACAAGCTCACGTTCAGCGTCGACCGCGACGGCACGCCGCTCAAGATCGAGGCGATCGTCGCGAAGGCGCTCCGGAACGATCCGAACGCCGAGGCGGCGGCCCCCACGGCCATGACCGGGGCGACCCAGGCCAACAGCGCCCGCGGGCTGTGGTTCGCGGCGCTGACCGCCGACGTGCGCCAGGAGGACAATCTGACGCCGGAAGCGCCGGGCGTCGTGATCGGTGGCATCGCCGACGACAGTCCCGCCGCGGCGGCCGGCCTCCTGCCCGGCGACGTCATCCTGTCGATCTCCCGGTTGCCGGTCGAAGACCCGCAGGATGCGGCCGAGAAATTGCGGCTGGCGTCGGCGACCGGCGACGTGCTGGTGCTCATCAACCGGCACGGCTCGACACTGTTCATGGCCATCTCGGCCGACGCCGATCCCAAGGGCGGGCCTGCGAAGAAATAGTCTCGAGGGCAGCCCTGGAACGGGGCCGTCTTTGATATTTCACGGCCTTTGATACTTCACGGCCTTTGATACTTCACGGTCGGGACGCATATCGAATTTTCATGCGCTTTCGGCCCAAGGTTCGGCGTTGCGGCAGGGCCACGGGGGATCCTGAGAGCGATCTTGCCGACCGCCGCGCCGTCTCGACCGCTGCCCGTGCAAGATGACGTTTGCAACATGACATTCCCGCTGGATCTGCTGCCGCCCGACCGCGTGTTCGGCGGGCTCAGCGCCACGAGCAAGGCCGAGGCCCTCGGCCAACTCGCCGCCCGAGCCGCCGCGGCGTTGGGCCTGCCGACGGGCCTCGTGCTTCAGTCGCTGCTGTGGCGCGAGGCGCTGGGCTCGACCGCGATCGGCCATGGCGTCGCCATCCCGCATGCGGTGTTGCCGGTGCTCGACCACAGCTTCGCGCTGTTCGCGCGCGCGGCGGTACCAATCCCGTTCGACGGGGTCGACGGCCGGCCGGTCTCGGCGATCTTCCTGCTGCTGACGCCGGAGGATTGCGCCGCCGAAAGCACGCATCTGCTGGCGCAGGTCTGCCGCGGCCTACGCGATCCGCAGGCGCTGCCGGCGCTCGACCGGGCGGGCTCCGATGCGGCGCTATACGCCACCCTGACCGGCCTGCTCGTCGGGCGCCGGGCCGCCTGACGGAGAGGGCGCTACGGTCAGGGCGCCGCGGCCACCACGGGCGGCGGGTCGAAGTCCACACCCTGCCAGCCGCCGCCCAGCGCCTTGTAGAGCGCGATTACATCCTGGACCAGGGCGAGGCGGCTCTGCGCCTCGAGATCCTCGGCCGCGAAGGCGGCGCGCTCGCTGTCCAGCACCTTGAGGAAGTCGGTGAGGCCGGCGCTATAGAGCTTCGTCGCGCGATCCTGCGCCAGGTCGCTGTCGGCCGCCGCCTCCTTGAGCGTGCCGTTGCGCTCCGTCTCGGTCTGGAAATTGACGAGCGCGTCCTCGACGTCGCGGAACGCGCCGCGCACGGTCTCCTCATAGCCGATGCGCGACGCCTCCGCGGCGGCCTTGGCGCTTTCGATCCGGGCGTCGGTCTTGCCGCCGTCATAAATAAGCGTGCCGGCGGCGAGGCCGACCGACCAGTCGAGGCTCTTTGCCAGGAACAGGCTGCCGATGGTGCCCGAGGTCGGCTCCAGCATCAGCGGGATCGAGAAATGCGGGAACAGGTCGGCCGTCGCGACGCCGATGCGCGCGGTCGCGGCGGCGTAGCGTCGCTCGGCCCGGCGGATGTCCGGCCGATTGACCAGCGTCTCCGACGGCAGCGCCACCGGCAGGGTCGCCGGCACGGCCATCAGGGGTGCCGGCTTCGAGAGCTCCTTCTCGAGATCGCCCGGGAAGCCGCCGAGGAGCAGGGCGATCGCATGGGCAAGCCGTGCGATCGACGCGCGCAAGGCCGGCGGGGCGGCCCGGACATTGTCCCATTGCGCGCGCGCCTGGGCGACCTCGAGATCCGTGCCGAGTCCGCGCTGGAACTCCTGCTGCGTCAGGTCGAACGCCTTGCGCGACGCCTCGATGTTGCGATTGGCGATGTCGAGGCGCAGCTGGCTGGCGCGCAGGCTGGCATAGTCGCCGGCGAGCTCGCCCAAGAGGCTCACCAGGATCGCGCGCCGGTCCTCGATCGCGGCGCCGATATCGGCGTCCGCCGCCTCTTTCGCCCGGCGCGTGCCGCCGAAGATGTCGATTTCCCACGAGGCGTCGAAGCCCAGTTCCCAGGTGCGGTACTGGCCGATGCCGGGCGGATAGTCGACCGTCGTGCTCGAGTTGGATTGCAGCCGCGCCGCCTTGGCCTGGACCTGCGGATAATCGACCGAACCAGCGATGGCGCGGGCCGCGCGCGCCTCGATAAGCCGCTGCCGGGCGATCTTAAGGTCCTCGTTGCCGGCGATTACCTGCTCGACCAGCCGGTTGAGCACCGGGTCGTTGAACGAGGCCCACCAGTTCCTGAGGCGCTCGAGTGCCACCTGGTCGGTCCCGGGTGGTTTCGCCTCGGTCCAATCGGCCGGCACCGCCATCTCGTCCGGCTTGTAGTCCGGGCCGACCGTGCAGGCGGCGGCGAGGCCGGCGAGGACGAACGGGCAGAGGCGGTGGAGCAGGGGGCGGTGGATGAGCGGGCGACGGCGCACGTCAGAGCACCTGGTCCAGTGCATCACGCAGGCGGCCGATCAGCGTCGTCGGGGCCTGGCCTTCTGCGCCGACCGAGATCGTGCAGGTCGAGCCGGCGGCGAGCGTTACGCCGTCCGGCACATGGTCGATGGCGATGCGCACCGGGATGCGCTGGGCGAGGCGGACCCAGGTGAATACCGGGTTCACGTCCTGCAGGCCCTGCTTGTCGGGCGAGGCGTTGCGGTCGTTGATGCCGCGCGCGATCGTGTCGACATGGCCGGTGATGATCGGTGCATAGCCCATGAGCTTGATCCGCGCCGGATCGCCGTTGTGGATCTTGCCGAGCTTCGTTTCCTCGAAATAGCCGCTGATCCAGAAGGAGTCGGAATCGATCACCGAGACGCGCGCCTGGCCGGCGGTCGCGTAGTCGCCGACGCGCAGGCGCAGATTGGTGACGTAGCCGTTGACCGGCGAATGGATGACGGAGCGCTCGAGATTGAGCTTGGCGAGATCGAGCGCCGCCTGCGCCGCCTCGAGTTGCGCGCTCGCGATCGAGGCGTTGCTGCGTGTATTCTCCTGCTCCTCGGCCGAGACGACGCCGGTCAGCCCCTGCCGGCGCCTGGCGTCCGACTGCCGGAGCTGCAGCTGCTCCTTGGCGCCGTCGACCGTCGCCTGGGCCTGGGCGATCGCGATCTTGAAGCGCACCGGGTCGATCGTGAACAGCACGTCGCCCTTGTGCACGAACTGATTGTCGCGCACCGGGACGTCGACGATGGTTCCGGGCACCTCGGGCGCGACGTCGACGACCTCGGCGCGCACCCGGCCGTCACGCGTCCAGGGCGCCAGCATGTAGCGCTGCCACAAGGCGGCGACGAGGAGGGCGGCCAGCAGCACCATGACCAGCGTGATCGCGGTGCGTGAGAATCTGACGAGAAAACGCATGGAAGGTCACATCCTTCAGGGAGCCGGCCAGAGCAGCACGAGAAGCGACAGGATCGACAGGAAAAGCGCCACCTCGAACAGGGCGGGGTGCCAGATGGCGCGCCAGAAGCCCAGCCGCGTGAGGACGACGCGGATGACGATAAAGATCGGCACTGCCGCAAGGACGAAGGCGACGATCGGCGCCATGTAGATGCCGGCGACGTCGAGCTCGGAAATCATGCGGCGAGCATCCTCGGCAGGAAGCAGGGCGGGACGGCGAACGCGTCAGGTCTCATGGTCGTTGCGCTCCGTCGCCTTGAGGGCGGTTGCCAGCACGTCGAATACGCGCCGCGTCGACGACAGGTCCGCTTCATCGGCCCCCTCGAGCAACCGATCCGCGACACGGCTCGTGACCGCAACGACCTGCTCGTAAACGCGCCGGCCGGCGGGCGTCATGACGATGGTCTTGGCACGTCGGTCGCCCGTATTCTCCCGGCGCTCGACCAGCCCGTCCCGCTCCAGATTGTCGAGCAGGCGGACGAGCGACGGGCCCTGGATCTCCATGGCCTCGGCCAGTTCCGTCTGGCGCAACCCATCGCCGAGCCGGCCCAGGTGGAACAGCGGCCGCCAGGTCGCGTCGGTCAGGCCGTAGCCCTGCAGCTCCTCATCGATGACTCGACGCCAGCGACGGCCTAGCTGGAACAGCTCGACGCCGATCTGCCACTTATGCTCAAGGTCTGGCATGGGGATATTCCCGCTCGGATAGGGTGACGGAAAGATCCATCTCAGATAATTTTCATCCTATTTATTATTTATCTATCTATTCTCTTTCTACGTAATTTACGCAGCAGGGCTGCATGAGGCGGCACAGGGGGCGTCTCCGGCGAAGCGTCTCACGATACCAGCAGGGTTGGATGATCGCACTCGGCGGAACGGCGGATCCCGCGCGCCAATACAGTTAAGGCATGGCTGCGCGGGTCGGTAATGTGCCCTCGAAGAAGCGGCGATGGCGGGTCAGCAGCAAGGCGATGTCGTGAAAGTCCGCAGCAACACGCAGCAGGCGGCCGCGCTCGGCCGGTGGCTCCAGCTCGCCGGCGGCAGCCAGCAGCCGGGCGGCGGCTATGCGCATGGTCTCGATTGCGGCGTCGGGCGCCGCCTCGACGCGACAGAGCGCGGCCCAGGCGGCCTCCACGCGGCGCGCCGGGTCCGGCGGCAAGGCGAGGCCGCCCAGCCAATGGTGTGCCCGCATCATGTCGCGGCCGATATGAATGGCCGCCATGCCGCCTTCGATCACCGCGGCGCGCTCCGGCGATGTCGCGAGCCGCGTGCCGAGCCGGGACAAGCGGTCGAGCATCGTGGTTTCCCACACGGTCGGTGAAGCCGGCATCCGTCGTCGCGCCAGGTCGCCGACGTCGTCCCGCATCTGGGCCATCAGGCGCCGGACGGACCGCGCCTGATTGGCCGGCCATAAGGTGCGGAAGACCAGGACGCCGCAGGCCGAGCCGAGGACGAAGGCGACATCCGTATTGAGCGCCTGGGCGACGTCGTACTGCATGGGATTGCGCAGGCTGAGGAACGTCGTGAAGAAGATGAGGAAGGCGGTTGACGAGCCGGCGTGCTTGGGGAGGGTCGAATAGAGGCAGGCCGTCACGAGAAACGGCGCCACCATGACCACGAGCAGTGGGAAGCCGTCGACCGACGCCAGGAGGTAGAACTCGCAGACGAACGCACAAACCGCGCCGAGCGCGATGCCGCGGGTGAAGGCGATGCTGGCCTGCTCCGGCGCGTCGGTGGTGCCGAGCAACGCGCAAACCGGCAGCAGCGCTGCCAGCATCTGCGTGCCGGATGACCAGGCGGTCGCGATCCAGAACGAGCCGGCGATCAGCGTGGCGATCGCGGCGCGCAGGCCGTTGATGACGGCGGCCTGCCGGTCGCGATGATAGGAGACGGGCGTCACCTTGCGGCCGGTTCGGTCGTGTTCGATGTCGTCGAGCAGGTCCCGCGCGAGCGTGAGTTGATCCACGACGTCCTCGAGCCGGATCGCAAGCGCCAGGGCGTCGAGGGTTTCAACGGTTGCCGGCGCCGCTGTGAGCTCTGCTGTCAGGGCTTGCCCGGCCTGGCGGGCGGCGGCGAGCGCTTCGCCGGTCGTCGGCGACAGGAAGGCTGCGGTGCCGCACTGCGTGCGCAGCAGATCGCGCACCATGTCGCGCAGCGGCGTGATCGCGGCCGCGACCGGGCTTTCGAACCTGAGCGCGGCCAGCGCTTCACGTACGCTCGTGGCCAGCGTCAAAAGATTGACAAGGATCGAGACGAACAGGCGGACGGCCGGAGCCTGCTGTGCCGTCTGTGCCGACTCATTGGCCGCGGCGACGATCAACGGATCGAGTGCCGCCAAGCGTTCGGCAACGGCGCGGCGCCGTTCGGGCAGGCCGGGCTCGAGGTCGAGCGCTCGGGCGGCGAGATCGGCGGTCGCCGACAAGGCACCCTCGAGCGCGGGCTGGAGCCGGAGTTGGCCGACCTGCAGCGCGAGCAGGCTCTTCACCAAGGCGGTGCACACGATACCGACGGTCACGACGGCAATGCGGCCGGTTGCCAGATAGAAGATCTGGTCCGGATCATCGAGGGCGGGCAATGCCACAAGGCTGATCGTGTAGCCGGCCAGCACGGCGGCATAGGCGCGGAAATGGCGCAGCAGCGAGGAGGTGTAGGTGCAGATGCCGAGCCAGATGGCAAGCGCCAGGATGAAGGCGAACGGGCTCTGGGCGAAGCGGGCGATAAGCGCGACCGAGATCGCGAGGCCGACGAGCGTGCCGATGAAGCGCCACAGGCCCTTCGACAGCACCATGCCCGGCAGCGGGCTCGACACGATGAGCACGGTGACCACCGCCGAGCCCGGGCTGTCGAGCTCGAGCGCGCAGGCGACATAGAACGCCAGCATCGCGGCCGCGTAGGTCCCCAAGGCATGGTACCAGGCCTTGGCCGGGAAATGCGGCAGCCAGCTGGGGCGCCAGGAGGGGCGGAGCGCGGCGGTCGTATGAGTCATCGTTGACATGAGGGTGATGGGAATAGGCTATTTATTCTCATGCTATTGATTAACATGCTACCGAATCGGCGCAAACCATCAGGAAGTGATCGGTACGCATGCCTGGCGTTCAAGCACCGAAGCCCCAGCGCTGGATCGTCGCGCGCTCGATCAGCCGGAAGATCAGGCCTTCGATCAAAAGCCCGATCGCGATCACGACCAATAGTCCGGCGAACACGCTGGCGATGTCGAGCTCGTTGCGGTTCTCGTAGATGAACCAGCCGATGCCGCCCGAGCGCGAGGAGACGCCGAAGACGAGCTCGGCCGCGATGAGCGTGCGCCAGGCGAAGGCCCATCCGATCTTGAGGCCGGACAGGATCGCCGGGAAGGCCGCCGGCACGAGGATGAGCGCCACATGGCGCCAGCCGCGGATGCCGAGGTTCCAGCCGACCATGCGCAGGGTCTGGTTGACGGCGCCGAAGCCGGCGTAGGCATTCAGGCTGACCGACCAGAGCACGGAATGGACGATGACGAAGATCAGGCTCGGCGCGCCGAGGCCGAACCAGAGCAGGGCGAGCGGCAGCAGCGCCACGGCCGGCAGCGGATTGAACATGGCGGTCAACGTCGAGAGCGCAGCACGTCCGACCAGGCTCGACATGGCAATGGTGGTGAAGACCGCGGCGGCGGCGAGCCCGAGCGCATAGCCGGTGACGAGGATGCGCAGGCTCGTGAACACGCGCGCCGGCAGCACGCCGTTCCGCGTTGCATCCCACAGCGCCGAGAGCGTCTCGCCCAGGGTCGGGAACAGCAGGTCGTTGCCGATCCAGCGGCCATAGCCTTCCCAGGCGACCGCCAGCACCAGCAGCACGACGAGCCGCCAGAACCCCAGACTGCCCCTGAGCCGCTGGAACGGGCCGAGCGGCGTTGCAAGATCGGCGATCTCCGGCAGCACGGCGCTCGAGATTTCGCGCTCCGGCCGATCATCCGGCATGGGACGGTTCCCCCATGTGATTGCTCGCCAAATGGTCACTCGCCATGACCAGGGCTTCGATCCGCTGCTTCAACCGTTCCTTGGCCGCGGGCGGCGCGTCGGGGGCGACGCCTGCGAATTCGGCGCGGACCCGGCCTGGATGCGCGCTCAGCACCAGGATGCGCGTGCCGATCAACAATGCCTCCTCGACCGAATGGGTGACGAACAGCACGGTCAGCGCCATGTCGAGGCTGAGGCCCAGGAGTTCGCGCTGCATGGTCGCGCGGGTGAGAGCATCGAGCGCCGCGAACGGCTCGTCCATCAGCAGCATGGCGGGCCTGAGCGCCAGCGCGCGGGCGAGGGCCGCCCGCTGCTTCATGCCGCCGGAGAGCGTGTGGGGATAGGCATCGGCGAACTTGGCGAGGCCGACGCGTTCGATCATCTCCGCGGCGCGTGCTTCGGCCGGGCCGCGCGCGAGGCCACCGGCGCGGCGCAGGGCCGAGACCACGTTGCCGGCGACCGTCTGCCAGGGCAGCAGCTGGTCCAGGTCCTGGAACACCATCATCCGGTCGGGCCCGGGCTCGCGCACCGCCTCGCCCTTGAGCCGGATCGCCCCGGCGCTGGGCCGCACGAAGCCGGCAATCGCCTTCAGCAGGCTCGACTTGCCGCAACCGGATGGGCCGAGCAGGACGAAGCGATCTCCGGTGAGCACGTCGAAGCTCACGTCGTGAACGGCGGTTACGAGCCGCCCGGGCACGCGGTACTGCAGCGAAACCCGGTCGACCGACAGCAACGCGGCGCCTAGTAACGGGGCGCCTGGTAACGGGGCGCCCGGCCCGTTCGGAGCGGTCGCCATCAGCTCCCCCTCATCAGCTGCCTGGCCGGTCGTGGATTTCCGGGAAGAACAGGTCGCGCCAGCCCGTCGCCTCGACCTTGACGGCGCCGGTCCGATAGAGGAAGCGGGCGGTCTTCAAGGTCTGCAGCGGCGTGGCGGTGAAATCGTTGGCCGGGTCGCGGATGACGGACTCGACGAAGTCCGGCGTCAGCTTGGAATTCTCCGCCTTGATATAAAGTGCCGCCGCACCGGTCGGGTCGGCCTTGATCGCCGCCATGGCCGCGTCAAGGGCCGCGAGCAGCGCGCGATAGGTCTTGGGGTTGGCCGCATGGAACTTCTCGGGCGCGTAGAGCACGTTGAAGGTCGCGGGACCGCCCATCTGGTCGTAGTTGCTCAGGACCTTGTGGATCTTGGGATTGGCCAGTTCCTGGTTCGAGAAGGGCGGGCTCGTGAAATGGGCGTCGATTTCGCTGGCGCCGCCCAGGAGCGCCGCCGCCGCGTCCGGATGCGCCATGCTGACGGTGATATCGTCGAGCCGGTTCTGCTGGCCTTGGCCGAATGCTTGCTCCGCTGCCATCTGCAGCATGACCGCCTGCGCGCCGATCTTGACCGCGGGCAGCGCGATTCGGTCCTTATCCGTGAAATCGGCGAGCGTCCTAATGTGCGGATTGGACGTGGTCAGGATGTTCGGCATGGCGCCCAGCGCCGCGACGCCTGCGATCTTCAGCGACGTGTGGGTGCGCGCCCAGACGATGATCATCGGGCCGACGCCGGCTGTGGCGATATCCAGGTTCCCGGAAATCAGCGCATCGTTCATCGCGGCCGCACCGCTGAACTGCGCCCAGGTCACCGTCGGCTGCGGCAGCCCGGCCTCGACCACCGCCTGCTCGAGCAGGTGGCGCTCCTTCATGACGATGAGTGGCAGGTACGAGATGCCGAATTGCTGGGCGATCCGGATCTCCGCCGTTTCGGCCGCAGCCGGGCTATGGACCGAGAGCAGAGTGCCGGGCGTCAGTAGTGCTGCGAGGACCAGACGGGGGTAGTTCGGCATGACATCCCTTCGTCGCTAGCGTTGTCCGACGAGTCGCCATGAAGCAGGAAATTGCCAGTTTGATCAAGATATTGGAGTGCCGCCGGCGGGCGACGGCATGACGGGCCTCGAACGGCCGTCGGCGCAACAAAAAAGGGGCGCCCTGGAGCGCCCCTTCTTCATGAGCCCAAATCGGCTCAGTTGGTCGAGGTCGAGGTCGACGTCGATGTGGAGGAATTCGAACCGTTGCTGTTGCTGCTCGATGAGGCCGCAGCGGCGATCCCGGCGACCGCGAGGACGCCGGCACCGACCGCGGCGAGCGTGCCAACCGACAGGCCGGCGACACCCGCCGTGCCGGCAGCACCAGCCGCAGCCGGTGCGGGGGCCGCTGATGTCGGTGCCACCGGTGCCGCCGGCGCGGTCTGGGCCACGGCGATGCCGGTCGAGGTCACGAGCAGGCCACCAACGGCGAGAGCGGCCACAACCTTGCTAAACATTCGATACCCCCGTGCCTGATTTGCGCAACTGGTTCGACAGGCGCCCCGATGCCGCTAGGACTCAACTCTGTCGTTTCAAAAATAACCTAGAGGAGGTTGTGGCGCCGCGCCAACCCTGAAAGCGGCAAATCTCCATGGTTTTCAGAATGTCCGCCGGTGATTGTGGCTTTTGTGCTGCACTGCGGCTGCGCTGACCGGCATCGACGACGTGCGATCGGCGGTTGCGTCGGAAGAAAGTCAGTCCGGCATGAGGCGCCGCGCAGGACACACGCAGTCGGCGGTTGCGACTCGCAACAAAAAAGCGCCCGATCGGGCGCCTTTCCGTTCCGGCCGGAGTCGGTTAGTTGGTCGAGGTCGAAGTCGACGTCGACGTGGAGGACGAGGTCGAGCCGCTGGCGCCGTTGCTCGACGAGGCGGCGGCGGCGATCGCGGCCACGGCGACGACGCCAGCGCCGATCGCGGCAAGCGTACCGACCGACAGGCCGGCGACACCCGCCGTGCCGGCAGCACCGGCGGCGGCCGGGGCGGGAGCTGCACCCGCAGGTGCTGTGGTCTGAGCGACGGCGATGCCAGTGGAGGTCACGAGCATGGCGCCGACGACGAGCGCGGTTAGGATTTGTTTGCGCATTCGAAGCTCCTGCCTTGGAAACACCAACTCGTTCTAAGGGCGTCGCGGCGCCGATAGGAATTAGCCCTGTCACTCACCCCTAAGGTAGTCGAGCTTGCCTTCGCCCGCCAACCCTGAATCCGCTTTCCTGGAGCAATTATTTCAGTATCCGCTTGGGATTGTGACATTCATGTTGCAGCGCGGCCGCTCCGGGCGGGTGCGTCGGCCTTGAGCTTGGCCATTCGTGCCAGGATTGCAGCATGGGACAGGATGCCGTTCTTGAGGCAGCGCAGCTCGAACTTCTCGTTCGGCGAATGGATGCGGTCGTCTTCCAGGCCGAAGCCGAGCAGGATCGATTCCAGCCCCAGATGCTCTTGCATCCAGCCGACGACGGGAATGGAGCTGCCTATGCCCATCAGCACCGCGTCGCGCCCGTAGATCTCTTTCAACCCGGCCTTGGCGGCGCTCATGTAAGGCGTGTCGGTCGCGACGCTGATCCCGGGCGACTGGCCGAAGAACTTGATGTCCCAGCGGCAATCCGGCGGCGTGCGTGCCTCGAAGAACGACTTGATGCCGGCGACGATGCGCTCGGGATCCTGCGCCGCGACCAGCCGGCAGCTGAGCTTCGCTGAGGCCTCGGCCGGGATCACGGTCTTGGCGCCGGCGCCGGTATAGCCGCCCCAGATGCCGTTGATATCGCAGGTCGGGCGCGACCAGAGCCGTTCGAGCGCATGCCGGCCGCCTTCGCCGCTCGCCGTCTTGAGGCCGATCTCGGACAGGAACCGTCGTTCGTCGAAGCCCAGGGACTTCCAGGCCGCGAGCTCGTCCTTCGAAATTTCGACCACGTCGTCATAGAAGCCCGGGATCTGCACCTGGCCGCGGTCGTCGCGCAACTGGCCCAGCACGTGGGTCAACGCGTTCAGCGGGTTGATCGCCAAGCCGCCGTAGAGGCCGGAATGCAGGTCGCGGGACGGGCCCTTGAGCGTCACTTCGGCATAGACCAGGCCGCGCAGCTTTGTCGTGATCGCGGGCGTGTCGATGTTCCAGCTGTTCGTATCCGTCACGACCGCCACGTCGGCCTTGAGCAGGTCGCGATGCGTCTTCAGGAAGTCGGGCAAGGACGGGCTGCCCGTCTCCTCCTCGCCCTCGATCATGACCGTGATCTTGACCGGCAGCTTGCCGTGGATCTTGTGCCAGCCGCGGAACGCCTCGAGGAAGGTCATGACCTGCCCCTTGTCGTCGACGGCGCCGCGCGCGACCACGCGCGGGCCGTGCTCGGCCTCGACGATGGTCGGCTCGAACGGCGGATGGTCCCAGAGCTCGAGCGGATCGGCCGGCTGCACGTCGTAATGGCCGTAATAGAGCAGATGCGGCCCCTCGCTTTCCCTTGCGCCGCCGGGCGTCCCATCGGGGCCCGGGTAATGGGCGACCAGCACCGGGTGGCCGGGTGTTGCGTGCAGCGTCGCCGTGAACCCGAGCCCGGTCAGCTGGCTCGCGAGCCACTCCGCCGCGCGCCGCACTTCGCCGGCATAGGCCGGATCGGTCGAAATGCTCGGGATGCGCAGAAACTCGAGATAGCGGGCGACGGCCTGGTCGAAGTCTTGTTCGAGATGACGCAGGACGGAAGTTGCTTCTGACATCGGCGGATCCGGGGACGATGGGGCGAGACAGTCACCATGCCGGATCGCTCGCGCTCAGAGAAGAGGGAAGGGTTGCATCCCAAACAATCTTATTCGATATATATCAAATTAGATAATGATCTATCCAGGTGCGCCATGACCGCGGACTCATTGCCGATCCTGCTCGACTTCTTCCGGGCGCTTGCGAACGAGAGCCGGCTGAAGCTCGTCGGCTTGCTGGCGGCGCGTGAGCGCAGCGGCCAGGAACTGGCGGCCCTCCTGACCTTGAGCGAGCCGACCGTTTCCCATCATCTGGCGCTGCTGAAGACGCTGGGCCTGGTGCGGCAGCGCCCCGACGGCAATACCCATTGGTGGTCGCTCGACATCGACGCGCTGGTGGCGCTCAATCGCCGGCTCTCGTCGCGCGCCGAGATCGTGGCCCTTGCCGACGGCGTGGCGCTCGATGCCTGGGACCGGCGGGTGCTCGACAATTTCCTTGGGCCGGACGGCCGGCTGAAGGAGATCCCGGCGAGCCGCAAGAAGCGCTGGGTCATCCTGCGCTTCCTCGCCGAGCGCTTTGCGACCGACCAGCGCTACGCGGAGGCGGAGTTGAACGAGATCCTGAAACGCTACCACGAGGACAGCGCCACGCTCAGGCGCGAGCTCGTGGGATATCGCATGATGGCGCGCGACCGCGGCGTCTATTGGCGGCTGCCGGAAGATCAGTGGCTGCCGGCCTGACGCAGCCGCCCTGGATTACTGGGGTGTGAAGCATGGCGGCCCGGCGGCGCGGTCGGTTGCGCCGGCTGCGCGGGATGCGCTAGAAACGCCGCCGTGTGGACGGACGAGAGCGCGCCGCCGCCCCAAATTTCCGTCAAATGACGACAAGTTCCCGCGAGTTGGAGAGGTCGATGGCCGGCTATCAGTACATCTATGTGATGAAGGGCTTGAACAAGTCCTATCCAGGTGGCCGCGAAGTGCTGAAGGACGTCTGGCTGTCGTTCCTGCCCGGCGCCAAGATCGGCGTGCTGGGTCCGAACGGCGCCGGCAAGTCGACCCTGCTCAAGATCATGGCCGGGGTCGACAAGGAGATCAACGGCGAGGCCTGGGCGGCCGACGGGGTGCGCGTCGGCTACCTGGCGCAGGAGCCGCAGCTCGACCCGACGCTCGACGTGCAGGGCAACGTCATGCTCGGCCTGAAGGAGACGAAGCACCTGCTCGAGCGGTTCGAGGCGGTGAGCGCGCGCTTCGCCGAGGAACTGACCGACGACGAGATGAACGATCTCATCACCGAGCAGGGCGAGCTGCAGGAGAAGATCGACGCGGTCAACGGCTGGGAGCTCGACCGCACGATCGAGATCGCCATGGACGCGCTCAATTGCCCGCCGGGCGACGCCAAGGTCGACAAGCTGTCCGGCGGCGAGAAGCGCCGCGTGGCGCTCTGCCGCCTGCTGCTCGAAAAGCCGGATATGCTGCTGCTCGACGAGCCGACGAACCATCTGGACGCGGCCTCGGTCGCCTGGCTGCAGCGTTTTCTGAAGGATTTCGCGGGCACCGTCGTGACGGTGACCCACGATCGCTATTTCCTTGACGATGTCGCGAACTGGATCCTCGAGGTCGACCGCGGTCGTACCTTCCCGCACGAGGGCAACTATAGCTCGTGGCTGGTCGAGAAGCAGAAGCGGCTCGAGCTCGAGAACAAGACCGAGATCGCGCGCCAGCGCACGATCGCCCGCGAGCTCGAATGGGTGCGGGCGAGCCCGCGCGCCCGCCAGGCCAAGTCCAAGGCGCGCATCCAGGCGTTCGACGAATTGGTGGCGCATTCCAAGGAAAAGGTGCCGGACACGGCGCAGATCGTGCTGCCGCCGGGCCCGCGCCTGGGCGACCTCGTCATCGAGGCCGGCCATATCAACAAGAGCTTCGGCGACCGCATGCTGATCGAGGACCTGTCGTTCCGGCTGCCGCCGGGCGGCATCGTCGGCGTGATCGGCCCGAACGGCGCCGGCAAGACCACGCTGTTCCGCATGATCACCGGCCAGGACAAGCCGGACTCGGGCGACTTCCGGGTCGGCGACACGGTCAAGCTCGGCTATGTCGACCAGTCGCGCGACGCGCTCGATCCCAACAAGAACGTCTGGGAAGTGGTCTCGGACGGGCTCGACGAGATCGACCTCGGCCGGCGCAAGATGAACAGCCGCTCCTATGTGGCGCTGTTCAACTTCAAGGGCACGGACCAGCAGAAGAAAGTCGGCCAGCTGTCGGGCGGTGAGCGCAACCGCGTCCATATCGCGCGCATGCTGAAGACCGGCGCCAACGTGCTGCTGCTCGACGAGCCGACGAACGATCTCGACGTCGATACGCTGCGGGCCCTCGAGGATGCGCTCGAGGAATATGCCGGCTGCGCCGTGGTCATCACCCACGATCGCTGGTTCCTCGATCGCCTGGCGACCCACATTCTCGCCTTCGAGGGCGAGGCCCAGGTCGTCTGGTTCGAAGGCAACTACCAGATGTACGAGGCCGACCGGAAGCAGCGCCTGGGCGTTGCGGCCGACGAGCCGCACCGCTTCCAGTACAAGCCGCTCACCCGCGGCTGAGCCAAGGACGGGCGGGCCAGTGCGGACCCGCCCGTTGCATTTCAAGGAGCGGCGATCTCGGTAGCGGTGACAGGCCGGATACCGTCACCTCGGCCACCAGCTTGCGGCGCATGGCGTCGGCGAAGCTGTCCAGGTCCTGGGCCACGATCACGAAGGCGCCCGGGCCGCCGATGACATAGAGCGTATAGTAGGTCTCGAGCCACGGCTCCTCGGTCAGGATCGGCAGGCCGTTGATGGTGATGCCGTCGGTGACCAGCTTGTCGCGCACCTCCTCGATCGGTGGGCCGATGTTGCTCATGCCGTCGCCCGACACGTCCACCACCCGCCGCGTGGCCGGCCAGGGCGAGTCGACGAGCAGGTCCTCGGCGGCGAGGAGCGCGTTCGCGATGCCGGTAAGCCCGCTCGAGCTACGATGGACCTGGTGCAGCTTCTGGGCGAAGGCCTGGGCGTCGGCGGCGGAGGCGATTCGGGTCCACGGCATGACGACGATCTGCCGGTCGGGGTCGGAAAATTCCATGACGGTGACGGCGACCGCGCCGTTCGGGCCGGCCGAGACCGCCTTGGTGAAATCCGGGCTCGCGATCGCTGCTGCTGTGCCGTCGCGCTGCAGCTCGTAGCGTTCGTCGTTCACGCTCAGGCTGACGTCGACTGCGATGACGAGCGCCGTGTCGACAGGCTCGGCGGCCCGGGCGCCGGTCGCGATTGGAAGGGAGGCGGCGGCGAGCAGCAGGATTGCGGTCAGCCAATGTTTCATGCTCCGAACCTCCCGACAGGAGCAGCCGATCAGTCGGCGCGCACCAGCTCGTAAAGCGCGATTGCGGCAGCATTCGAGACGTTGAGGCTCGCGACGGGACCCTGGGTCGGCAGGCGGGCCATGAGGTCGCACGATTCGCGTGTCAGGCGCCGGAGGCCGTCGCCTTCCGACCCCAGGACCAGGCAAACCCGTCCCCCGAGCTTGTGGCTGGCGAGCGTCGCGTCGGCCTCGCCGGCGAGGCCGACGCTCCAGAAGCCGGCCTTCTTCAGCTGATCGAGCGCGCGCGCGAGGTTGACGACGCGAACGAGCGGCACGTGCTCGACCGCGCCCGAGGCGGATTTCGCGAGCGTGCCAGAGACTTCGGGGGCATTGCGGTCGGGCAGGATGACCGCGGCGGCGCCGAACGCCGCGGCCGAACGCAGGATGGCGCCGATGTTGTGCGGGTCGGTCACCTGATCGAGCGCGACGACGATCGCCCGCTCGCGCGTGCCCAGATGCCGGATCACATCCTCGAGAAGCCAGGGGGCGAGCGGCTTCGCCAGCAGTGCCACGCCCTGGTGCACGGCGCCGGGCGGCAGGAGCTTCGCGATCGCGTCGCGCGGCACGATCTGCGGCTCGATCGAGCTCGCGTCCCCGAGCAGGCTTTCGAGCTCGGCCGCGGCCTCCTCGGTCGCGACCAGGCGCTGGATCTTGCGGACCGGGTTGCGGAGCGCCGCCTCGACGGCGTGATAGCCCCAGAGCCAGGGCGCGCCGCCCGCGGCCTCGTCGCTGCCCATGGGCTTTCCGCTCGACGGCTTCCCGCTTGACGGCTTCCCACCGGCCGGCCGTGCTTCGGCCGACTTGCCGCGCCCGGCGACTCTGGCGGCGCCGGCCGGGTGTGCGGCCGGCGCCGCCGCCGACGGCGAGGGATGCTGGGAGGCGTGATGTGAGGCTGGGCGAGGGCGCTTGCGCATGACAGGGTTTCCAGAACGAGTGTCGGCGACGGCTCTTAGGCGTAAATCCTTGCGCTGCATAGGGGTGCTGCGGCGCATCGGCCCTGCGCAACCCGCTTTCGCCAGTTGACATTGCCTCGGAAATTTACATAGTGCGCTCCTCCGCTGCGCCGGACGATGGTCGTAGCGCTGTGGAGGGGTGGCCGAGCGGTCAATGGCAGCAGACTGTAAATCTGCCGACGTATGTCTACGTTGGTTCAAATCCAACCCCCTCCACCATGCGACCATCGGCGCGGTTGACGAGCGAACGGCTCGGCGGGTGTAGCTCAATGGTAGAGCACCAGCCTTCCAAGCTGGCTGTGAGGGTTCGATTCCCTTCACCCGCTCCAGTCGACCCGCTCTAGGCGCTGGCCGGTAATATTGGTTTGTTCATTTTCCTCTGATCGGGCATGTGAGGCGTCAACGAAATGGCGAAGGCGAAGTTTGAGCGGACGAAGCCGCATTGCAACATCGGGACGATTGGTCACGTTGACCATGGCAAGACGTCTCTGACGGCAGCGATCACGAAGGTTTTGGCCGAGACTGGCGGCGCGACGTTCACGGCGTACGACCAGATCGACAAGGCGCCGGAAGAGCGGGCGCGCGGCATCACGATCTCGACGGCGCACGTCGAGTACGAGACGACGAACCGGCACTATGCGCACGTCGACTGCCCGGGCCATGCGGACTACGTGAAGAACATGATCACGGGTGCGGCGCAGATGGACGGTGCGATCCTGGTGGTGTCGGCGGCGGACGGCCCGATGCCGCAGACGCGCGAGCACATCCTGTTGGCGCGCCAGGTCGGCGTTCCGGCGCTGGTCGTGTTCATGAACAAGGTCGACATGGTCGACGATCCGGAGCTCCTGGAGCTGGTCGAGCTCGAGGTGCGCGAGCTGCTGTCGAGCTACAATTTCCCGGGCGACGACATTCCGGTGATCAAGGGCTCGGCGCTGATGGCGCTCGAGGACAAGAACCCGGCGCTCGGCCATGACGCGATCCTGGAGCTGATGAAGGCGGTCGACGCCTACATCCCGCAGCCGGAGCGTGCGATTGACGGTGCGTTCCTGATGCCGGTCGAGGACGTGTTCTCGATCTCGGGCCGCGGCACGGTGGTGACCGGCCGCGTCGAGCGCGGTGTGATCAAGGTCGGCGAGGAAATCGAGATCGTCGGCCTGAAGGACACGCTGAAGACGACGGTGACGGGCGTCGAGATGTTCCGCAAGCTCCTGGACCAGGGCCAGGCGGGCGACAACATCGGCGCGCTCTTGCGCGGCACCAAGCGCGAGGAAGTCGAGCGCGGCCAGGTGCTGGCGAAGCCGGGCTCGATCACGCCGCACACGAAGTTCAAGGCCGAGGCGTACATCCTGACGAAGGAAGAGGGCGGCCGTCACACGCCGTTCTTCACGAACTATCGTCCGCAGTTCTATTTCCGCACGACCGACGTCACGGGCATCGTGAGCCTGCCGGCCGGCGTGGAGATGGTCATGCCGGGCGACAACGTGGCGATGGACGTCGAGCTGATCGCGCCGATCGCCATGGACGAGGGTCTGCGCTTCGCGATCCGCGAGGGCGGCCGCACCGTCGGTGCCGGCGTCGTCTCCGCTATCACGAAGTAACTAGCCAAAGGGCGGGAAACCGCCTATAACACTCGGCCGGCCGTCGCAATGCAATGGGCGAACCCCTCTTTGCGTCGGTCGGCTCGGTGTTCCGGGCCTGGAGGAGTGTAGCTCAATTGGTAGAGCACCGGTCTCCAAAACCGGGGGTTGGGGGTTCGAGCCCCTCCTCTCCTGCCAGCCCAGAGTTTCGAATGGACAGCACCGCCACGGGGCAACCCGTGGTGTCGCGTTTCTGGATGGTCTGATCAGGTACCATGGCTAAAACGAGCCCGGCAGAGTTTGTGCGGCAGGTCCGCCAGGAAGTGACGAAAGTCACCTGGCCTACCCGGAAGGAGACCTCCGTGACGACCGTAATGGTGTTCGTCATGGTGTTCATCGCCGCCACTTTCTTCTTTACGGTCGATCAGCTCCTGTCGCAAGGCGTGCGCTGGATCCTGAGCCTAGGGGCCTGATTCTATGGCGCATCGTTGGTACGTGCTGCACGTCTATTCCGGCTTCGAGAAGAAGGTTGCCCAGTCGATCCGCGAGCAGGCGGAGCAGAAGGGCATGACGGATTTCTTCGCCGAGATTCTGGTGCCGACCGAAGAGGTGCAGGAAGTGAAGCGCGGGTCGAAGATCTCGACCGAGCGCAAGTTCTTCCCGGGCTACGTGCTCTTGAAGATGGACCTGACCGACGACACCTGGCACCTGGTCAAGAACACGCCGAAGGTCACGGGTTTCCTCGGCGGCAAGGGCCTGCGCCCCGCGCCGATCACCGAGGCCGAGGCGACCCGGATCATGAAGCAGGTCCAGGAAGGCATCGAGCGGCCGAAGCGCTCGATCGTCTACGAGGTCGGCGACCAGGTGCGCGTGTGCGACGGTCCGTTCACCTCGTTCAACGGCCTGGTGGAAGAGGTCGACGAGGAGAAGGGGCGTCTCAAGGTTGCCGTCTCGATCTTCGGCCGGGCCACCCCGGTCGATCTGGAGTATTCCCAGGTCGAGAAGGTGTGACGACGTTTTGACGAATTCGGCGCGCGGCCTCGGCGAACGGGGCCGTCGCGTCGTTCTGTCTGGTGGGCTCGCCCGTTGATGGGCCCGCCCGGCCAGGCGCAAACCGCGCGGGAGGCTCGCCATGGCCGCAACCGCGCTTCGCTCTCCCATAGGAGTGAGTTGAATTGGCAAAGAAGATTGTCGGCTACATCAAGCTGCAGGTGCCGGCAGGCAAGGCTAACCCGTCGCCGCCGATCGGTCCGGCGCTGGGTCAGCGCGGCCTGAACATCATGCAGTTCTGCAAGGACTTCAACGCGAAGACCCAGGGCATGGAGCCGGGGATGCCGATTCCGGTCGTCATCACCGCCTATGCGGACCGGTCGTTCACGTTCGTGACCAAGACGCCGCCGAACACCTATTTCCTCAAGAAGGCCGCTGGCATCGACAAGGGCACGCAGACCCCGGGCAAGGGCGCCAAGGTCGGCAAGGTGACCATGGATCAGATCCGCGACATCGCCCAGAAGAAGATGGCGGACTTGAACGCCAAGGACCTCGAGGGCGCTTGCTCGATGCTGATCGGTTCGGCCCGCTCGATGGGCCTCGAAGTCGTGGGGGAGTAAGGTCATGGCTTTCGTTGGCAAGCGTCTGAAGGCCGCCAAGGCCACCATCGACCGGACCCAGGCTTACGCCCTCGACAAGGCGATCGAGCTGGTGAAGTCGAACGCGACGTCGAAGTTCGACGAGACCGTCGAGATCTCGATGAACCTCGGCATCGACCCGCGTAAGGCCGACCAGAACCTGCGCGGCACCGTGCTGCTGCCGAACGGCACCGGCAAGACACTGCGCGTCGCGGTGTTCGCCCGCGGCGACAAGGCGAAGGAAGCCGAGGCCGCCGGCGCCGACATCGTCGGTGCGGAAGACCTGGCCGAGAAGGTCCAGGCCGGCCAGATGGACTTCGACCGCTGCATCGCGACGCCGGACATGATGGTGCTCGTCGGCCGTCTCGGTAAGGTGCTGGGTCCGCGCGGCCTGATGCCGAACCCGAAGCTCGGCACGGTCACGGTCAACGTCGCCGAGGCGGTCAAGGCGGCCAAGGGCGGCCAGGTCGAGTTCCGCGCCGAGAAGGCCGGTATCGTCCATGCCGGCATCGGCAAGGCCTCGTTCGGCGCCGAGCAGCTCGCCGAGAACGTGCGCGCCTTCATCGGCGCCATCAACCGGGCGAAGCCGAGCGGTGCCAAGGGCACGTACATCAAGAAGGTTTCGCTCAGCTCGACCATGGGCCCGGGGCTCAAGGTCGAACTGTCGAGCGTGGCGTCCGAGTAAGGCGCCCACGCAGTTGGGAATTCCCGGGCGGGCTCGCCCGTCCGGGTCTAGCGGCAGACAAGGCCTCGGCTCCTTCGGGTGCCGGGGCCGAGTTTGCCTAACCTGTCCGAGATTGCGGGTGCCTGCGTCCCTTAAGGGGGCAACGGCCTAAGATCCTCGCCTAAAAACGGGATGCCGGCATGAGACGGGAGTTCGACGACCACGGCTCTTTCGCGCCTTCCTCACCAAAGGCAGCGCGGCCGATCCCGTGGCCATGAAGACTTCTGGGACAGGCGAACCGGGTTCGTCCAAGAGCGTCAAGCTCCCAAGCGAATCCTCGTGCAAACGTCCCGGAGAGGCCAGGCGTTCCCGCCTGGACGCATCCGGGGCTAGGTCGGAGACGAGCAGTGGACCGCTCTTCAAAGGAAAAGCTGGTCGGTGATCTGCATGGGGCCTTGTTGGCCGCCTCCTGCCTCGTCGTCACCCATCAGGTCGGCCTCGATGCCGACGAGGTGACGTCGCTGCGCAGGAACATGCGGGCTGCCGGATGCAGCTTCAAAGTGACGAAGAACCGGCTCGCGCGTCTCGCCCTCGCAGGCACGAAGTTCGAGCATCTTTCGCCGATGTTCACGGGTCCGACGGCTATTGCCTTCTCGAAGGACCCCGTGGCAGCGGCGAAGGTCGCGGTCGAGTTCGCCGGTAAGAATGACAAGCTTACGATCATCGGGGGTGGCCTCGATGCGACTAAGCTGGACGCCAGTGGCGTCAAGGCGCTCGCGACCATGCCTTCTCTCGACGAGCTGCGCGGCAAGCTTCTGGGCTTGCTGCAGGCTCCCGCGACGAAGGTTGCCGGTGTGCTGCAAGCACCGGCCGGCCAGCTCGCACGGGTCTTCAATGCCTACGCGACCAAGGGCGAAGCCGCCTGAGCTTTATCTCTCATTCGAAACTAACCATATCCCTGGAGTACTATCATGGCCGATCTCGGCAAGCTGGTTGACGAACTCTCGAGCCTCACCGTCATCGAGGCGGCGGAACTCTCGAAGCTGTTGGAAGAGAAGTGGGGCGTGAGCGCCGCCGCTCCGGTCGCGGTTGCGGCCGTCGGTGCTCCCGCCGGCGGCGGTGCCGCCGCTGCTCCGGCCGAGGAGCAGACGGAGTTCACCGTGACGCTCGCCGATGCGGGCGACAAGAAGATCAACGTCATCAAGGAAGTCCGCGCGATCACCGGCCTTGGCCTCAAGGAAGCCAAGGACCTGGTCGAGGCGGCGCCGAAGGCTGTCAAGGAAGGCGTCAGCAAGGACGAAGCTGCGAAGATCAAGAAGCAGCTCGAAGAGGCCGGCGCCAAGGTCGAGGTCAAGTAATCTCCTTGATCGACCTGACGCTTACCCTGGGATCGGACCGGCGCTTGCGTGCCGGGACGGCCTTGGGCTGAAAACGAAAGTTCCAGCCGGTCGTCGCATGGTCGCGGCGGCCGGCTGAAGCCGTTTCTCGGAGCTCGTCTCCGGCGGTATCGCTGATTTTGAGTACTTGGGTCGAACGGCGCGTCCTCGCCTAATGCGGGTGCTGCGCGACGAACGATCGAGACGCGGCGCCGGCTCGTTGGCCGGCGGCCAAACCACGAGAGGCTTTCATGGCTAAGTCCTTCACGGGTCGCAAGCGCATCCGCAAGAGCTTCGGGCGTATTCCCGAGGTCGCGCCGATGCCGAATCTGATCGAGGTGCAGAAGAGCTCCTACGATCACTTCCTGCAGATGGGGGTAGCACCCGAGGACCGTCAGGCCGTCGGTATCCAGGAAGTCTTCAAGTCAGTCTTCCCGATCAAGGATTTCTCGGACCGCGCCCAGCTCGAGTTCGTGCGCTACGAGCTCGAGGAGCCGAAGTACGACGTCGAGGAATGCCAGCAGCGCGGCATCACCTTCGCAGCGCCGCTCAAGGTGACGCTGCGTCTGGTCGTCTGGGATGTCGACGAGGACACGGGCGCCCGCTCGATCCGCGACATCAAGGAACAGGACGTCTACATGGGCGACATGCCGCTCATGACCAAGAACGGCACGTTCATCATCAACGGCACCGAGCGCGTCATCGTCTCGCAGATGCACCGCAGCCCGGGCGTGTTCTTCGACCACGACAAGGGCAAGACCCATTCGTCGGGCAAGTACCTGTTCGCCGCCCGCGTCATTCCCTATCGCGGCTCCTGGCTCGACTTCGAGTTCGACGCCAAGGACCATGTCTATGTCCGCATCGACCGCCGCCGCAAGCTGCCGGCGACGACGCTGCTGCTGGCACTCTACGATCAGGCGACCCAGGCCTATCTCGCCGAGTGCGAGGCCGAGAGCAAGACGCCGGACCGCGCCCACATCACGGGCATGACGAAGGAGGAGATCCTCTCCTACTTCTACGACATCAACCCGTTCAGCCGCACGGCGAACGGCTGGGCGACCGCGTTCGACCCGAACCGCTTCAAGGGCGGCGGCAAGCTTGCGGCCGACCTCAAGGACGCGAAGACCGGCGAGGTGCGCGCCGAGGCCGGCGCCAAGATGACGCCGCGGCTTGCCCGCAAGCTCAAGGAAGACGGCCTCGAGGAGGTCCTGGTCGCCGATGACGAGCTGATCGGCCAGTATCTGGCCGAGGACGTGATCAACACCTCCACCGGCGAGATCTATGCCGAGGCGGGTGACGAGATCACGGCGAACCTGCTCGAGCTGCTGACCGACATCGGCATCACCGAGCTGCCGGCGCTGGCGATCGACCATCTGAACGTGGGCGCCTACATGCGCAACACGCTGATGATCGACAAGAACCAGACCCGCGAAGACGCGCTCATCGACATCTACCGCGTCATGCGCCCGGGCGAGCCGCCGACGCTCGAGACGGCGGAGGCGCTGTTCAAGGGCCTGTTCTTCGACGCCGAGCGTTACGACCTGTCGGCGGTCGGCCGCGTCAAGATGAACTCGCGGCTCAATCAGAAGACTGAGGATACGATCCGCGTGCTCCGCAAGGAGGACATCCTCGCCATCCTCAAGGTCCTGGTCGACCTCAAGGACGGCCGCGGCGAGATCGACGACATCGACC
Source organism: Aliidongia dinghuensis (assembly GCF_014643535.1). Lineage (NCBI taxonomy): Bacteria > Pseudomonadati > Pseudomonadota > Alphaproteobacteria > Rhodospirillales > Dongiaceae > Aliidongia > Aliidongia dinghuensis. The sequence continues at coordinate 242,357 of NZ_BMJQ01000010.1, read as the reverse complement.
ACCTGGGCAACCGCCGGGTGCGCTCGGTCGGCGAGCTCATGGAGAACCAGTACCGCGTCGGCCTCTTGCGCATGGAGCGCGCGATCCGCGAGCGCATGAGCTCGGTCGAGATCGACACGGTCATGCCGCATGACTTGATCAACGCGAAGCCGGCCGCCGCCGCCGTGCGCGAGTTCTTCGGCTCGTCGCAGCTGTCGCAGTTCATGGACCAGACCAACCCGCTGTCGGAAATCACCCACAAGCGGCGTCTGTCGGCCCTTGGGCCGGGCGGCCTCACGCGTGAGCGCGCCGGCTTCGAGGTGCGCGACGTGCATCCGACGCACTACGGCCGCATCTGCCCGATCGAGACGCCGGAAGGTCCGAATATCGGTCTCATCAACTCGCTCGCGACATACGCCCGCGTCAACCAGTACGGCTTCATCGAGAGCCCGTACCGCAAGGTGGTCGACGGTATCGTGACCGACGAGGTGGTCTATCTCTCCGCGATGGAAGAGGGCCGCTACGCGATCGCCCAGGCGAACACGCCGCTCGACGAGAACAACCTCGTGCTGGCGGACCTCACGAACTGCCGCAAGAACGGCGACTTCGTGATGGCCCGCCCGCAGGACATCGACTTCCTCGACGTCTCGCCGAAGCAGCTCGTGTCCGTGGCCGCAGCACTCATCCCGTTCCTCGAGAACGACGACGCGAACCGCGCGCTCATGGGCTCGAACATGCAGCGTCAGGCTGTGCCGCTCATCCGCGCCGAGGCGCCGCTCGTCGGCACCGGCATGGAGGAGACGGTCGCGCGGGACTCGGGCGTCACCATCGTCGCCAAGCGCTCGGGCGTGATCGACCAGGTGGATGCGACCCGCATCGTCATCCGGGCGTTCGAGACCGACGCGGCCGCGACTGGCGTCGACATCTACAACTTGTTGAAGTTCCAGCGCTCGAACCAGAACACCTGCATCACCCAGCGGCCGCTGGTGAAGGTCGGCGACGTGGTCCAGGCCGGCGACATCATCGCCGACGGTCCCTCGACGCAGCTGGGCGAGCTGGCGCTCGGCCGGAACGTGCTCGTCGCGTTCATGCCGTGGAACGGCTACAACTTCGAAGACTCGATCCTCATCAACGAGCGCATCGTGTCGGAGGACGTGTTCACCTCGATCCATATCGAAGAGTTCGAGGTCATGGCCCGCGACACCAAGCTCGGCCAGGAAGAGATCACGCGCGACATCCCGAACGTCGGCGAAGAGCAGCTGAAGAACCTCGACGAGGCCGGCATCGTCTACATCGGTGCCGAGGTCAAGGCGGGCGACATTCTGGTCGGTAAGGTGACGCCGAAGGGCGAATCGCCGATGACGCCGGAAGAGAAGCTGCTGCGCGCCATCTTCGGCGAAAAGGCGTCGGACGTGCGCGACACGTCGCTCAGGCTGCCGCCGGGCGTGTCGGGCACGATCGTCGAGGTCCGCGTCTTCTCCCGCCGCGGCGTCGACAAGGACGAGCGCGCGCTTGCGATCGAGCGGGCCGAGATCGAGCGTCTCGCCAAGGACCGCGACGACGAGCGGCACATCATCGAGCGCAGCTTCTACGCCCGTCTCAAGGAACTGCTGCTCAGCCAGGAAGCGGTCTCGGGCCCGAAGGGCATGAAGTCGGGCTCGGTGATCGACGAGGCGCTCTTGGCCGAGTTCACGCAGGGCCAGTGGAAGCAGTTCACGATCCGCGACGACGCCCGCATGGCGGATGTCGAAGCCTTGAAGAAGCAGATGGAGAAGGCCGAGGAGGCGCTCCAGGCCCGCTTCGAGAGCAAGGTCGAGAAGCTGCAGCGCGGCGACGAGCTGCCGCCGGGCGTCATGAAGATGGTCAAGGTCTTCGTGGCCGTGAAGCGCAAGCTGCAGCCGGGCGACAAGATGGCCGGCCGTCACGGCAACAAGGGTGTGATCTCCAAGATCATGCCGTCGGAAGACATGCCGTATCTGGAGGACGGTCGTCCGGTCGACATCTGCCTGAACCCGCTGGGCGTGCCGTCGCGCATGAACGTGGGGCAGATCCTCGAGACGCACCTGGGCTGGGCGTCGGCCGGTCTCGGCCGCCAGATCGCCGAGGTGCTGAACCAGGTGCAGAAGAACAACGACGTGGCGCCGCTGAAGAAGCTGCTCGACGGCATCTACACCAAGGACGACGATGCCTCGACCGTCGCCGAGATGAACGAGGTGCAGCTGAAGGAGCTGGCCCATAACCTCAGGCCGGGCGTGCCGATGGCCTCGCCCGTGTTCGACGGCGCGCGTGAGGAGGACATCAACGCGATGCTCCGCCAGGCGGGCCTCGACAGCTCGGGCCAGGTCACGCTCGTCGACGGCCGCACCGGCGAGCCGTTCGACCGCAAGGTCACGGTCGGCTACATCTATATGCTGAAGCTGCACCACCTGGTGGACGACAAGATCCACGCGCGCTCGATCGGCCCCTACAGCCTCGTCACCCAGCAGCCGCTGGGCGGTAAGGCACAGTTCGGCGGCCAGCGCTTCGGCGAAATGGAGGTGTGGGCGCTCGAAGCCTACGGCGCCGCCTACACGCTGCAGGAAATGCTGACGGTGAAGTCGGACGACGTGTCCGGCCGTACCAAGGTCTACGAGGCGATCGTCCGCGGCGACGATAACTTCGAGGCCGGCATCCCGGAATCGTTCAACGTGTTGGTGAAGGAACTGCGTTCGCTCGGCCTCAATGTCGAGCTCGACCAGCGCGATTTCTGATCAGGTAAGCAGTTTAGTCACTCGGCAAGGCGGGCGGCGGCGCTGATGAACGGCGCCGCCGCCCCGATCCGGCAGACGGATCGGCCCCGCCACGGGTCACCAGGAGACATCGTTCATGAACGAGTTGATGAACATCTTCGGCCAGGTCAGCGGCCCGCAGAGCTTCGATCAGATCCGCATCTCGATCGCGAGCCCGGAACGCATTCGCTCCTGGTCCTTCGGTGAGATCAAGAAGCCCGAAACGATCAACTACCGCACGTTCAAGCCGGAGCGGGACGGCCTGTTCTGCGCCCGGATCTTCGGGCCGATCAAGGACTACGAGTGCTTGTGCGGCAAGTACAAGCGCATGAAGTACCGCGGCATCATCTGCGAGAAGTGCGGCGTCGAGGTGACGCTCTCCAAGGTGCGCCGCGACCGCATGGGCCATATCGAGCTGGCCTCGCCGGTGGCCCACATCTGGTTCCTGAAGTCGCTGCCGAGCCGCATCGGCCTGCTGCTCGACATGACGCTCAAGGATCTCGAGCGGATCCTCTATTTCGAGAACTACGTCGTCATCGAGCCGGGCCTGACCTCGCTCAAGCTGCATCAGCTCTTGACCGAGGAAGAGTACATCAAGGCGCAGGAAGATTTCGGCGAGGACACGTTCACCGCCAAGATCGGTGCCGAGGCCTTGAAGGACATGCTCTCCGCCATCAATCTGGAGGAAGAGCTCACCCAGCTTCGCGTCGACCTCAAGGAGACCAACTCCGAGGCCCGTCGCAAGAAGCTGGTGAAGCGCCTGAAGCTGGTCGAGGCGTTCGTCGAGTCGAACTCGCGGCCGGAATGGATGATCCTCGAGGTCGTCCCGGTCATCCCGCCCGAGCTGCGCCCGCTGGTGCCGCTCGACGGCGGCCGCTTCGCGACGTCGGACCTGAACGACCTCTACCGTCGCGTCATCAACCGCAACAACCGCCTGAAGCGCCTCATCGAGTTGCGCGCGCCCGACATCATCGTGCGCAACGAGAAGCGCATGCTGCAGGAGGCGGTCGACGCGCTCTTCGACAACGGCCGGCGCGGCCGCGTCATCACCGGCGCCAACAAGCGCCCGCTGAAGTCGCTGTCGGACATGCTCAAGGGCAAGCAGGGCCGGTTCCGTCAGAACCTGCTCGGCAAGCGCGTCGACTACTCGGGCCGTTCGGTCATCGTGGTCGGCCCCGAGCTCAAGCTGCACCAGTGCGGCCTGCCGAAGAAGATGGCGCTCGAGCTGTTCAAGCCGTTCATCTATTCGAAGCTCGAGCTCTACGGCCTCGCCTCCACCATCAAGGCGGCGAAGCGCATGGTCGAGAAGGAGCGGCCGGAGGTCTGGGATATCCTCGAAGAGGTCATCCGCGAGCATCCGGTCATGCTGAACCGCGCGCCGACGCTGCACCGTCTCGGCATCCAGGCGTTCGAGCCGACGCTCATCGAAGGCAAGGCGATCCAGCTGCATCCGCTGGTCTGCACCGCCTTCAACGCCGACTTCGACGGTGACCAGATGGCGGTCCACGTGCCGCTGTCGCTGGAAGCCCAGCTCGAAGCCCGCGTGCTCATGATGTCGACCAACAACATCCTGTCGCCGGCGTCGGGCAAGCCGATCATCGTGCCGTCGCAGGATATCGTGCTCGGCCTCTACTACATCTCCATGATCCGCCCGGGCGAGAAGGGCGAGGGCATGGTGTTCCGCGACCTGGCGGAAGTGCTGCAGGCGATCGACACCAAGCAGGTGTCGCTGCACGCCAAGGTCAAGGCGCGCGTGCCGCACATGAAGGACGGCAAGAAGGTCGTCGGCATCATCGAGACGACGCCGGGCCGCCTCCTGATGCAGGACATCCTGCCGAACTCGAACCTGATGGGCTTCGAGCTGGTGAACAAGCTGCTCACCAAGAAGGAGATCACCAACGTCATCGACCACGTCTACCGTCACTGCGGCCAGAAAGAGACGGTGATCTTCTGCGACCGCTTGATGGGCCTGGGCTTCCATCAGGCGTTCAAGGCCGGCCTCTCGTTCGGCAAGGACGACCTCATCGTGCCCGCCGCGAAGCACGACCTGGTCGCCTCCGCCCAGGAGAAGGTCAAGGAGTACGAGCAGCAGTACCTGGACGGCCTCATCACCCAGGGCGAGAAGTACAACAAGGTCGTCGACGTGTGGTCGAGCTGCACCGAAAAGGTCGCGGACGAGATGATGAAGGTCATCCGCACGCCGACCCCGGGCCAGCCGATCAACTCGGTCTGGATGATGTCGGACTCGGGCGCCCGCGGTTCGGCGGCGCAGATCAAGCAGCTGGCCGGCATGCGCGGCCTGATGGCCAAGCCCTCGGGCGAGATCATCGAGACGCCGATCATCTCGAACTTCAAGGAAGGCTTGACCGTTCTCGAGTACTTCAACTCGACGCACGGCGCCCGTAAGGGCTTGGCCGACACCGCCTTGAAGACGGCGAACTCGGGTTACCTCACCCGTCGTCTCGTCGACGTGGCGCAGGACGCGATCATCACCGAGCATGATTGCGGCACGACGCAGGGCCTGACCGTGCGCGCGGTCGTGGAAGGCGGCGAGATCATCGCGCCGCTCTCCGACCGGATCCTCGGCCGCACGGTCGCGGTCGACCTGATCGATCCGCTCACGGGCGAGGTGGTCGCCAAGGCCGGCGAGCTCATCGTCGAGTCCACGGTCGATCGGATCGAGCGCTCGGGCATCGACGCGGTGCAGATCCGCTCGGTCCTGACCTGCGAGACCCGCAACGGCGTCTGCGCGCTCTGCTACGGTCGCGACCTCGCCCGCGGCACCATGGTCAACATGGGCGAAGCGGTCGGCGTCATCGCGGCCCAGTCGATCGGCGAGCCGGGCACGCAGCTCACCATGCGTACCTTCCACATCGGCGGTGCCGTGCAGCGCGGCGCCGAAGTCTCCTCGGTCGAGGCGGCGTTCGATGCCAAGGTCCGCATCAAGAACCGCAACGTGGTCATCAACTCGGCCGGCGTGCCGGTCGTGATGGGCCGCAACTGCGAGGTGACGCTGCTCGACGAGGTCGGCCGCGAGAAGGCGCGCCACCGCGTGCCTTACGGCTCGAAGCTGCTGGCGGACGAGGGTGCTCAGGTCAAGAAGGGCCAGAAGCTGGCCGAGTGGGACCCGTACACCATTCCGATCATCACCGAGAAGGATGGTGTTGCCCATTATGTCGACCTGATCGAGGGCACCTCGGTGCGCGAGGTCGTCGACGAGGCGACCGGCATCGCGTCCAAGGTGGTCATCGACTGGAAGCAGCAGCCGCGCGGTAATGATCTCAAGCCGCGGATCACGCTGCGCGACGCCAGCGGCGAAGCGCTCGTGCTCGGCAACGGTCTCGAGGCTCGCTACTTCATGTCGGTCGACGCCATCCTGTCGGTCGAGAACCGTGCGGACGTCCGCGCCGGCGACGTGCTGGCGCGTATCCCGCGTGAAAGCTCGAAGACGCGCGACATCACCGGCGGTCTGCCGCGTGTGGCCGAGCTGTTCGAGGCGCGCAAGCCCAAGGACTTCGCGATCATCAGCGAGTGCGACGGCCGCGTCGAGTTCGGCAAGGACTACAAGACCAAGCGGCGCATCCTGGTCGTGCCGAGCGACGAGGGCGCGCAGCCGGTCGAGTACCTGATCCCGAAGGGCAAGCACATCTCCGTGCAGGAGGGCGACTATGTCCAGAAGGGCGACCTGCTGATGGACGGCAACCCGGTGCCGCACGACATCCTCAGCATCCTGGGGGTCGAGGCGCTGGCGAACTACCTCATCAACGAGATCCAGGAGGTCTATCGTCTGCAGGGCGTGAAGATCAACGACAAGCACATCGAGGTGATCGTTCGCCAGATGCTGCAGAAGATCGAGATCGACGAGCCCGGCGACACGACCTTCCTGGTGGGCGAGCAGATCGACCGCGGCGACTTCGAGGAAGAGAACAGCAAGGCCGAAAAGCTCGACGGCCGTCCGGCCAAGGGTCGGCCGGTGCTGCAGGGCATCACCAAGGCGAGCCTGCAGACCAAGTCGTTCATCTCGGCGGCGTCCTTCCAGGAGACCACCCGCGTCCTCACCGAGGCTTCGGTCTCGGGCCGGGTCGACGGACTGGTCGGCCTCAAGGAGAACGTCATCGTCGGCCGCCTCATCCCGGCGGGTACCGGCAGTGTGATGGCGCATTGGCGCGAGATCGCCGCCCAGCGCGACCGGGAGCTGGCCGACGCCTCGCCGTCGAGCGACGGTGCGGTGACGGTGGCGGACTCCGAAGTCGCCTAAATCTGGGCGTTAGGCGCCTAGGTACTAGAACGGGCGAGGCCCGCGCTCTCCTGAACGGAGGGCGCGGGCCTCGTCGTTTCTGGGGTGAGGCGAGGGGCCTAGAAGCCAGCCAGCGCAGTCAATTCCATCGTACTCGCCGATGACGAGCGAGCGCCCGGAAATGGCCATGCCGGCTCGGTTCCCCGCAACCGGCCTGGCAAGCCTGATTACACAGGTTTAACGTGCGATCGAGCGCAGCGCCCGCTACCGTTCCTGCCGCGTCCGCGACCGCGCGACCTCTTTGAGCTCGCAGAGGGGGAGTCTGTTCATGGCCTCGCTTATGCCGCCAAGATCGGTGCAGGTCGCAGCCGGCCTGATCATCTGCATCGGTTTGACCGTCGTCGCCAGCGCTGATGCCTGCCGGGCGGCGTCGGGTGACGCATTGCTCTCGGCGCGCCTCAAAAGGCAAACCCAGGAAGTCCTCGATGCCGGACAGCGCGGCGATGCGGCGGTGCTGGCACGCTATCTCGATCCTGCCGCGATCTTCACCAACGAGACCGGCGAGATCCTGAGCAAGCAGCAGATCGTCGATCGCGTGCAGCCGCTGGCGCCCGGCGCGGCGGATCGGCATATCGCCGTGACGAAATGGGCGTTGCATCGCCAGGGCGATGTCGCGACCTCGACCTTCGTCGACGAGCTGACGATCAGCTGCCACGGCCAGACCCTGGTGCGGCGCTATCAATCAACCGAGACCTGGGCCAGGCGGTCCGGCGGCTGGAAGATGATCACCAGCCACACGATGAGCCTGCCGTACGATCCGGCCGCGATTACCTAGGCGGCAGTTTCAGCGGAGGGCGGCGCCAAGCGCGGCTCGGGCATTGCCGCCTCGATTGGTAGGCGGGCTTCAACCTCGTCGTCTCCGCGCATACGTTCGAGGATCGCGTTGTCGAAAGCGGCTCCGGTCATCACGCGGGCCTCCCTTTGCGTCGCCCCATAACGGCGCGTTTCTGCGTCATTCGCGTGAAACCAGGCAGTGCGCGGACAGGGCCTGCGACCATCTGGCCACCGCTTTCCGCTCGGCATTTCATCATACCATTGGCTAAAACTGAGAGATCTTTGCAACGGCGGTCGGCCTCTCCGGGGACGGCCCTTTGTCCTCGGAGATGCGCTTATGGCCAATGAGACCTCACCCGTCTGGTTCATCACCGGCTGCTCGACCGGTTTCGGGCTCGAGCTTGCCCGTGTGGTGCTTACCCGCGGCGGGCGCGCCGTGGTCACGGCGCGCGACAAGTCCCGGCTCGTCGATCTCGTCGAAGGGGCAGGCCCGCGGGCGCTGGCGCTCGACCTCGACGTGACCCGGTCCGACCAGATCGCGGCGGCGGTCACCGCGGCCGAGCAGCAGTTCGGCGGCATCGACGTGCTCGTCAACAATGCCGGCTACGGCTACCAGGCGACGATCGAGGAGGGCGAAGAGGCCGAGATCCGCGCCATGTTCGACGCCAATGTGTTCGGTCTCTTCGCGCTCACCCGCGCCGTGCTGCCCGGCATGCGGGCGCGGCGGAAGGGCCATATCATCAGCCTCTCGTCCCAGGCGGGCTTCATCGGCTTCCCGGGCTCGGGCTATTACGCCGCGACCAAGCACGCGGTCGAAGGCTGGTCGGACGCGCTCCTGGCCGAGGTGAAGCCGCTCGGCATCAAGGTCTCCTGCGTCGAGCCGGGCCCGTTCCGCACCGACTGGGCCGGCCGCTCGCTTCGGCAGACGCCGACCAACATCGCTGACTACGAGCCCACGGCCGGTGCGCGCCTCAAGGCGACGGCGGCGATCAGCGGCACCCAGGCGGGCGATCCGGTGCGCGCGGCAGAGGCGATGATCCGGCTGGCCGAGACCGAGAGCCCGCCGCGCCATCTCGTGCTGGGCGCCATCGCGGTCAATGGCGTCACCGCCAAGCTCAAGGAGCGCCTGGCCGAGATCGAAGCCTGGCGCGATGTGGGCGTGGCGACGGATTTTCCGCAGGAATAGCGGCAACGAGGCCGTTGCATGCCGGCAATTCACTGCGTAAAGCTGCGGCCGGCATTTTCCTTTCCCGGCCCTCGATGATTCTCTTTCGCTTGTTGATCGCCGGACTGCTCGTCGTCGCGGTCCGTGCAGAAGCCGGCTGCTATCGGCCGGTCGACGGCGCGATCATCGCCCAGGAAGGGTCGGCCTTCGGCGCCAAGGACGGCATCTCCTACGTATCCACGGTCACCCGGCCGCCGGCGCCGCAGACGCTGCCCCGGGCGAGCCTGATGCTCTACGACGGACAATGCCGTTTGCTGCACCAGGAGTCGTTCGACGAGGCCGCCGGTATCCTCCTGGAGCCGGTCGCGCTCGGGTCGACGGAGCTGCTACAGGCCACCGTGAAATTCCCGGGCGGGTCGGGGGCGAGCTTTCTCCATCTGCTGTTCAACAGGCAGAAGTGGGACGGCGTCATTGCGGCACTGGCCCCGACGGCGCTCGAGCACACCAATATGGGCGGTTTCCATGTTGGCGACCTTGGCGGCGGGCGGGGGCCGGGCATCGCGATATGGGACGCCCAATGGGACGACGGTGCCCATTACGATCCGCATCCCTATGTGCTGACGCTCTATCGATGGGACGGGAAGGCGTTTGTCGGGCCGGAGGTGCTGAAGACACCAGGCAAGCTCAATCCGAACCTGCCGGATGCGGTGCCGGCTGCGTTCGGGCTGCCGTTCAAGAACGATACGCAGCCCGAGCGGTTCGAGAATCTCATGTCCGTATCCGGCCCGATCGGCGCCAAAACGCCGACTCCGGCGCAGTAAAACCATGCGACTCGCGAGTCTTCGGCCTCTACCCCGAGTCGTGCTGCGGTGCGACGAAGTGCTTCCGCGTGATGACAGTCCCCGGACACTTGCATGGCGGTCTTCCCCTATTCCGCTTGACGGAGCAGGGGGCGCGTAATAGGTTCCGCCAGTTTTCCGAGCTGGCCGTAGGTGCGCCAACCTAAACGCAGCTCACGCGGTATCGTAAATTTGGCGCTGCCGGGTCCCCTTGGGGCTCGGCGTTTTTGCCTGTGGGTTGCGTACTGCAAGTCAGCCATGCCGGCGGCGTCGGTTAGCGCCGCTCGGCATTTATCGTTTTGCAAGGGTGTGATTGATGCCGACCATCAACCAGTTGATCCGGAACCCCCGGGCGCCCCAAGTGACCCGTAACAAGGTCCCGGCGCTCGAAGCCTGCCCGCAGAAGCGCGGCGTGTGCACCCGGGTCTATACGACGACCCCGAAGAAGCCGAACTCGGCGCTCCGCAAGGTGGCCCGCGTGCGGCTGACCAACGGCTTCGAGGTGACGAGCTACATCCCCGGTGAAGGCCATAACCTCCAGGAGCACTCGGTCGTCATGATCCGCGGTGGTCGTGTGAAGGATCTGCCCGGTGTGCGCTATCACATCATCCGCGGCACGCTCGACACGCAGGGCGTCAAGGACCGTCGCCAGCGTCGTTCGAAGTACGGCGCCAAGCGGCCCAAGTAAGAATAGCGAAGAAGGAAACCGAGCATGTCGCGTCGTCGCGCAGCGATTAAGCGGGAAGTTCTGCCGGACGCCAAGTTTGGCGATTTGGTGCTGACCAAGTTCATGAACTGCCTGATGTATCAGGGCAAGAAGTCGGTCGCCGAGGCGATCGTCTACAATGCCTTCGATCGCATCGCGAAGCGTTCGGGTCAGGACCCGCTGAAGGTGTTCCATGACGCGCTTCAGAACGTTCGTCCGGCCATCGAAGTCCGGTCGCGCCGGGTCGGTGGTGCGACCTATCAGGTGCCGGTCGAGGTTCGGTCGGACCGTGGCCAGGCGCTCGCCATCCGCTGGCTGATCGGCTCGTCGCGGGCCCGCAGCGAGAACAGCATGGAAGAGCGCCTGTCGGGCGAGCTGCTCGATGCGTCGAACAACCGTGGCGCTGCGGTCAAGAAGCGGGAAGACACCCACCGTATGGCGGACGCCAACAAGGCGTTCTCGCACTATCGGTGGTAAGGCACTGACGGAACTCCACCCGTGCCGCGGACCATCCCCCTCGACCGTTACCGGAACATCGGCATCCTGGCGCGCCTCGATGCCGGTCGGACGACGGTCACCGAGCGGATCCTGGCGGTCGCAGACCGTCCGGATGCGGCGGCAACGGGGGCGCGGGCCGCGTTGGGCATGCCCGCCTGGGTGGAGCAGGATAACGAGCGGCAGATCACGCTCACTTCCGCGGCGACGAGCTGCGTGTGGCGCGACTGCCGGATCACCATCGTCGAACTGCCGGCTAGCCGGCGGAACGACGATCAGGCGCTGGCGGTGCTCGATGGCACGGTGCTGGTGATCGATGGTGTTGGGGGTGTCACGGACGGCGTTGCCGCCTTGTTCGACGAGATCGAGGCCCAGGGCCTGGCCCGGCTGGTGTTCGTCAACAAGCTGGACCTCGAAGGCGCCGATCTCTCCGCTGTGGTCGCGGCGATCGCGGCGCGCGGCACGGCCAAGCCGGTGCTGCTGCAGCTGCCGATCGGTGCCGGCGCAGGCCTGAGGGGCATCGTCGACCTGATCGAGATGCGGGCGACCCTCTGGCGGACGGCCGGTCACGACGCGCCGGCGGAAGAGGTCGAGATCCCGTCGGATCTTCTTGCTGCGGCCCAGCTGGCACGCGCGGAGATCGGGGTGGCGGTCGGGGCCAAGGGGGCGGACGTGGTAGCGTTGCGCCAGGCGGTGAAGGTGGCGGTCCGGTCGGGCATGGTCGTGCCGGTGCTGTGCGGCTCGGCGTTCCGCAACCGGGGTGTGCGCCGCTTGTTGGATGCGGTCGTGGATTTCCTGCCGGCGCCGTCCGACATGGCGGCGCATGCGGGTGTCGCGGCCGATGGTCACCGGGTGGAGCGTCGCCCGGCGGATGACGAGCCCTTCTCGGGGGTCGCCTTCCAGACGGTCGACGACCCGATGTCGGGTCGTTTGACGTTTGTGCGGATTTATTCGGGCGTGGTCGCCACGGGCAGCAGCATGCTGAACTCGGTGACGGCCAGCCCAGAGAAGATCGGCCGTATGGTGCGCATGCACGCGAACCATGCGGAGGAAATCAAGGAGGCCCGCGCAGGCGACATCGTCGCCCTCGCGGGTCTTGAGCATACCACTACTGGGGACACGCTTTGCGACCCCGACGCGCCAGTGATCCTGGAGCGGATGCCGGCCACGGCCGGGCGCGCAGGGCACTGAAGGTTTAGGATCGGAGAACGGCCATGGCGAAGGCGAAGTTTGAGCGGACGAAGCCGCATTGCAACATCGGGACGATTGGTCACGTTGACCATGGCAAGACGTCTCTGACGGCAGCGATCACGAAGGTTTTGGCCGAGACTGGCGGCGCGACGTTCACGGCGTACGACCAGATCGACAAGGCGCCGGAAGAGCGGGCGCGCGGCATCACGATCTCGACGGCGCACGTCGAGTACGAGACGACGAACCGGCACTATGCGCACGTCGACTGCCCGGGCCATGCGGACTACGTGAAGAACATGATCACGGGTGCGGCGCAGATGGACGGTGCCATCCTGGTGGTGTCGGCGGCGGACGGCCCGATGCCGCAGACGCGCGAGCACATCCTGTTGGCGCGCCAGGTCGGCGTTCCGGCGCTGGTCGTGTTCATGAACAAGGTCGACATGGTCGACGATCCGGAGCTCCTGGAGCTGGTCGAGCTCGAGGTGCGCGAGCTGCTGTCGAGCTACAATTTCCCGGGCGACGACATTCCGGTGATCAAGGGCTCGGCGCTGATGGCGCTCGAGGACAAGAACCCGGCGCTCGGCCATGACGCGATCCTGGAGCTGATGAAGGCGGTCGACGCCTACATCCCGCAGCCGGAGCGTGCGATTGACGGTGCGTTCCTGATGCCGGTCGAGGACGTGTTCTCGATCTCGGGCCGCGGCACGGTGGTGACCGGCCGCGTCGAGCGCGGTGTGATCAAGGTCGGCGAGGAAATCGAGATCGTCGGCCTGAAGGACACGCTGAAGACGACGGTGACGGGCGTCGAGATGTTCCGCAAGCTCCTGGACCAGGGCCAGGCGGGCGACAACATCGGCGCGCTCTTGCGCGGCACCAAGCGCGAGGAAGTCGAGCGCGGCCAGGTGCTGGCGAAGCCGGGCTCGATCACGCCGCACACGAAGTTCAAGGCCGAGGCGTACATCCTGACGAAGGAAGAGGGCGGCCGTCACACGCCGTTCTTCACGAACTATCGTCCGCAGTTCTATTTCCGCACGACCGACGTCACGGGCATCGTGAGCCTGCCGGCCGGCGTGGAGATGGTCATGCCGGGCGACAACGTGGCGATGGACGTCGAGCTGATCGCGCCGATCGCCATGGACGAGGGTCTGCGCTTCGCGATCCGCGAGGGCGGCCGCACCGTCGGTGCCGGCGTCGTCTCCGCTATCACGAAGTAAGGCGTTCTAAAGGAAGCGGACTCCGCTTCGAGAAGAAGAACGAAAACAACGGTCCCGGCGACACCAACCCCCGATAACCGGGGTGAACGTCGCCAAACGATGGACAGGGATGGGGGCGGTGTTTCGGCACCGACCCCCCGCTCCCAGATGAAACGGAAGTCTGTTTGATGGACAGTCAAAGCATTCGCATCCGCCTCCGGGCGTATGATCATCGCGTGCTCGACCAGTCGACGAGCGAGATCGTGAACACGGCGAAGCGCACCGGCGCCCGCGTCCGTGGCCCGATCCCGCTGCCGACCAAGATCGAGAAGTTCACGGTCAACCGCTCGCCGCACATCGACAAGAAGTCGCGCGAGCAGTTCGAGATCCGCACCCACAAGCGCGTGCTGGACATCGTTGACCCGACCCCGCAGACGGTGGACGCGCTCATGAAGCTCGACCTCGCCGCCGGCGTCGATGTTGAGATCAAGATCTGATCATGCGCACTGGTCTCCTCGCCCAGAAGCTGGGCATGACCCGCATTTTCACGGAAGACGGCAACCACGTCCCCGTGACCGTGCTGAAGGTCGATAGCTGCCAGGTCGTGGCCGTTCGCACCGAAGAGAAGGACGGCTACTCCGCCGTCCAGCTCGGCGTCGGCAAGGCCAAGGTGAAGAACGTCGCCAAGGCCGAGCGCGAGCGCTTCGCCGCGGCCAAGGTCGAGCCGAAGAAGAAGCTGGCCGAGTTCCGCGTCTCCGCGGACGCGCTGCTCGAAGTCGGCGCCGAACTCTCGGTCGAGCACTTCCTCGCGGGGCAGTTCGTCGACGTCACCGGCACGACGATCGGCAAGGGTTTCGCCGGCGTCATGAAGCGCCATAATTTCGGCGGCCTTCGCGCGACGCACGGCGTCTCGGTCTCGCACCGCTCGCACGGCTCCACCGGTCAGCGCCAGGACCCCGGCAAGGTCTTCAAGAACAAGAAGATGGCTGGTCATCTGGGCCAGGTGCGTGTGACCACGCAGAATCTGAAGGTCGTTTCGACCGACGCAGCCCGCGGCCTGATCCTGATCCTGGGCGCCGTCCCGGGTTCGGAAGGCGGCTACGTGATGGTGAAGGACGCGGTCAAGCGCAAGGCGCCGGCCGATCTGCCGTTCCCCGCCGCGATCAAGGCTGCCGAGGCTTCGGCCGAAGCGACGAAGGGCGAATGATCATGAAACTGGCTGTCAAGAACCTGGACAACCAGGAAGTCGGCTCGATCGATCTGGCCGAGGAGATTTTTGGTCTCGAAGTCCGCAAGGACCTCTTGGCGCGCATGGTGAACTACCAGCTCGCCAAGCGCCGTGCGGGCACGCATAAGACCAAGCTCATCGGCGACATCGCGGGCACCACCAAGAAGCCTTACAAGCAGAAGGGCACCGGCCGCGCCCGCCAGGGCAGCCTGCGCTCGCCGCAGTTCCGCGGCGGTGCGGTGATCTTCGGCCCGGTCGTGCGCAGCCACGCGCATGACCTGCAGAAGAAGGTCCGCAAGCTGGCGCTCAAGACGGCGCTGTCGGCCAAGCAGGCCGAGGGCAAGCTGATCGTCCTCGACCGCGCCGCGGTCGAGACGCCGAAGACCAAGGCGCTCGTCGAGCGCTTCGAGAAGCTCGGCTGGACGTCCGTGCTGATCATCGACGGCCCCGAGGTCGACGAGGGTTTTGCGCGCGCCGCCCGCAACATTCCGAAGGTCGATGTGCTGCCGCAGCAGGGCGCCAACGTCTACGACATCCTGCGCCGCGACACGCTGGTTCTGACCCAGGCGGCCGTCGAACACCTGGAGGCTCGCCTGAAATGAGCAGGTTCCGCGTGATCCCGAACGCTCAGCCGAAGATCTCGGCCGAGCGGCTCTACGACCTGGTCCGTTCCCCCGTCATCACCGAAAAGGCGACGATGGCGTCGGAGCACAACCAGGTGACCTTCCGCGTGCCGCTCGATGCGACCAAGCGGGAGATCAAGCTCGCCGTCGAGACCCTGTTCAAGGTCAAGGTCACGGCAGTCAACACGATCCGGACGCTCGGCAAGATCAAGCGCTTCCGTGGCCAGCTGGGTAAGCGGGGCGACGAGAAGAAGGCTATGGTCACACTCGCCGAGGGCTCCAAGATCGACGTGACCACGGGAATCTAAGGCCATGGCACTAAAGACTTTTAAGCCGACCACGCCGTCAACGCGGCAGCTGGTCATCGTCGACCGCAGCGAGCTGTGGAAGGGCGAACCCGTCAAGGCGCTGACCGAGGGTCTGAAGCGCCAGGGCGGCCGCAACAACACGGGCCGCATCACCATGCGGCGCGTCGGTGGCGGCCATAAGCGCCGCTATCGCCTCGTCGACTTCAAGCGTCGCAAGTTCGACGTTCCGGCGACGGTCGAGCGGCTCGAGTACGACCCGAACCGCACGGCTTTCATCGCGCTCGTGAAGTACGAGGATGGCGAGCTCGCCTACATCCTGGCGCCGCAGCGCATCAAGGTCGGCGACATGGTCGTCTCGGGCGACAAGGTCGACGTCAAGCCCGGCAACGCCATGCCGATGAAGAACATGCCGATCGGCACCATCGTCCACAATGTGGAGATGAAGCCGGGCAAGGGCGGCCAGATCGCGCGCGCCGGCGGCACGTACGCCCAGCTCGTCGGCCGCGATGCCGGCTACGCGCTCCTGCGTCTCGCCTCCGGCGAAGTGCGCATGGTGCGGGCCGAATGCATGGCGACCGTCGGTGCGGTGTCGAACCCGGACCAGAAGAATATCGTCATTGCCAAGGCGGGCCGTTCCCGCTGGCTCGGCATTCGCCCGTCCGTCCGCGGCGTGGCGATGAACCCGATCGACCATCCGCACGGTGGTGGTGAGGGTCGTACCTCCGGCGGCCGGCATCCGGTCACGCCGTGGGGCAAGCCGACCAAGGGCAAGAAGACGCGTCACAACAAGGCGACCGACGGTCTCATCGTCCGTCGTCGCAACGCGAAGTAACGGAGACCCGCTGTGGCACGTTCCGTTTGGAAGGGACCGTTCATCGACGGCTATCTGCTGAAGAAGGCAGAGAAGTCGCGCTCGTCGTCCCGCAACGAGATCATCAAGACCTGGTCGCGTCGTTCGACCATTTTCCCGCAGTTCGTCGGTCTGACGTTCGGCGTCTATAACGGGCATAAGTTCATCCCCGTGCTGGTGACCGAGAACATGGTCGGCCACAAGCTCGGCGAGTTCGCGCCCACGCGGACCTTCTACGGCCATGCGGCCGACAAGAAGGCTAAGAGGGGCTAACCGAGATGAGCAAGCCACAGGCACCGCGCAAGGTCGAGGACGTGGAGGCAATGGCGTTCGCCAAGGCCATCCGCATCAGCCCGCGCAAGCTGAACCTGGTCGCGCAGTCGATCCGCGGCAAGAAGGCGAGTGCTGCAATCGCCGAGCTCACCTTCTCGCGCCGGCGCATCGCGCAGGACGTGAAGAAGGTGCTGCAGTCCGCGATCGCCAATGCCGAGAACAATCACCAGCTCGACGTCGACCGTCTCTACGTCAAGGAGGCGCATGTCGGCCGGGCGCTGGTGATGAAGCGGTTCCACGCCCGCGGCCGCGGCCGCGCGGCGCAGGTCCAGAAGTTCTTCAGCAATCTCACGGTCATCGTCCGCGAGCGGGACGAGGAGCAGGCGTAATGGGTCAGAAGATCAATCCGATCGGGCTCCGGCTCGGCATCAATCGGACCTGGGACAGCCGCTGGTTCGCCCGCAAGGAATACGGCCAGATGCTTCACGAGGACCTGCGCCTGCGCAAGTACCTCATGGGCCGCCTGAACCAGGCCGGCATCAGCCGCGTGGTGATCGAGCGCGCCGCCAAGAAGGCGCGCGTCACGATCCACACGGCGCGCCCGGGCGTGGTCATCGGCAAGAAGGGTGCGGATATCGAGAAGCTGCGCCTCGAGGTCGGCAAGATGACCGGCAGCGAGGTCAGCCTCAACATCGTCGAGATCCGCAAGCCCGAGCTGGACGCCAAGCTGATCGCCGAGGGCATCGCCCAGCAGCTCGAGCGTCGCGTCGCCTTCCGCCGCGCCATGAAGCGCGCGGTCCAGTCGGCCATGCGCCTCGGCGCGGGCGGCATCCGTATCAACTGCTCGGGTCGCCTGGGCGGTGCGGAAATCGCGCGCATGGAGTGGTACCGCGAAGGCCGTGTGCCGCTGCACACGCTGCGCGCCGACGTCGATTACGGCATCGGCACCGCCAAGACCACCTACGGCACCTGCGGCGTCAAGGTCTGGGTCTTCAAGGGCGAGATCATCGCCCACGACCCGATGGCGTCCGAGCGTCGGGCCGAGCAGGCCGGCGGCGAGCGGAGCGAGCGTCCGGAGCGGGCCGAGCGGGGTGATCGCGAGCATCGCGACCGGCGTCCGCGCGGCGATCACGCCTGAGGTTAACTGGTCCATGAGGTTTGAGCGGGGCCGGGTTGCTCGGTTCCCGCTTGAATGATTTGTGAAAGAGGTCGATGACCCATGCTTAGTCCAAAGCGGACCAAGTACCGGAAGGCGTTCAAGGGGCGCATTCACGGTTTGGCAAAGGGCGGTACGGCGCTGAACTTCGGCGCCTACGGCTTGAAGGCGGTCGAACCGGGCCGGATCACGGCACGTCAGATCGAAGCGGCGCGACGCGCGATCAGCCGGCACATCCGCCGCGTTGGTCGTGTCTGGATCCGTGTTTTCCCGGATGTTCCGGTCTCCTCGAAGCCTGCCGAAGTCCGTATGGGCAGCGGCAAGGGCTCGCCGGAGTTCTGGGTCTGCCGGGTGAAGCCGGGCCGGATCATGTTCGAGCTGGATGGCGTGCCGGCGGAGACGGCGCGCGAGGCGTTCAGCCTCGCGGCGGCGAAGCTCCCGATCGGCGTGCGCTTCGTCCAGCGTCTGGGCGAGGAGGCTTGAAATGAAGGCGAGCGACGTTCGGGCCAAGTCGGCCGACGAGCTTAAGACGGAGTTGCTGGGGCTGAAGAAGGAGCAGTTCAACCTGCGCTTTCAGAAGGCGTCCGGTCAGCTCGAGAATACCGCCCGTGTGTTCCAGGTTCGCCGGGACATCGCGCGGATCAAGACCATCCTGGCGGAGCGTCAAGCTCAGTCGGGTCGGGTGGAGTAAAGGGACATGCCGAAGCGCATTCTGCAGGGCCTGGTGGTGAGCGACAAGCAGGACAAGACCGTCGTGGTCCGCGTCGAGCGTCGTGTCATGCATCCGGTCTACAAGAAGTTCATCACGCGGTCGAAGAAGTACGCCGCGCACGATGAGCAGAACACGTTCAAGGTCGGCGACGTCGTCCGCATCGAGGAATGCCGTCCGATCTCGAAGAACAAGTGCTGGGTTGTGCTGGCGGATAACGCCGGGACGCCGTCCCAGACTGGAGTGTAAAACATGATTCAGATGCAAACCAACCTGGACGTGGCCGATAACTCTGGGGCCCGCCGGGTGCAGTGCATCAAGGTGCTGGGTGGCTCCCACCGGAGGACTGCGACCGTCGGCGACATCATCGTCGTGTCGATCAAGGAAGCCATTCCGCGCGGCAAGGTGAAGAAGGGCGACGTGCATCGCGCGGTCATCGTGCGCACGGCCAAGGAGATTCGCCGCGTGGATGGCAGCGCCATCCGCTTCGACCGCAACGCCGCGGTGCTCATCAACAAGCAGGGCGAGCCGATCGGCACCCGTATCTTCGGGCCCGTGACGCGCGAGCTTCGCGCCAAGAAGTTCATGAAGATCGTCTCGCTGGCGCCGGAGGTGCTCTAACCATGGCGTTGAAGATCAAGAAGGGCGACAAGGTCGTCGTCATCTCCGGCTCCGACAAGGGCAAGACCGGCGAGGTGCTCCGCACGTTGCCGAGCGAGAACCGTGTGGTCGTCCAGGGGGTCAACCTGGTCAAGCGCCACACGCGCGCCTCGGCCACGAGCCAGGGCGGCATCATCGAGAAGGAGGCGACCATTCACGTCTCCAACGTCGCGCATGTCGACCCGAAGGACAACAAGCCGACCCGCGTCGGCTTCAAGCTCGTCGATGATCGCAAGGTCCGCGTTGCCAAGCGGTCCGGCGAACAGCTCGACCGGTGAGGTGAGAGATGGCTGCCCGTTTCCAAGAACTCTACGAGTCGAAGGTCCGCCAGGCCCTTGTCGCCCAGTTCGGCTACAAGAACCCGATGGAAGTGCCGAAGCTCGATAAGATCGTCATCAACATCGGCGTCGGCGAGGCCGTGCAGGACTCGAAGAAGGTCGATGCCGCTGTGCGCGATCTCACCCTCATCGCCGGCCAGAAGCCGGTCGTGACGCGCGCTAAGAAGTCGATCGCCACGTTCAAGCTGCGCGAGAACATGCCGATCGGCTGCAAGGTGACGCTCCGCCGCAAGCAGATGTACGAGTTCCTCGACCGTCTGATCACCATCGCGCTGCCGCGCGTCCGCGACTTCCGCGGCGTCAACGGCAAGAGCTTCGATGGCAAGGGCAATTACGCGCTGGGCCTCAAGGAGCAGCTCGTGTTCCCGGAAATCGATTACGACAAGGTCGACGCCATGCGCGGCATGGACATCGTGATCTGTACCACGGCGAAGACCGACGAGGAGGCGAAGGCGCTCCTCAAGGGCTTCCAGATGCCGTTCGTGAACTGAGCGGCGAGGGATCTGACAGATGGCTAAGACTAGTTCCGTCCAGAAGAACCAGAAGCGCCAGAAGCTGGCCGACCGGTTCGCCGCCAAGCGCGCTCGCCTGAAGGCGATCGTCGGCGACCGTAGCGCCTCGCCGGAAGATCGCTTCGTGGCTCAGCTGAAGCTCGCCGCCCTGCCGCGCAACAGCGCCAGGGTCCGCGTGCGCAACCGTTGTGCGTTGTCAGGCCGCCCGCGCGCCTACTACCGCAAATTCAAGCTCTCGCGCATCGCGTTGCGCGAACTCGCATCGGCCGGCCAGATTCCTGGCATGGTCAAGTCGAGCTGGTAAGGGAGTCCCAGGTTATGACCATGAGCGATCCCCTGGGGGATATGCTGACCCGCATCCGCAACGGCCAGCGGGCGCGTTCGTCCAGCGTGAACTCGCCGGCCTCCCGGATCCGTGCAAACGTGCTCGAAGTGCTGCGTCGCGAAGGCTACATCCGCGGCTTCACGAAGTCGGATGTTCGCGCCGGCATCTCCGAGTTCACGATCGAGCTCAAATACGTCGATGGCGAGCCCGTCATCAAGGAGATCAGCCGCGTGTCGAAGCCCGGCCGCCGGATCTACTCCAAGATTGCGGAGCTGCCGAAGGTCTACAACGGCCTCGGCATCGCCATCCTGTCGACGCCGCGGGGCGTGATGTCGGACAACGAGGCCCGCGCTGCCAATGTCGGCGGCGAAGTCCTCTGCCGCGTGTTCTGAGGAAGCATCATGTCGCGCATCGGCAAATATCCGGTTCCCGTGCCGGCAGGTGTTCAGGTCACGATTGCTGACCAGATCCTGACGGCGAAGGGCAAGCTCGGCACCTTGACGCTCCCGATCGCGGAGGAGATCTCCGCGACGCTCGAGGACGGCAAGGTCGTCGTCAAGCCCGTCAACGACTCCAAGCGTGCGTTCACGCTCTGGGGCACGACGCGGGCGCTCATCAACAACCTGGTGACGGGCGTTTCGAATGGCTTCAGCGTCAACCTCGAGATCAACGGCGTCGGCTACCGCGCCGCGGTCAACGGCAAGGTGCTGAACCTGCAGCTCGGCTACAGCCACGACATCGACTTTCCGATCCCGGACGACGTCAAGATCTCCTGCGAGAAGCCGACGTCGATCACCGTGACCGGCGCTGACAAGCAGCGCGTGGGCGCGGTCGCCGCGAAGATCCGGTCGTTCCGCAAGCCTGAGCCGTACAAGGGCAAGGGCGTCAAGTACGCGACCGAGACTATCCGCCGCAAGGAAGGCAAGAAGAAGTAAGGATTGGCGCCATGCTGAACTCGAAATCCCTATTTCTGCGCCGCAAGCAGCGGGTGCGGAATCGTTTGCGGGCAGCGGCGGCCGGTCGGCTGCGGCTCTCCGTGTTCCGTTCGTCCAAGCACATCTATGCGCAGGTGATCGACGACGCCGAGGGCAAGACCCTCGTCGCCGCGTCGAGCATCGACAAGACGCTCAAGGACGGGCTCAAGACCGGCGCGGACATCGCGGCGGCGCAGGCGGTCGGCAAGCTGCTGGCCACCCGGGCCGCCGAGAAGGGCATCACCCAGGTGGTGTTCGACCGCGGCGGTTATCTGTTCCATGGCAGGGTGAAGGCCCTCGCCGATGCGGCCCGCGAAGGCGGGCTGGCGTTCTAAAGAAGGGCCGGGACGAACAAAATGGCACGTACTCCAGGTGAAGGCCGCTCGGGCGGCCGGGGCCGTAATGAGGCGGATCGGCAACCGCGCGATCGCGAGGAAAGCGAGCTCGTCGAAAAGCTGGTCGGCATCAATCGCGTCGCCAAGGTCGTGAAGGGCGGCCGGCGCTTCGGTTTCGCGGCGATCGTGGTCGTCGGCGATTCGAAGGGCCGCGTCGGTCACGGCACGGGCAAGGCGCGTGAGGTGCCGGAGGCGATCCGCAAGGCGACCGAGGCCGCGCGCAAGTCGATGGTCCGCGTTCCGCTGCGCGAAGGCCGCACGCTGCATCATGACATGACCGGCCATTACGGCGCCGGCCGCGTCGTGGTGCGCGCCGCACCGCAGGGCACCGGCATCATCGCCGGTGGTCCGATGCGCGCGATCTTCGAGGCGCTGGGCGTTCAGGACGTCGTCGCGAAGTCGGTCGGCACCTCGAACCCGCACAACATGATCAAGGCGGCCTTCGACGCGCTTTCCGGGGCGACCAACCC
Source organism: Aliidongia dinghuensis (assembly GCF_014643535.1). Classification (NCBI taxonomy): domain Bacteria; kingdom Pseudomonadati; phylum Pseudomonadota; class Alphaproteobacteria; order Rhodospirillales; family Dongiaceae; genus Aliidongia; species Aliidongia dinghuensis. Next base: position 220,129 of record NZ_BMJQ01000010.1, on the reverse strand, counting down.
CCGCGCGGTCGCGGCCCGTCGTGGCAAGAAGGTTTCGGATCTGGTCGGCGGCGGCCGCGGCCAGGCCGAAGCTGCGGCTCGGGAGTGATCTCGATGAGCGAGAAGAAGACCGTGATCGTGACGCAGATCGGCTCGCCGATCGGCCGCACGAAGGACCAGGAGGCCACCTTGAAGGGCCTCGGTCTCAACAAGCTCAACCGGACCCGTGTGCTCGAGGATACCCCCTCGGTGCGCGGCATGCTGACGAAAGTGCACCACCTGGTGCGCGTCGAAGCCGGCGAGTAAGGTAAGAAATTATGACCAAGCTCAATGAGATCTCGGATAATCCGGGAGCCCACTACAAGTTCAAGCGTGTCGGTCGCGGCATCGGCTCGGGCAAGGGCAAGACCTCGGGCCGTGGCGGCAAGGGCCAGACGGCGCGCTCCGGCGTCGCCATCAACGGCTTCGAAGGCGGCCAGACCCCGCTGCATCGTCGTCTGCCGAAGCGCGGCTTCAACAACATTCATCGCCTGAACTACCAGGTGATCAATGTCGGCCGGCTGCAGAAGGCCGTCGAGGCGGGCAAGCTCGCGAAGGGCGACACCGTCACGCCGGAAAGCCTGATCAAGCTCGGCATCCTGGCCAAGCTCGAGGACGGCGTGCGGCTCCTTGCCAAGGGCACGCTCTCGACCGCGCTCACCATCGAGTGCGCGGGTGCGTCCGAGGCGGCGGTCAAGGCGGTGGAAGCCGCCGGCGGCAAGGTCATCGTCAAGGCCGTAGCCAAGGCGGCTGCGACCGAAGCGACGGCTGGCTAAAAAAAGTCCATGCGACGGCGCAGGCGAATATCGCCTGCGCCGTCATCATGTTTATACTGTCGCTCGTCCTCCCCGACGATTCCTGTCCCAAGGAACCGCTTGAATGGCGTCTGCCGCCGAACAACTCGCCGCGAACATCAATTTTGGAGCCTTCGCCAAGGCGACCGAACTGAAGCAGCGGATCTGGTTCACGCTGCTGGCCCTCCTGGTCTATCGACTGGGCACCTACATTCCCATCCCGGGTATCGATCCCCAGGCGCTCTCGCAGATCTTCCAGCAGAGCGCCGGCGGCATCCTCGGCATCTTCGACATGTTCTCGGGCGGCGCGCTCGGCCGCATGTCGATCCTGGCGCTCAACATCACGCCCTATATCTCCGCCTCCATCATCGTCCAGTTGCTGACCGCCGTGTCGCCGACGCTGGAGGCGTTGAAGAAGGAAGGCGAGTCGGGCCGCAAGAAGCTCAACCAGTACACCCGCTATGGCACGGTGGCGCTCGCCATCGTCCAGGCCTACGGCATCGCCGTCGGGCTTGAGAGCATGCGCTCGGGCGCCGTCACCGCCGTCATGGAGCCGGGCATGGCGTTCCGCTTCGTCACCATGACGACGCTGGTCGGCGGCACCGTGTTCCTGATGTGGCTGGGCGAGCAGATCACGGCGCGCGGCGTCGGCAACGGCACGTCGCTCATCATCTTCGCCGGCATCGTCGCGAACCTGCCGCACGCGATCGCCGCCACGCTCGAGCTCGGCCGGACCGGCGCCATCTCGACGCCGATCATCCTCCTGTTCATCGTCATGGCGATCGCGGTCATCGCGTTCATCGTGTTCATGGAGCGCGCCCAGCGCCGCATCCTGGTGCAGTACCCGAAGCGCCAGATGGGCACGAAGATGTTCGGGGGCGAATCCTCGCACCTGCCGCTCAAGATCAACACCTCGGGCGTGATCCCGCCGATCTTCGCCTCGTCGCTCCTGCTGCTGCCGGCCACGGTCGCGGGCTTCCAGGCCCAGTCGGGTGCGACCGGCTGGCTCGCCACGATCGCGGGCTACGTCGGCCACGGCAAGCCCGCCTACATGATCCTCTATGTGGCGCTGATCGTCTTCTTCTCGTTCTTCTACACGGCCGTGGTGTTCAACCCGTCCGAGACGGCGGACAATCTGAAGAAGTATGGCGGCTTCATCCCGGGCATCCGTCCGGGCAAGAACACGGGCGACTATCTCGACTACGTGCTGACGCGATTGACCGTGCTGGGTGCCGCCTATCTCTCGATCGTGTGCATCCTGCCCGAGATCCTGATCTCCGAATATTCGGTTCCGTTCTACTTCGGTGGCACGAGCCTGCTCATCGTGGTCAGCGTGACCATGGACACGGTGGCCCAGATTCATTCGCATCTGCTGGCGCACCAGTACGAGGGACTCATCAAGAGGTCCAAGCTGCGCGGGAGACGCGGATGAACATCATCCTCCTGGGGCCGCCCGGGGCTGGGAAAGGGACGCAAGCCGAACGCCTGGTCGAGTCGCATGGCCTGATTCAGCTATCGACCGGCGACATGCTGCGCGAGGTCGCCAAGACCGACACGGAGTTAGGTCATCACGTCAAACATGTCATGGAGTTGGGCCACTACGTGTCCGACGACGTGATGGTGGAAATGATCCATCAGCGTATCGTCCAGCCTGACTGCGCTAACGGCTTCATTCTGGATGGCTTCCCCCGCACGGTCGTACAGGCCGAGGCGCTGGACGCGATGCTGAAGAAGGAAGGGCTGGAGCTCGATCTCGTGATCGAGATGGCGGTCGATGAAGCTGCACTTGTTGAGCGCATCGTCGGTCGCTTTGCTTGCGCCAAATGCAAGCATGGTTATCACGACAAGTTCCTGCCGACGAAAGTGCCGGGCGTCTGCGACGTGTGTGGTTCCACGGAATTCACGCGCCGCAAGGACGACAAGGCCGAGACGGTACACAAGCGACTGGAAGCCTATCGGGCCCAGACCATGCCGATTCTGCCGTACTACGAGGGCCACGGCGTTCTGAGGCGCGTTGACGGCATGGCTGATATCGACGCTGTGACTCAAGAAATTGAGGCAGAGCTTAGGAAAGTCTGACGAGGCAGACCGCTAACGCGGTTGACTTGTCAATCAAAATTCATACACTGCGCGGCCTCAGTCGATCTGCCTTGGCCGATTGACCGCACAGTATTCTATCTTCGAGGAGTCGACGGCGTGGCACGTATTGCTGGCGTCAACATACCGAACCAAAAGCGTGTGGCCATCGGCCTTACCTACATCCATGGTATCGGTCGGGTAACGGCGGAACAGATTTGCAGCAAGATCGGCATTCCGGCCGAGCGTCGCGTGCACGAACTCACCGACGACGAAGTGCTGCGCATCCGCGAGCTCATCGACCGGGAATACACGGTCGAGGGTGATCTGCGCCGCGTCGTGTCGATGAACATCAAGCGTCTGATGGACCTGGGCTGCTACCGCGGCCTGCGCCATCGCAAGGGGCTGCCCGTCCGCGGTCAGCGCACCCATACCAATGCCCGTACCCGCAAGGGTCCTGCCCGGCCGATCGCCGGCAAGAAGAAGTAAGCGGGTCGGAAGGACATCATGGCCAAAGCTGCAGCCGGCGCTCCGCGCCTTCGTCGTCGCGAACGCAAGAACATCACCTCCGGCGTCGCGCATGTGAACGCGTCGTTCAACAACACGGTGGTCACGATCACCGACGCGCAGGGCAACACGATCGCCTGGTCGTCGTCGGGCGCCCAGGGCTTCAAGGGCTCGCGCAAGTCGACGCCGTACGCCGCCCAGATGGCTGCCGAAGATGCCGGCCGCAAGGCGATGGAGCACGGCATGCGCACGCTCGAAGTCGAGGTGAAGGGGCCAGGTTCGGGCCGCGAGTCGGCGCTGCGCGCGCTGCAGGCGGTGGGCTTTGCCGTGACCTCGATTCGCGACGTCACGTCGATCCCGCACAACGGCTGCCGGCCGCCGAAGCGCCGCCGGGTCTGAGCATCAGGTCGGCCGGCGGCCGGAGCTTGCGAGCTTCGGTTGCGGCCGTGGAAGTTCGGTCGATGGACCGCCGGCGGCGTCAAGCCGCGGCGGTCCGTCCCTTTCAATCGTCCGCCTGCCGATATCCAGGAATTCCGATATCGATCGGGCGGGCTGTTCGGCATGAGGTTTCACTCGTGATTCAGAAAAACTGGCAGACCCTGATCAAGCCGAAGCAGCTCCAAGTCGAGCCGGGTGACGATGCCGCCCGGGTTGCGACCGTGGTCGCGGAACCCCTGGAGCGCGGCTTCGGCCTGACGCTCGGGAACGCGCTGCGCCGGGTCTTGCTGTCGTCGCTGCAGGGTGCCGCCGTCACCTCGGTGCAGATCGAAGGTGTGCTGCACGAGTTCTCGTCGATCCCCGGCGTGCTCGAAGACGTCACCGACATCGTGCTGAACATCAAGGGCCTGGGCCTGCGCATGGGCGGCGACGGCCCGAAGCGCATGCGGCTCCGGGCCACCGGCCCCGGCGAAGTGCGCGCGAGCCAGATCGAGACCGGCCATGACATCGAGGTCATGAACCCGGACCTCGTGATCTGCACGCTCGACCAGGGCGCCAAGATCGTCATGGAGTTCACGGTCGAGACCGGCAAGGGCTACGTCGCGGCGACGCAGAACCGGCCCGAGGACGCGCCGATCGGCCTCATCCCGGTCGACGCCCTGTTCAGCCCGGTGCGCAAGGTCAGCTACAAGGTCGAGAACACCCGCGTCGGCCAGGTGACCGACTATGACCGGCTCGCCATGCTGGTCGAGACCAACGGCGCGGTCACGCCCGAGGACGCGGTGGCGCTCGCCGCCCGCATCCTGCAGGACCAGCTGCAGCTGTTCATCAATTTCGACGAGCCGCGGCTCGCGACCGAGGAGAGCCGGCCGGCCGAGCTGCCGTTCAACAAGAACCTGCTCCGCAAGGTCGACGAGCTCGAGCTGTCGGTCCGTTCGGCCAACTGCCTCAAGAACGACAACATCGTCTACATCGGCGATCTCGTTCAGAAGACCGAGGCGGAGATGCTGCGCACGCCGAATTTCGGCCGCAAGTCGCTGAACGAGATCAAGGAAGTGCTGAGCCACATGGGCCTCCATCTGGGCATGGAGATCCCGAACTGGCCGCCGGAAAATATCGAAGAGTTGGCCAAGCGGCTCGAGGAGCCGTACTGAGGAAGGACGGCCCGCTAGGCCGCGAGGGAGTTAGGAATGCGTCACGGATTGAGCGGCCGGAAGTTCAGCCGCACCTCGTCGCATCGCAAGGCGATGTTCGAGAATATGGCTGCCGCGCTCTTGAAGCACGAGCAGATCACCACGACCCTGCCGAAGGCGAAGGACCTGCGTCCGATCGTCGAGAAGCTGATTACGCTCGGCAAGCGGGGCGGCCTGCATTGCCGGCGCCAGGCCCTGTCGATGCTGCAGGACACGACGGTCACCGAGAAGCTCTTCTCGACGATCGCCGAGCGCTACAAGGAGCGCCAGGGCGGCTACGTCCGCATCGTCAAGGCGGGCTTCCGCTATGGCGACAGTGCGGCGATGGCCGTGATCGAGCTGGTCGATCGCGATCCGGAAGCCAAGGGCAAGGATTCGGGCCCGGTTGCCGAGACCGAGGCCGAAGCCGCCTGATGATGCTCTGACGGGCGATCCCGCCCGTCGAGATCGATAGTCCGACAGGCCCGGGTGCGAAAGCGCCCGGGCCTGTCGTCGTTCATATCGGCTCGCTTCTCCCACCTTGCGGGGATCTATCGCCCGCCGTCGGCCGGCGGCTGATAGCTCGCAGCTTGCTCCAGGACCGTTTCCCCGGCGAGCCAGCGCCGTTCCGCATCCGGATCGGCCCAGGCGGCGACGAGGGCGGCGGTCAGTTCCAGCGACTGGCGCGGGGCGCCGGCATCCTCGAACGCATAGCTGCGCGTGTGCGACACCACGTTGGTCAGCATGTTGGCGGCGGTCGGCTGCGGCACGTCGAGGCCGGTGCCGTCGTGCACCGCCTGGCAACGCTTGACGTCGAGCGACAGATAGCCTTGGCACGGCGTCGGTCGCGCTGCATGGCCGAGGCACTCCATCGTCGCCGGGTCCTGGACCGGGCAGGCGATCTTGAGCCGGTGGCGGGCGAGCGGCTCCATACCGTGGCCGCGGGTGTCGGCCGCAAGCGCGCGCGCCTTGATCGCGGTGACCGTTTCCGCCGGTTGCGTGCGCTCCAGATGCTCGATGAGCGCGAAGGCCTCGTCCGGCGTCACGTCGATGGTGAGCGTGCAGCACACGCCGCAGCCCCTGGCGCAATCGACGTGGCTGCCGGCCTGCTCCAGCGCCGGGAAGATCGGCGCCATCTCCTCGTCGAGCACGGCGAGGCGCTCGACCGCCATAGCGGCCGAGACGCCCGGGCGCATGCCATGGCGCTCGATGACCGCTTCGAGCCGCGCCTTGGCGCGCTCGTAGACGCCAAGCAGGAATTGGCGTGCTTCCTCCGGCAGATCGACAGTCTTGGGCGTTCCGGTCACGAAGCAAGTCTCCCTGGGTTCATCACGCCGGCCACAGTCGGGCTGGTTGCGGCCAAGTATGGCCGAAATCGCGGGTGGAGCGCACTGGAAGATCCGGCCTCGCTACCGGCAAGCCTGGACTTCGAAATGTTACCTTGGTACATATATCACATCATGACAACGATCGAACGTGTCCAGACGGGCGTCCGGCTCGAACGCCGCATGCTCAAGGTGTTGAAGGGGCTGGCCGAGTATCTCGACCTGTCCTTAGGCGATCTGCTCGAGGGCATCGTGCTGCACAGTTTCGAGGGCAAGCCGCCGTTTTCGGACGAGACGCTGCGCCAGATCGCGGCGCTCAAGGCGGTCTATGGCCTGGATCTCTCGGCGGCGGACGCGCACCGGCTGGTGGAAGCATCCGGGGGCGGCGATGCTGCCTGACGACGGCGACGCAGCCATCGCCGCATTCCTCGGCGGCGGAATCGATCCGGCCGGGTTTCGTCATCGCGACCATGTCCGCGTCGCGTTCGAAATGCTGCGCCGGGCCCCGTTTCTCGAGGTGGCGCCGGCCTATGCCGCGGCGCTGCGCGCCCTCGCGGTCAAGGCCGGTAGGCCCGGAGCCTATCACGAGACGATCACTGTCGGTTTCCTGGCGCTGGTCGGCGAACGGCTACTGGCCGGCGACGAGAGCTTTGCCCGTTTCGAGCGCGACAATCCCGATCTCTTCGACAAGGCGGTGCTGCAGCGCTGGTACAGTGCCGAGCGTCTCAGCTCCGCCGCGGCCCGGCGGACCTTCCTGCTGCCGGAGCCGCGATGACTCCCGGCCTCGCAGCCGCTACGCGGATCTACCGGGGCCTGTTCGTGGCTTTCCTGCTGTTCGCAAGCGGCCGCACCGTGCTTTCCGCCGCCACGCAGCAGGCGGGCCATCCGCCGATGATCGTGTTGTCGTTGCCCGGCGGCACATAAGCAACAGTTGGCGGTTGCCGTCGGGCTCGGGGCGGTACTGTGCTGGCGCCGCGCCCGCACTTTGCCTAGATTGGGCGCCAGCCATGATCCGCCCGTCGCTTGTCCTCGTCCTCATCCTCGTCCTGCCGATCGCAGCCCGAGCGGCGGATACCCGCGTCGTGCCGGTGACGGTCCAGCAAGTGCAGCTGTCGTACGCGCCGGTCGTGCGCAAGGCGGCGCCGGCGGTCGTCAATGTCTATACGCGGGCGCTGAGCGATGTCGGCGCCTCGGCCGCGGTCCGGCGCGACCCGGCCTACCGGCGCTTCTTCGCGCCGGGCGAGGACCGGCTTGGCCATTCGCTTGGCTCGGGCGTGCTCGTCGATCCGAACGGCACGATCGTGACCAACCAGCATGTGATCCAGGACGCGGGCTCGATCGTGATCGTGCTGTCCGACCGCCGCGAGTTCGACGCGGACCTGGTGCGCAGCGACGAGCGGACCGACCTGGCCGTGCTCAAGATCAATGCCGGCGGCGAGGCGCTGCCCTATCTGCCGCTCAAGGACTCGGACGATCTCGAGGTCGGCGACATCGTGCTCGCGATCGGCAATCCGTTCGGCGTCGGCCAGACCGTGACCTCGGGCATCGTCTCGGCGCTCGGCCGCGCGGTCGACGGCATCAACGACTATCGCTCCTTCATCCAGACCGACGCGGCGATCAATCCGGGCAATTCCGGCGGCGCGCTCGTGAGCCTCGACGGCAAGCTCGCCGGCATCAATACGGCGCTCTATTCCGAGGGTGGCGGATCGGTCGGCATCGGCTTCGCCATTCCGAGCGATCTCGTGCACTCGGTGCTGGCGCCGAGCGAGGGCTCCGGTCATCGCATCCTCCGCCCATGGCTCGGCGCCAGCGGCCATACGGTCACGGCCGGGGCGGCGCGCAAGCTGGGCTTGAGCCGGCCTTCGGGCATGCTGATCGATGATGTGGTGCGGTCCGGGCCGGCAGCGGAGGCAGGGCTCGTGCCGGGTGACGTCATCCTGTCGATCGACCACAAGCCGGTCGCCGACGAGGACGGCGTGCGCTATCGCTTCGCGACGTTGCCGGTAGGCGCCACCGCCAAGCTTGGCATCTGGCGCGCGGGCGAGGAGCGGGACCTCGACATCCACCTGATCGCGCCGCCCGAGACGCCGCCGCGCAAGGTGACGCAGATCCGCACGACCGGGCCGTTCCTGGGCGTCACCGTCGCGAACCTGTCGCCGGCGCTCGCCGACGAACTGCATACCGACGAGGTCACGGGCGTGATCGTGCTCGATGTGCCGCGCGGCGGCACGCACTTGCGGCTTCTGGCCGGCGACGAGCTGCTCAACCTGAACGGCCAGCCGATCGCAGACGTGGGCCAGCTCCAGACGCTGCTGCCGCGCCTGGCACCGCCCTGGCGGGCGACGATCCGACGCGACGGCCGGACGCTGCGTCTGGCGGGCAACTGAGCGATGTCGCCCAGCCTGTTTGAGGCCCAGGCGCCGCGGCCGCTGGCGGATCGCCTGCGGCCGCAGACGCTCGCCGACGTGGTGGGCCAGGACCATATCCTGGCGCCGACCGCGCCGATCGGCCGGATGGTGGCGGCCCACCGGCTCGCGTCCATGGTGCTGTGGGGGCCGCCCGGCTGCGGCAAGACCACAATTGCGCGGTTGCTCGCCGATCAGACCGATCTCGAGTTCGAGCCGCTGTCGGCCGTGTTCTCGGGTGTCGCCGATCTCCGGAAAGTGTTCGAGACGGCGAAGGCGCGGCGCCGGGCCGGGCGCGGCACGCTTTTGTTCATCGACGAGATCCACCGCTTCAACCGGGCCCAGCAGGACAGTTTCCTGCCCTATGTCGAGGACGGCACCGTCGTGCTCATCGGCGCCACGACCGAGAATCCGTCGTTCGAACTGAACGGGGCGCTCCTGTCGCGTGCCCAGGTCTTCATTCTGAAGCGGCTCGACGAGCAGGCGCTCAGCATCCTGGTCGCCCGGGCCGAGGCGCTTCTGGGCCATGCGCTGCCGCTCGACGACGACGCGCGCCAGAGCCTGCTCGCCATGGCCGATGGCGACGGCCGCTATCTCCTGAACCTGGTCGAGGAGGTGGCGCTGCTGCCGGCGGACACGCCGCCGCTCGATCCGAAGCGGCTCGCGGCCCAGGTCCAGCATCGCGCCCCGCTCTACGACAAGGCGCAGGAAAGCCACTACAACCTGATCTCGGCGCTGCACAAGTCGCTGCGCGGCTCCGATCCCGATGCGGCGCTCTATTGGCTGGCGCGCATCCTGGTGGGCGGTGAGGACCCGCTCTACGTCGTCCGCCGCCTCGTACGCTTCGCGAGCGAGGACATCGGCATGGCAGATCCGAACGCGCTCGTGCAGGCGATGATGGCCTGGGATGCGTATGAGCGCCTCGGTTCGCCCGAGGGCGAGCTGGCAATTGCCCAAGCCGTCGTGTATCTCGGCACCGCGCCGAAGTCGGTCGGCATCTATCGCGCGTTCGGTGCGGCGATGCGCGCGGCCAAGCAGACCGGCTCGCTGATGCCGCCGATGCATATCCTGAACGCGCCGACCAAGATGATGCGCGAGCACGGCTACGGCGCCGGCTACAACTATGACCCGGACACGGCCGACGGCTTTTCCGGGCAGAATTATTTCCCCGACGGCATGGCCCGCGAGGAATTCTATCAACCGGTCGATCGCGGCTTCGAGCGGGAAATCCGCAAGCGGCTCGACTATTGGGACAAGCTGCGCCGGCGTCTCGCCGCGGGCGGTCCCGTGAAGGGAGATGACGAGCGATGAGCGGTGTCCGCCTCATCCAGGTGTCCGAGGACGATGCCGACATCCGGCTCGACCGCTGGTTCAAGCGGCAATATCCGGGCCTGAGCCATATCCGGCTCGAGAAGCTCTTGCGCACGGGCCAGGTCCGCGTCGATGGCGGCCGGGTCAAGGCGGCGACCCGGCTTGCCGCCGGGGCGACCATCCGCGTGCCGCCGTTGGACGAATGGGCGGAGGCGCCGCTGCCGCCGGACGATCGGCCGAAGGCGGCGCCGAAGCCGCCCTCGGAGGCGGAGCAGGAGACGCTTAGGCAACTCGTGCTCTATCGCGACAAGGACGTGATCGCGATCAACAAGCCGCACGGGCTCGCGGTCCAGGGCGGGACCAATACGTCGAAGCATCTCGACGGCATGCTGGACGCGCTCAAGTTCGACGCGGCGGAGCGGCCGCGCCTGGTTCACCGGCTCGACAAGGACACGAGCGGCGTGCTGCTGCTCGCCCGCTCGGCCAAGGCCGCTGCCTGGCTGGCGCAGGCCTTCCGCGAGAAGAGTGCGCGCAAGACCTATTGGGCGGTCGTCGCGGGCGTGCCCCGGCCCCATCGCGGCAAGATCGACCTGCCGGTCGGCAAGGGTGCCGACGGTGGGCGCGAGAAGATGATGGCCGACGAGGACGAGGGCCGTTGGGCGGTCACGTACTATGCCGTCGTCGAGCAGGCGGCGCAGAAGGTCGCCTGGCTCGCCATGATGCCGATCACCGGCCGCACCCACCAGCTGCGCGTCCATTGCGCCGAGATCGGCACGCCGATCCTGGGCGACGGCAAGTACGGCGGCGGCAAGGCGGTGCTCGACGGCATCGATCATGCGCGCAAGCTGCACCTGCATGCCCGCTCGATCCGGCTCGACCGGCCGGATGGCAGCGTGCTCGAGGTGACGGCGCCCTTGCCGGCGCATATGCAGGCGACCTGGAAATTCTTCGGCTTCGAGCCGAAGCCGGAGAGCGATCCGTTCGAAGACCTTGAGCTCGAGTGAACGGGCTCATGGTGGGTGAACCTTGCCTGGTCGTGTTCGACTGCGACGGGACATTGGTCGATGCCCAGGCCGGCATCATCCAGGCGATCCACGAGGCCTTTGCGGCCGCGGGCCTGCCGGCGCCCGGCGCCGAGGCGATCCGGCGCGGCGTCGGCCTGTCCCTTGAAGTCGCGATCCGGCGCCTGGCACCCGAGGCCGGGCCCGACCTGGTGCTGCGGCTCGCCGATCTCTATCGCGAGGCGTTCGTGGCGCTGCGCCAGCGTCCGGAATATACCGAGCCGCTCTATCCCGGCGCGCGTGAGGCGCTGGACCAGCTCAACGCCTGGGGTGTCGTGCTGGGTGTCGCGACCGGCAAGGGCCGGCGCGGGCTCGGCCTGTCGCTCGAGCGCCACGGGCTCGTCGACCGCTTCACCGTGCTGCAGACGGCGGACGATGCCGCGGGCAAGCCGGCACCGGACATGCTCATCAATGCCATGGCTGAGACCGGCATCGGCCGGGAGCGAACGCTCATGATCGGCGACACGACCTTCGATATGCTGATGGCGCAGGCGGCGCGCGTTGCCGCGGTCGGCGTCTCGTGGGGCTATCACGCGCCCGGCGAGCTCATCGCGGCCGGAGCCGCCCGCGTGCTCGACCGGTTCGCCGACCTGCCGCCCCATGTGGCGGCACTCTTCGCGCTCGAGGGTTAGATGAAGCGTTTCTACAAGCAGGTCGCGGCCGCCCCGGTCGACGGCGGCTTCGGCGTGGAGCTGGACGGCAAGGCGCTCCGGACGCCGGCCAAGGCGCCGCTCTTGCTGCCGACCGCGCCGCTCGCCGCCGCCGTCGCCGACGAATGGGCGGCCCAGGACGAGACGGTCAAGCCCGACACGATGCGCCTCATGCAGCTCGCCTCGACCGCGATCGACCGGGTGGCGCGTCACCGCCTGGCTGTGGTCGACGAGGCGGCCGGCTACGCCGCGAGCGACCTCCTGTGCTATCGCGCCGAGGCGCCCGACAGCCTGATCGCGCGCGAGGCGGCGCTGTGGCAGCCGCTGCTCGACTGGGCCATGGTGCGGTTCGACGCGCCGCTCGCCGTCACGCGCGGCATCGTCCATGTCGACCAGCCCGAGGCGAGCCTCAAGGCGCTCAAAGCCATACTGCTCGATCTCGACGTGCTGACGCTGACCGCGGTCGCCGACCTGACTGCCGCCACCGGTTCGCTCGTGATCGCGCTCGCGGTCTGGGACGGGCATCTCGACGCGGCCGGTGCCGCAGAGGCGACGCTCATCGACGAGACCGTGCAGAACGAGCGATGGGGCGAGGATGCCGAGGCCAAGGCGCGGCGCGACCGCCTCGTCGCCGACATCCACGCGGCGGCGCGGTTCCTCCAGCTGCTCAAGGCCTGAAAGAAAGAAAAGCCCGCCGGCGCCTTGCGGCGCGGGCGGGCCCAGTTCCAAGGATGATGAGAGGGGATTGACCCGCTCATTGGGAAAACCCGGCGGAGGCCGCCGGGTTCCCTCGTCTCGGAATTTACTGCAGGACGATCTCGGCGCGGCGGTTCTGCGGCTCGCGCACGCTGTCGGCGGTCGGGACCAGCAGGTTCGACTTGCCGACGCCGCTCGTCGAGATCTCGCTGTCCGGCACGCCGTCGGCGATGAGCTGGGCCTTGACCGCGGCGGCGCGCTTCTCGGAGAGCGCCTGGTTGTACTTGGCCGAGCCCACCGTGTCGGTATGGCCGGTCACGTTGATCCGCGTCAGGTTGCCGGCCCTCACGCTGTCCGACGCCTGCTGGATCACCTTGGAGGCGGCAGCGCTGATGTCCGACTTGTTGAAGTCGAAGAACACCTGGAACGCGCGCTGCACCTCCGGCGCCTTGGCCGGCGGGGCGGGCGGCGGCGGGGCAACGGCCGGCAGCGGTGCCTGCGCCACCTGCGGTGCCCAGAACTCGTAGCGGATGCCGAGCGTCACGGTCTGGTCGCCGATCGAGGTCTTCGTCGGGCTGCCGATGCCGGAGAGGCCCGGCGAGCTCGCGAACGTGCCGCTCTGCGTGCCGAAATAACGATAATCGAGATCGACCTTGATCTGCGGCGCGACGGCATAGGACACGCCGGCGATGCCCTGGTAGGCCAGCACGTCGTCCTTACCGCTCACGACATTGCCGTTATAGACATGCGCATTGTCGAAGCGCGGGCGGGCCCAGCCCACGCCGACGCCGACATGGGGCATGAAGCCGTAGGACTCGATGCCGAACAACGCGGTCGGATCGATGTCGTAGAGGCCGTTCACCATGACCGCCGTGGTGCCGAGCGCGCCGCCATTCGGGGCACCGGCCGAGCCGCGCACGCTGCGCACGTCGTTGCGGCGATAGCTACCCTCGAGCTCGGCGCGGAAGCCGTTGCCGAAGCCCCAGCCGACGGTGCCGAGGCCGACCCAGCCATTGTCGAACTCGCTCTTCGTGTCGGCGCCGCCGCCGTTCGGGCTGATGTCGTTCAGAAAGCTGCCGCCGCCGGCCGCGCCAACATAGGGGCCGTAGGTGTAATTCGGGTTCACCACAGTCTGCGCCTGGGCAGCGCCGACGCCATAGCCGGCCAAGACCGCGGCAGTGCCAAGCAGCATGGCAAGAGTACGTTGCTTCGTCATTACAGTCTCCAAAACTAACGGTGCGATGTAGCCGCGTTCACGCTCCAGTCAACTCCATACGGCCTCGACTGTTGCGTGTCATTAGCGTCATTGTTTCGATGTGTTGCGCAGAAAACACGCGACGATATGGCTCATCGCCCACGAACGTGGACTAGGGGCGGGGAGCACAATTTGGGAAGTGTCTCTGTTCGAACAAGGGCAATATTGCGGCGAATATGTGGCATGTCTCGCTTAGATGGAACGCTACCCTCCGTTGAGGCGGCTGCCCGGGCGGTATCGAAGCTACGCAAGCCCGGTTACGATATGGCCATCGTCTTAGGCGCCGCGATCTGCTAGGTTCTCGGCAAGAGCGCACAAGCGCTCGCCGCGTGCCGCGACCACGCGGTATGCGGGAGGCGAGCACGAGGGCTGCGCCGGCGATTATTGCGTCCAATCGCCGCATCCTGCACAAAATTTATGCAATCATGGGGTGGCCGGCGATGCGGCGCGCGGTGTTTTCTCTACTGGGTGTAGCAATTTTTCTGGCCGGTGGTGCGGCGTTCTGGCGCACCTACTATGCCGGGAACCTTTCGGCCCATGCGGTGTCCGCCCCGCCGGCGCCGACGGTGCATGTCGCCACGGTGGTCCAGCGCGACGTGCCGATCTACGTGCGCGGCATCGGCCAGGCGCAGCCGTTCAACATCATTCAGTTGAAGAGCCGGGTCGACGGCCAGATCGAGCGGATCCTGTTCACGGAGGGCCAGCAGGTGAATGCGGGCGATCCGTTGATCGAGATCGACCCGCGTCCCTATCAGGCCGCGGTCGGCCAGGCGGAGGGCGCGCTCGCCAAGGACCAGGCGCAGCTCGCCTCGGCCAAGGCAGACCTCGAGCGCTCGACGAGCCTGCTGCAGCACGGCTATGCGTCGCGCCAGGTGTTCGACCAGCAGTCGGCCGCGGTGGGCCAGCTCACGGCCGCCATCAAGATTGACCAGGCGACGCTCGATGCCGCCCGGCTCAATCTGCAATTCTCGATGATTCGCGCGCCGATCTCGGGCCGCATCGGCAAGCGGCTGGTCGATGCCGGCAACGTCATCCACACCGCCGACGATACAGATCTCGCGGAAATCGTGCAGACGAAGCCGATCACGGTGCTGTTCACCGTGCCGCAGGACGCGCTGCCCGACATCCAGGCCGGCCAGCGCACGGGGCCGCTCGTCGTCGAGGCGCGTTCCGGCAACGACCAGAAGCGAATCGCCGAGGGGCATCTGACACTGATCGGCAACCAGATCGATCCGCAGACCGGCACGATCGAGCTCAAGGCCCAGTTCGAGAATCCGGACGAGGCGCTCTGGCCGGGGCAGTTCCTGAACGCCCGAGTCGTGATCGGCACGCGCAAGGACGCGGTGACCGTGCCGATGGAGGCCGTCCAGACCGGCCTCAAGGGCAAGTTCGTCTATGTGGTCGAGCCTACTGCCTCGACCGTGGCGCCGCGTGACGTCGGCGTGCTGCAAAGCGTGCATGGGCTCGCCGTCGTCGAAGGGCTGAAGCCGGGTGAGGTGGTCGTCGTCGACAACCACGACCAGCTGGCCCCGGGCATGACGGTCAGGATCGACTCGACGACGGCTGACCCGGTGGCGCTCCGCACCCGGGCCGAGGCGACAGCGTCATGAGCGCCGAAAGCACGCGTGCAGAGGGCTTCGACACCCGGGAGCTCAATGCCGGGGGCCTCAATCCCTGCCGCCCCTTCATCCTCCGGCCGGTGGCGACCATGCTGCTGGCGCTCGGCGTCATGATTTTCGGCATCGCCGCCTGGGCCATGCTGCCGGTCGCAGCCCTGCCGCAGGTCGAATATCCGGTCATGAACGTGCTCGCGACCTATCCGGGTGCCAGTGCCGAGACCATGGCGACCTCGATCGCAGCGCCGCTCGAGCGCCAGTTCGCCTTCGTGAGCGGCATCGTCTCGATCAATTCGACCTCTTCGCTCGGCCAGACCTTCGTGCGCCTGCAGTTCGATCTGGGCCGTAGCGTCGACCTGGCAGCGATCGACGTGCAGTCGGCGATCTCGAACGCGGCGGGCGACCTGCCGAGCGACATGCCGAACCCACCGTTCTTCTTCAAGGAGAACCCGGCCGAGCGCGCCATGGTCGTGATGGCCTTCACGTCGGACCTGATGCCGCTCACCAAAGTCGATCGCTTCGCCGACACGGCGGTCGTGCGCCGCATCTCGAACCTGCCGGGCATCTCGCGCGCCTTCATCGCCGACGAGCAGAAATTCGCCATCCGGGTCCGCATCAACCCGGCCTCGCTCGCGGCGCGCGGGCTCTCGCCCGAGGATGTGCGCAACGCCGTGCAGCGCGCAACGGTCAACCGGCCGAAGGGCCGGCTCGAAGGCGGCGACTTGGTGACGACGGTCGAATCGAACGACCAGATCTTCGATGCCGACGGCCTGCGCGATGTCGTCGTCGCCTACCGCAACGGCGCGCCCGTCCGGCTCTCGGACGTGGCGTCGATCACCGACAGCGTCGAGAACGACAAGGCGACCGGCTGGTACAACGGCCATCCGGCCATCGTCATCGCCGTGCAGAAGCGGCCGGGCGCCAACACGGTGCAGGCGGTCGATGGCTTGCGGGCCTCGCTCGCGAGCCTGCGCGCCTCGCTGCCGCCGTCGATCAGCCTCAACATCGTGACCGATCGGGCGGAGACGATCCGCGCTTCGCTCGCCGACGTCGAGGTGACGCTTGCGATCACCATCGCGCTCGTCATCCTCGTGATCTTCCTGTTCCTCCGGCACTTCTGGGCGACAGTGATCCCGTCGATCACGATCCCGCTGTCGCTGCTGGCGACCTTGATCCTGATGTACGGCCTGGGCTTCACGCTCGACAACCTGTCGCTGATGGCGCTCACCATCGCCGTCGGCTTCGTCGTCGACGACGCGATCGTCGTGATCGAGAATATCGTGCGCCACATGGAGGAGGGCGAGGGGCCGATCGAGGCGGCGATCAAGGGCGGCGGCCAGGTCGCCTTCACCATCATCTCGATCACGCTGTCGCTGGTGGCGGTGTTCATCCCGGTCTTCTTCATGGGCGGTATCGTCGGCCGGCTGTTCCTTGAGTTCGCGGCGACCGTGTCGGTTGCGATCCTGGCTTCCGCCGTGATCTCGCTCACCCTTTCGCCCATGCTGTGCTCGCGGCTGTTGAAGCCGGCCAAACACGCGGCCAAGGCGGCGCCGACCGCGTTCCAGCGCTGGGTTGCCCATGCCAACGACGCGGTAATCGAGGCCTATCACCGGAGCCTCCTCTGGGTGCTGCATCACCGCAAGCTCACCATGCTCAGCTTCGCGCTGACCCTGGGGCTCACCGGCTATCTCTATGCGGTCGTGCCCAAGGGCTTCTTCCCGCCGCAGGACAATGGCCGCATCTTCGGCTTCGCCGAGGCGCCGACCGGCACGCCGTTCGTGCAGACATCGCACCTGGTTGAGCAGATGACGGCGGTCATCCGGTCCGATCCGGATGTGTTTTCGGTCACGAGCTACGTCGGCGGCGACGGCGACGAGAACACCGGCGAGTTCGTCATCAACCTGAAGCCGCGCGAGGAGCGCGCGAACGACGTCTATCAGGTGCTGGGCCATCTGCGCGAGCGCGCGGCGAAGCTCCAGGGCTTGCGCTTCTTCATGCAGCCGGAGCCGGAGATCGTTACCGGCACCGACGTCGGGCGGACCGAGTACCAATACACGCTGATCGACGCCGACCGGGACGAGCTCGAGAAATGGACGCCGATCGTGCTCGATCACCTGAAGAAGGTGCCCGGCCTGCTCGACGTGTCGAAGGATCTCAACACCGCGTCCAGCGTGCGCGTCGTGGTCAACCGCGATCTCGCGGCCCGCATGGGCGTCGATCCCAAGGCGATCGACGACACGCTCTATGATTCCTTCGGTGCCCGGCGGGTGGCGGAGATCTTCACCGACGCGAACCAGTACTACATCCTGCTCGAGGTCGATCCCGCGTTCCAGGCGGATCCGGCGGCGCTGCAGCTCATCCATGTCGCCTCGGCCACGGGCAAGCAGATCCCGCTCTCGACCTTCGCCTCGTTCGAGAGCTCGGTGGCGCCGATCACCATCAACCATCGCGGCCAGTTCCCGGACGAGAGCCTGACCTTCAACCTGGCGCCCGGCGTGTCGATCGGCGAGGCGGTCGACCGCATCCACCGCATGGAGGCGGAGCTCGGCAAGCCCATTACGCTGCAGACCACCTTCGAGGGTGCCGCGCAGGAGTTCGAGAAGTCGCTCGCGAGCCAGCCCTGGCTCATCGCCGCGGCGACGCTCGTCGTCTATATCGTGCTGGGCGTGCTCTACGAGAGCTTCGTCCATCCGCTGACGATCCTGTCGTCGCTGCCCTCGGCCGGCGTCGGCGCGCTCCTGGCGCTGATCGCCTGCGGCTACAATCTCGACGTCATGGGGCTGATCGGCATCATCCTCTTGATCGGCATCGTCAAGAAGAACGCCATCATGATGATCGACTTCGCGATCCAGGCGGAGAAGGAGGGGCTGGGGCCGGAAGAGGCGATCGTGCAGGCCTGCTACGTGCGTTTCCGCCCGATCATGATGACGACGATCGCCGCGATCTTCGGCTCGCTGCCGCTGGCCTTGGGCCAGGGCGCCGGCTCCGAGCTCCGGCGGCCGCTCGGCATCGCCATCGTCGGCGGGCTTATGGTCTCGCAGCTGCTGACGCTCTATACGACGCCAGTTATCCATCTGGCGCTCCGGACGATCTCGCTCAAGCTGCAGGCGCTCTGGCGGCAGGTCCGACGTCACCGGCCGGCGCCCGCGCCCGCGGAGTAGACCCCATGACCGAACCGCAGCCGATCCAGGCGATCGAGAGCTATCACGCGCACATCTATTTCGACGGGCCCGAGGCGCGCGAGCGGGCGGCGCAACTCCGCGAACAGATCGCGGCGCGCTTCCGCGTGCAGATGGGCCGCTGGCGCGACCAACCGGTGGGTCCCCATCCGCTGCCGATGTACCAGGTCGCGTTCGAGGTGGCGCTGTTCCCCGCGATCGTGCCCTGGCTCATGCTGAACCGGCAGGGCCTGACCGTCGTCGTCCATCCCAACACCGATCGGCCGCGCGACGATCATCTGATCCATGCGCTCTGGCTCGGCCAAGTCCTGCCGCTCGACGGCAGCGGGCTCGAGGAATCGCTCTCAGCCCTGGGCCGCACGCAGGACCCGGTCGTGCCGAATACCGAGCCGTCGGTGTGATCCTCGTTCGTCGTCCCCGCGCAGGCGGGGACCCAGGGCGAGCGAAGGCCATCTCCTCAGACATATTGCGTGGGCCACCCTGGATTCCTGCCTCTCGCGGAATGACGGGGAGGGGCGGCGCTGGCGTCGCCCGATCGTTGGTGCTATGCGAAATGACGCGCCCGCTCGGGACGTCCTTCGAGGCAGCAGCACGGGAACCATGCAGGAAATCTTCCGCCGGCTACAGGAGAAGCGCGACGCTGCCCGCATCGGCGGTGGTGTGAAGCGCATCGAGGCCCAGCACAAGAAGGGCAAGCTCACCGCGCGCGAACGGCTGGACGTGCTGCTCGACGAGGGCTCGTTCGAGGAATGGGGCATGTTCGTCGAGCACCGCTCGACCGACTTCGGCATGGACGAGCAAAAGATCCCGGGCGACGGCGTCGTCACCGGCTACGGCACGATCAACGGCCGCCTCGTCTTCGTGTTCAGCCAGGATTTCACCGTGTTCGGCGGCTCGCTCTCCGAGGCGCATGCCGAGAAGATCTGCCGGATCATGGACCAGGCCATGAAGGTCGGCGCCCCGGTCATCGGTCTCAATGATTCGGGCGGCGCCCGCATCCAGGAGGGTGTGGCGAGCCTCGGCGGCTATGCCGAGGTGTTCCAGCGCAACGTGACCGCGTCCGGCGTCATCCCGCAGATCTCGCTCATCATGGGCCCGTGCGCCGGCGGGGCGGTCTATTCGCCGGCCATGACCGACTTCATCTTCATGGTGAAGGACTCGTCATACATGTTCGTGACCGGTCCGGACGTGGTGAAGACCGTGACCCACGAGAGCGTCACCCAGGAGGAACTGGGCGGCGCCGTCACGCACACGACCAAGTCCGGCGTCGCCGACCTGGCGTTCGAGGATGATCTCGAGGCACTGCTGGAGCTCCGGCGCTTCATGGGCTTCCTGCCGTCGTCGAACCGCGAGCGGGCACCACGCTACGACACGACCGATCCGATCGACCGGGTCGAGCTGTCGCTCGACACGCTGATCCCGGCCAATCCGAACAAGCCCTACGACATGATGGAGCTCATCCTGAAGGTCGTGGACGAGGGCGACTTCTTCGAGATCCAGCCGGGCTTCGCCCGGAACATCATCACGGGCTTCGGGCGCTTGGACGGCCAGACCGTAGGTTTCGTCGCCAACCAGCCGATGGTGCTGGCCGGCTGCCTCGACATCGAATCGTCGAAGAAGGCGGCGCGCTTCGTGCGCTTCTGCGACTGTTTCGAGATCCCGATCGTGACCTTCGTCGACGTGCCGGGCTTCCTGCCGGGCACGGCGCAGGAATTCGGCGGCATCATCAAGCACGGTGCGAAGCTGCTCTATGCCTATGCCGAGGCGACGGTGCCGAAGGTGACCGTCATCACGCGCAAGGCCTATGGCGGCGCCTATGACGTCATGGCGTCCAAGCATTTGAGGGGCGACGTCAACTATGCCTGGCCCACGGCCGAGATCGCGGTCATGGGCCCGAAGGGCGCCGTCGAGATCATCTTCCGCGCGGACATGGACGATCCGGCGAAGATCGAGGCGCGCACGGAGGAATATCGCGAGAAGTTCGCGAACCCGTTCGTGGCGGCCTCGCGCGGCTATATCGACGAGGTGATCCAGCCGCGCTCGACCCGCCGCCGCATCATCCGCTCGCTCGCCATGCTGAAGGACAAGCAGCTCGTGAACCCGCCGAAGAAGCACGACAACATTCCGCTGTGAGCGACCCACTGTGAACGATGAGGAGGGACGCCGGCGGCTCAAGCGCTTCCTCATCCACCTCGGCATCTATTTCGCCGCGACGGTGCTTCTGGTGTTCGTCAATCTGTGGGTCATGCCCCGGGACCTGGCGGTGATCTGGCCGCTGCTGTTCTGGGGTGTGATCCTCGCTCTTCACGCCGCTCGCCTTATGGGGCTCTGGCCTGAGCGCCGCCCCAAGCCATAACCGGGACCGGAACCGACATGTTCAAGAAGATCCTGATCGCCAATCGTGGAGAGATCGCCTGCCGGGTGATGCGCACGGCCAAGCGCATGGGCATCAAGACCGTGGCGGTCCATTCCGACGCCGACGCCATGGCGCTCCATGTGCGCGAGGCGGACGAGGCGGTCGCGATCGGCGGCTCGGCCGCGGCCGAGAGCTATCTCAAGATCGAGCGCATCGTCGAGGCCTGCAAGCAGACCGGCGCCGAGGCGGTCCACCCGGGCTACGGCTTCCTCTCCGAGAACCGCGCGTTTGCGGCAGCACTCGAAGAGGCCGGCATCGCCTTCATCGGCCCGGGCACCCACGCCATTGCCGCCATGGGCGACAAGATCGAGTCGAAGAAGCTCGCCAAGGCCGCCGGCGTCTCGACCGTGCCGGGCTATATGGGTGTCATCGCCGACGGCGACGAGGCGGTGAAGATCGCGCGCGAGATCGGCTATCCGGTCATGATCAAGGCGTCGGCTGGCGGCGGCGGCAAGGGCATGCGCCTCGCCAAGAACGACGCCGAAGCCAAGGAAGGCTTCCGCTCGGCCACGAACGAGGCGCGCTCGTCCTTCGGCGACGACCGGGTGTTCATCGAGAAATACATCGAGGAGCCGCGCCATATCGAGATCCAGGTGCTGGGCGACGCCCACGGCAACGTCATCTATCTGGGCGAGCGCGAATGCTCGATCCAGCGCCGGCACCAGAAGGTGATCGAGGAGGCGCCGTCGCCGTTCCTGGACGCGGCGACGCGCGCCGCCATGGGCGCCCAAGCGGTGGCGCTCGCCAAGGCCGTCGAGTACAAGTCGGCCGGCACGGTCGAGTTCATCGTCGACCGCGACCGCAATTTCTACTTCCTCGAAATGAACACGCGGCTCCAGGTCGAGCATCCGGTGACCGAGGAGGTGACCGGCCTCGACCTGGTCGAGCTGATGATCCGGGTCGCCTATGGCGAGAAGCTGCCGATCACCCAGGCCGACGTGAAGCTGAAGGGCCACGCGATCGAGGCGCGTGTCTATGCCGAGGACCCGCTCAGGGGCTTCGTGCCGTCGATCGGGCGCCTGACCCGCTACCGTCCGCCCGAAGGGCAGGGCGTGCGCGTCGACACCGGCGTCTACGAGGGCGCCGAAATTACCATGTTCTATGACCCGATGATCGCGAAGCTCGTGACCTACGGCGCCGACCGCAAGGATGCGACCCACCGCATGGCCCAGGCGCTCGACGCCTTCGCGATCCGCGGCGTCAACCACAACATCGGCTTCCTGGCCGCGATCATGGGGCGCGAGCGCTTCACCTCGGGCCGGCTCTCGACCGACTTCATCGCGACCGAGTTCCCGGATGGGTTCCAGGGGGCCGCCCTGTCGCGCGACGAGGCGGATCAGCTGGTGTCGATCGCGGCCGTGGCCCAGCACCGGATCACGACCCGCGACTTGGGTGCGGCGTCAGGGCCGCACAAGCCGGCCGTGCCGGCCGACTGGACCGTGCTGGTCGGCCCGCCGCCGCGTGCACGCCGCGAGGTCCATGTCGTGCCCGGCGCCGACGGCACCTATGCCGTGACGCTCGACGGCCATACGCGCCAGATCCTGACCCAGTGGGCGCCGGGCGTGGGCCTGTTCGAGGCGAAGATCGACGGCGTCGGCATCACGCTGCAGATTGACCGGGCCGGCGCGGTCCTGACGCTGTTCCGTTCGGGGGCGGCGACCGAGATGCGCGTGGTCAGCCATGCGGTGGGTGCGCTCACCGGCCTCATGCCGGTCAAGACGCCGCCCGATCTCTCGAAGTTCCTGCTGTCGCCGATGCCGGGCCTCCTGGTCTCGGTCGCCGTTGCCGAAGGTCAAGACGTCAAGGCGGGCGAGGAACTGGCCGTGGTCGAGGCCATGAAGATGGAGAACGTGCTCCGGGCCGAGCGCGACGGCAAGGTGAAGAAGATCGCGGCATCCCCGCGCGAGAGCCTGGCGGTCGACCAGGTCATCATCGAGTTCGAGTAGGCCTCGTGAGCCGCACCGCCCTGCATCTCACCATCCGCGGCCGGGTGCAGGGGGTGGGATATCGCTGGTGGACGGCGAGCACGGCGGAGGCCCTGGGCCTTGCCGGCTGGGTCAGGAACCGGCGCGACGGCACGGTCGAGGTTCTGGCGATCGGTGCGGCCCATGCCCTCGAAAGCCTGGCAGAGGCCTGCTGGCACGGCCCGTCCACGGCGGCCGTGACCGCGGTCGAACGCACCGCCGCGGACGACGACGGCTCGATCTCGTTCGAGCAGCGGCAGACGGTCTGAAGCAAGTTGCCGTCATCCCCGCCTTCGCGGGGAATGACGGATTTAATCAGGTCGGCAAGACCGTCCGATCACGCTGCGCGCTGGGCTGTCCAGGTCTGGAGCAGGCCGGTGAAGAAGCCGTCCCACAGGCGCCACATCTCCTCGGCGTTGGCCACGATCTCGGCCATGTCGTCGGCCGAGAAATCGAGCCGCACGGCATGGCGCGCCTTGCGCACATGCTCCGGCTCCTGCTCGACATGGATATCGACCCAGGGCAGTTGTTCCTTGCCCGAGGCGGCCGTCACGGCGGCGCCGAGGCCGGAGACGATGCGCATGTCGATGATCTCGGTGCCGTAGACGAAGCCGAGGGCCGACTGGAAGCGAGCAGACGAACGGCGATAGCCGTCCATCAGGCGCCGCGTCGCCTCGGTCATCGGGGCCGCGATGACGTCGGCCTCGGCGAAGCCCGCGTCGACCATCGTGTCGCGATAGAGGTTCTCGTGCGCGCGCTCGATCTCGCCTTCGCCCAGCTCTTGGTAGAGGATCTTGGAGATCTGGGTCTTGAGCTCCGTCGTCGGCAGCACGGCCACGGCCCGCGCCAGGAACTCCGGGAAGTAGCTGATCGGGTACCAATACTGGCCGAGAAACACCGCGACCTGCGTGCGGTTAAGCGGCTCGTTCGCGACATGGTCGAAGAACGGATGGCGCAGCACCGATTGGCGGAGCGGGTTCTGGCCGAGGGCGGTCAGGAAGGCTTCGCGGTCCATAAGCTTGTCTCCTCTCATCGGGTCTAAGGTGCTTACGGCGCGGTCGAAGCCGGAGAGCTCATGACCAAGGTCGCATCGCGAGTTGCCGTAGGCAAGCGCCGATCTGTGGCGGTCGAACGCTATCAAACGGTCAAACGAAGCGACTATGATTTGGTTCACCGGAAGTTGGGAATTTATGCATGATTGATCGCCGCCAGGTTGTTCTTGGGATGCTCTTGGGCTTCCTTGCCCCGCGGGCGCGGGCCGCCGAGGCGGCTCTGCTCAAGTTCACCGAGCTCTACGAGCCGGCCGGGGCCGCTGGGCTGGTTACCACGCCCAAGACCAACGGCCTCGCCGGCCGGCCGGTGGTGATGAAGGGCTTCATGGCGCCGCCGTTGAAGCCCGACGCCGATTTCTTCGTGCTGACGCGCGAGCCGATGTCGGTCTGCCCGTTCTGCGACAGTGCCGCCAACTGGCCGGCCGACATCGTCGTCGTGCATCTCGCGGGTCCTAATGACTATGCCGACAATGCCGTGCCGATCGCGGTCACCGGCACGCTCGATCTCGGGCCCAAGATGGACCCGAAGACCGGTTTCGTGAGCCTCATCCGGCTCGAGCGCGCGACCTACGAGCGGCTCTAGATCACGCCCGCCTTGCGCAGCCGGTCGAGGTCGGCGGCGACACCGTCCAGGCCCTTGTTGGCATAGACGATCTGCACATGCTCGGCGCCGAGATAGCTTAAGGCGGGATTGCGGAACTTGGTGTTGAAGCGCGCGATGTCGGCAGCGTCGTAGCCGTATTTCTGGGCGAGCACGGTGAGGACGACCTGCGCCTGCGCCACCGCCGGGCCGGTGTAGGTGTAGTCGGCGTCCGACAGGTTGTGCAGGACATATTCCACCAGCAGGTTGGGCTGGTTCGGCAGCGTGTTCATGAGGTCGGTCGAGCCGAGCTCGCGCACGGCCGGCAGGCGCAGGCGGCCGGCCTTGTCCTGGGTCAGGTAGCCCTTCGCGACCGGGTCGATGCCGGCGACGATGGCGGCGGCGCGCAGCCAGTTGACCACGCGATATTCGAAGCCGCCGGTCGGTGCCGAGTGGGCCGAGGCTTGGGTTACGACGAAGGCCGGCGGGAAGCCGCGCTTCATGGTCTCGGCGACGGCCAGGATGTGATGGGCGCCGGTCTTGCTGTCGCCGTCGGCGCCGTAGTTGTCGGTCTTGCCGTTGCCGCCGAAATTAAGCTCGGCGAACTCGCCGCCCTCGGCGGTCCATTGGAACACGATGGTCTTGGTCCAGTCGTGCCACATGGGCGCCAGGCGGATGATGTCGTCGTCGATGAGCACGGTCGCCGCGGCCGGCGCCGGCACCTTGCCGCGGACCGGCGTCACCTCGGCGAGGCCGCTCTTGCCTACGGTGCCGTAGATGCGCCGATAGTTCTCGGCCAGGCTCAGGTCGCTCGACAGGTTGAAGGACGTGTGGATGGCGAGCCCGCCCGGCTCCGAATGATGGCCGCCGAACACGCTGCCGGGCGCCGCCCAGAACGGCTGCGGCAGGTTGGGGCACGAGCCCGCCTCGGCAATGACCGGCGGAAACACGCCGGCCTTGAGCCCGCCCGGGAATTTCGTCTCGTCGGCCGGGTCGATCAGGCCCTCGGCCTTGAGCTTGTCCAGGATCGCCTGCTTCTTCGCGTCGTCGACGCCGACGCGGTGCTCGATGCAGGTCTTGGGATTGGCGAGCGCGTCCTCGGTCTTCTGCCGCAGCTCGGCGTTCTTGACCTGCTTCAGCTGGGTCAGCACGAGGCGATAGGCGCTTTGCACCAGCGGCGACTTGGCCGCGATCGCTGCAGCCGCCGCGTTGCCTTCGCCGGGCTTGGTCTGGTCGGCGGGCTTGAGCGCTGCCGTGCCCTGGTCGGCGAATGCCGGGGCGGCGAGGGTGAGGCCGAGGCCGGCGACGAGGGCGAGGCGGGCAGGGGAGAGCGGCATCGTCAGGGGCTCCGGAGGGGGAATTCGGTCGGAAAGGACAGTAGATTGAGGCGGTTGCAGCTTCGTGACGGTATCGGGCGGCGCCTGTTTCAGCCTCTGAGCGCCGTCGAGACCGGCGTGCGATAGGCGCCGAGCGCCGGGAGCAGCGACAGGGCGGCGCCGGCCAGGGTCAGGCCAGCGACCAGCACGACTTCCGGCCCGCCGATCTCGACCAGCAGCACGACGCCGGTCCGCGCCGCGAAGGTGCCAGCGAGGGCGGCGGCACCGGCCCAGCCGAGCCCCAGGCCCAGGAGCCCGCTCGTCAGCACCAACCCCTCGACCTCGAGCCAGATCAGCAGGAACAGGAAGGCGCGGGAGGCGCCGAGCGCGCGCAGCACGGCCAATTGCTTACGCCGCGTCGCGAGCGTCGCCAGCACGGCCAGCAGCACGGCGGCCACCACCAGTACCTGGGTCCCGAGTGCGATGGCGGCGATGAGCGCCCGGGCGTCGCCCAGGGTCTGGTAGAGCCCGATCAGCACCTCGGCCGGAAACAGCGCCATGGTGCCGCCGCGACGATACTGGTCGCGCAGGCGATAGGCGTCGGCGATGCCCTTGGGCTTGACCACGATGGTCGGAATGCCGGCGAGCGACTCCCGGTCCCACGGCGGGCCGAGCCGGGTCTCGGGCGTGCCCAGCGGATGGCCGTCCGGCAGGCCATGGACCCACCAGACCGATTCGATCGACGCCAGGATCGCCCGGTCCCACGGCGTGCCCTGCGGCGCCAGGCGGCCGACGACGGTATAGGTCAGCTCCTGATGCTGATGCGCCGCCTCGTCATCGTCATCCTCGACCGCATGATGCTGCCCATGGCTCGGGTGGAAGCGCGTGCCGAGCGGCCAGTCGATGCCGGCGCCGAGCACGACCTCGTCGCGCCGGGCGAACATCCGGCCCTCGGCAATCGGCACCGCGCCCCAGCGCTGGGCGAAGGCGGCGTCGGTGCCGACGATCGGGTAGCCCCGATGGAAATCGCCGAAGCCGATCGGCGCCGCGGCGGCGACGCCGGGGTCGGCGGCGAGATCGGCCAGGAGGCGGCCATCGATGAGCGGCAGGGCGGCCGGCTGCAGATAGACGCCGGTCAGCACGAGCTGGGTCTGGCTGCCCGGCGCGCCGATGAGGAGATCGAACGACCGGGCGGCGTCGGCGCTGCCCTGGCGCAGTGCCCGGGCGGTGGCGCTGACCGAGACGCCCAGGGCCACCGCGACCGCGATCAGCAGCACGATGGCGAGCGCGCCGCCCCAGTGGCGCTTCAGGTCTGCGAGCAGCAGGGGCAGCGGGTTCATGCCGCGAGCCCGGCGGCTTCGAGCCGGAGTTCGCGGCCGAGCCGCTGCCTCAGCCACGGGTCGTGCGTCGCGACGACAAGCGTGCTGCCGAGCTCGCGGGCGACCTCGATGAGCAGGGCGCCGATCGCGTTGCCGGTCTCGGCATCGAGGCTGGCGGTCGGCTCGTCGGCGAGCAGGATCATGGGCGAGAGCAACAGGGCACGTGCGACCGCGACCCTTTGCATCTCGCCGCGCGACAGGCGCTCGACCGGCTGATGCGGCCGGGTGAGCCCGACGCGGGCGGCGAGCGCCATTGCCCGTGGCTTCAGGGCCCGGGCGCAGGTACCGCCGAACCGGGCCGGCAGCAGGATGTTGCCGAGCACGTCGAGCCCGCTCACCAGATGGAAATCCTGGAACACGAGGCCGATCCGTGCGCGACGCCAACGATCGCGCGCCGGTTCGGTCAGCCGGGCGAGGTCGGTGTCGCCCCAGAGGACCCGCCCGTCCGACGGCCGGTCGAGCCCGGCGAGCGCCGACAGGAGCGAGCTTTTGCCCGAACCGGACGCGCCGGTCAGCGCCAGATGCCCGCCCGGCTCGAGCGCCAGCCGGTCGAGGGCAACGGCCGTCATCCAGTCGCCGGACGGCAGCCGGTGGCGGATGCGGAGCGCTTCGACCAGCAGCGTCGGTGGCAGCAGGGGTGGGGGTGAGGGCATGCAATGCTCGTGAAAGGGCGGAAGTCGCGCGCGGCCAGGACCGCGCACGACTATCCGGCTTTCATTGCAATCGCATGACGCCGGCTCCAGGGAAAGGCCGGATCCGGGCTGCCGCTACGGGCCTAGTCGAGCGGCAGGCTGAAGCGGAAGGCGCCGACGGTCAGCCGCTGACGGAAGTAGAACCGGTGGGCCGCACTGTTCGTGACGCCGGAATCGAGCGCCAGACGACGGCAGCCGGCGGCCCGCGCTTGCGCCGCGAGGGCCTCGATCAGGCACTCGCCCAGTCCCTCGCCGCGCCGGTCGGGCAGGGTCACCAGATCGTCGACATAGAGAAAGCGGCCATAGACCGTGTTCTCCTGGAAGCGCCAGCCGGCGAGCGCCAGGACCTTGTCCTCGGAGTCGACGGCGGCGAGCAGCCGATAGCCCTCGGCCGCCTGGCGGGCGAGTTGCGCCAGGACCGCCTCGTCGGCACCCAGATGCGGACGCAGCACCCGCAGGACGGGCAGGCAGGGTGCCGTGGCACGGGCGTCGTCGGGTGCCACGGCGACGAGGCGGACCGGTCCTGCCATTACGGTTGACCGGGATGCACGAAGCGATAGGCGATCGCGATCCGGTTCCAGGCGTTGATCGTGATGACCGTCGAGGTCAGCTGCGCCAGCTCGGCCTCGTCGAACTGTGCGCTCGCCTCGGCGAACACCTCGTCCGGCACATGGCCCTGGTCGAGCCGGGTCAGCGCGTCGGTCCAGGCGAGGGCCGCCCGCTCGCGTGGCGTGAAGAATGGCGATTCGTGCCAGGCCGAGAGCAGATGCAGACGGTCGTCGCGCTCGCCGATCGCCCGGGCCTCGGCGACATGCATGTGCAGGCAGAACGCGCAGCCATTGATCTGCGACGCGCGGACCTTGACGAGCTCGATGATCTTCGGGTCGAGGCCGCTTTCCTTGACGGCGGCGGAGATCGAGACGAGTGCCGCCGCCGTACGCTCGGTCAGGGAACGGAAGCGGGCGTAGTCGATACGGGCCTTCACGATGGCGATCCTCTTCTTCCCGAGGGACGGGCCCGGCGCCCGTCCGACACTCAGGGGAAATACGCGTCGGACGTCCTAGTCAGAAGAGCCAATTCATGCTCGAATGGCTGGGCCATGTTCGATCATCTGCTCGACCGCGGCGCCGACGAGCCGGCCTATCGCCAGCTCTACCGCCGCATCTCGGCCGCCGTGCTGGACGGCACGCTGCACGAAGGCACGCGGCTGCCGTCCGCCCGCAGCCTCGCAAGCCAGCTCGGCATCGCGCGCGGCACGGTCGAGGCGGCCTACGGCCAGCTCGCGGGCGAGGGCTATATCCAGGGCCACGGCGCCGCCGGGACCTTCGTCGCGGCCGCCGCCGAGGTGGCGCCCGCACCACCCGTTGCCACATCGGTACCGTCCGCGGCCCGGGTGCTGCTGGAAGCGCCGGTGCCGTTCCGCATGGGGCTGCCGGCGCTCGACCTGTTTCCGCGCAAGCTCTGGTCGCGGCTGGCGGCGCGCCGGGCGCGCGGGCTCGCGACGGCGGCCCTCCTGCCACCGGATCCCGTCGGCATCCTGCCGCTGCGCCGGGCCGTCGCGCGCTATCTGGCCGTGGCGCGCGGCATCGCCGTGCCGCCGGAGCAGGTCATCGTGACCGCCGGCTTCCAAGGCGCACTCGGGCTCATTGCCCGTGTGCTCGACCTCGCGAGCCGGCCGGTCTGGGTCGAGGAGCCCGGCTATTTCCTCGCCCGCAATGGCTTAGCCGCGGCAGGCGCCCGGCTCGTGTCCGTGCCGGTCGATGGCGAGGGGCTCGACGTCGCGGCCGGCCGGGCGCTGGCGCCGGAGGCGCGGCTGGCGCTCGTCTCGCCGTCGCATCAGGCACCGCTCGGCATGGCGCTGTCGCTGCCGCGCCGGCTGCAGCTGCTCGACTGGGCGGCGACGCAGGGTACCTGGATCGTCGAGGACGATTACGACAGCGAGTTCCGCTATGTCGGCCGGCCGCTGCCGGCTTTGAAGAGCCTCGACCGGGCCGATCGCGTGTTCTATGTCGGCACCTTCAGCAAGACGCTGTTTCCGGGCCTCAGGCTCGGCTATCTGGTGGCGCCGGCCGGATTGACCGCGCAGGTCGCCGAGGCGGCGGCGCTGCTGGCGCCGCTGGCGGCGACGGACAGCCAGGCGACGCTTGCGGACTTCCTCGCCGAGGGACATTTCGGCCGCCATATTCGGCGCATGCGGCAACATTATGCCGCGCGGCGCGCCGCCGTCGTCCGGGCGCTCGAGCGGCAGTTCGGCGCCGCTGCGGTGGCGCTCGGCGCCGGCGGCATGCACGTGCTGCTGCGGCTCGCGGATACGGTGGACGACGCGGCGGCGGCCGAGGCATGCCTCGCGGCCGGGCTCGGGCCGAGCCCGCTGTCCGAGGCCTATGCCGGGCCGGAGAAGCGCCGGGGCCTGCTCTTGAACTTCACCAACGTGCCGCCGGATCAGGCGCCCCAGACGGTTCAGCGGCTGGCGCGCGCGCTTACGATGGCGCTGCGGCCGTAGAGCATGCCGAGGAAGCCGACGAAGACGCCGGCGCTGACCGCGTTAAGCCGCAACATGGCGGTGAATTCAGCCTCCGTGAAGGGAACGAGCGGCTCGCCCAACCGGCCGAGGGTCGCGAGGAACATTGCGACCGGCAGCCAGACCAGCGGCAGCATGACCCAGCGCTCGTTCGCGCGAAACGACAGGGCGGCCGCGACCACGCAGGGCACCAGATAGAGGGCGTTGCCCGATGCCTCGCCCAGGAGCTTCACGCAGATGAGCGCATTCGCGACACCGATCACGGGCAGGGCGGTCCGGCCCAGCAGGCTCGAATGGCGTACGATCCAGGGGATGGCAAAGAAGGCGAGTGCCGCCGGCAGGTCCAGCAGCGAGGGCCAGGCGCTCCAGCCGATCAGCGCCAGATAGTAGACAGGATAGAAGGGGATGTTGCCGGCGACGACGAGCGCCACCAGGTTGGTGGTGGCGACGAGCGGATCGTCATGGGCAGCATAGGCGCGAAGCTTAGCCAGAATGTTCCGGGGCGGCATGGCGATGATCATGCACGTGCCCCGGCCCATTGTCGAACGGCCCGCAAAAGCGGAAAGTGGCGACGGATAAACTTTCAGGATGATATCGATGAGTTCTCCCGAAACCGTCCGCAGCCGGACCATCCGCTGGGAACTGCCGGTCCTGGACCCGGCCGAGCTTGCGGGCTTGAGCGGGCTCGAGTATCTGCGGCGCGGCCTCGACACCGATACGTTCCGGGCGCCGATCGGCGCGTTGATGGATTTCCGCCCGGTGCGCTTCGACGAGGGTGTTGCCGTGTTCGAAGCCCTGCCGGCCGAATTTCATTACAACCCGATCGGCTCGGTCCATGGCGGCTTCGCCGCGACCCTCCTGGACTCGGCGCTCGGCTGCTCGATCCACACGACGCTCAAGCCCGGCTTCGGCTATACGACGGTCGAGCTCAAGGTGAACTATGTCCGACCGCTCAAGCTTTCGACCGGCCCGGTCAGGGCGGAGGGCAAGGTCATTCATGTCGGCGGCCGCATCGCGACGTCGGAGGCACGGTTGACCGATCCGGACGGCAGGCTTTATGCCCATGGCACGACGACCTGCCTGATCTTCCCCCTCGACGACAAGCGAACGGAGGACAAGCGATGAGCGATGCGAAGCCACTGAAGGCTGTCGTGGTCGGGGTCGGCGCCGAGGCCGGCCTGGGTGCGGCACTCTGCCGGCGCTTCGCCGCCGGCGGTTACGAAGTGCTGGTCGCCGGCACCACGCCGGCCAAGATCGAGCGGGTCGCCGAGACAATCCGCAACAGCGGCGGGCAGGCGATCGCCGTCCCGACCGACACGACGCGCGAGGCCGATGTGGTGGCGCTGTTCGACCGGGCCATGGCGGACGATGCGACCGGCCCGGCCGACCTGGTCGTCTACAATGCCGGCAACAACCGGCCGCATGATTTCCGCACCATGTCCATCGAGTGGTTCGAGGAGACCTGGCGTGTCGGCTGCCTGGGCGGCTTCCTGGTCGGGCGCGAGGCGGCGCGGCGCTTGGCGCCCTTGGGCCGCGGCACGATCCTCTTTACCGGTGCCAGCGCCTCGCTGCGCGGCCGGCCGAGCTTCGCCGCCTTCAGCGCCGCCAAGGCGGGGCTGCGCATGGTCGCGCAAGCGATGGCGCGGGAATTCGGGCCGATGGGCCTGCACGTCGCCCATGTCGTGATCGACGGCGGCATCGACGGCGAGCGCTTGAACAGCCGCGTGCCGCAGCGCCGAGCCGAGAAAGGGCCGGACGGAATGCTGCAGCTCGACCCGATCGCGGACGCCTATTGGCAGCTCCATCGCCAGCACCGCTCGGCCTGGAGCCACGAGGTCGACTTGAGGCCGTTCGTCGAGCCGTTCTGAGATCCCATCCCGCACCTCCCGTAAGGGGAATGCATCGGGTTGGCCGATGCTCGAAAGAACCGGTTGCCACTCCACCGGCGGTCGAGCAGGATCGTGACCCCGACAGGCATCTTCCCCCGGCGCCGCCTCGTCCGCGTGGCCGTGATCCGTTGAACGACCGTGAGGCCAAGCCACATGTTCCGCAGGCGCTCGGCGAAGGCCGGCCGACCAGGGATGACCCGGGTGGCGTTCGGATGCCTCTTGGTCGGCCTTTTGCTCTCGGCACTCGCCCATTCGGCCGAAGCCGGCGACCGGTGGGTCGGGACCTGGGGCGCCAGTCCGTCCGATCCGCTCCTAACCGCCGACAAGCCGTCGCCCAGCTACAAGGACCAGACCGTCAGGCTCGTCGCCCATGTCAGCATCGGCGGGTCCAGGATCCGACTGCGCCTGTCCAACGGCCTGGGCCGGGCGCCGCTCATCGTCGGTGCGGTGCATGTTTGTCTGTCGGGTAGGGATGCGCCGGATCATGTCGTGACATTCGCCGGCCAGGGCCGGTTCGCGATCCCGAAAGGGGCCGACTATCTGAGCGATCCGATCGACCTTGCCGTGCCCTCCGGGGCGGACGTGACCGTCAGCCTCTATTTCCCGGCCGACACCGGCCCGATTACCCAGCATTCGCTGGGCGTGCAGACAGGTTATGTGGCGCCGGGCGACCAGACCGCGGCGGCGAGTCTCGCTGGTGCTGCGCCCATTCTGGCGCGTCCGGTGCTGAGCGGCATCGAGGTTGAGGGCCAAGCTGGCGACGCCGCCGTCGTCACCCTCGGCGACTCGATTACCGACGGACAGCATTCGACGGTCGACGCCGATCGGCGCTGGCCCGATCTTCTGGCCGCCCGGCTCGAAGCCCGCTATGGCGGGCACGTCAGCGTGGTCAATGCAGGCATCGACGGCAACCGGCTGCTGAGCGAGTCGAGGTTCGGCCCGAACGCGCTCGCCCGCTTCGACCGGGACGTGCTGGCCCAGGCCGGCGTGCGCTACGTGACCGTGCTGCTCGGCATCAACGATATCGGGCACGCGCCCGACACGCCGGTCGATGTGTCCCAGATCATCGCGGCACTCAGGCAACTGGCCGACCGGGCGCACGATCATGGGCTGAAGATCTATGGCGCGACCCTGCTGCCGTTCGAGGATTCGCCCTACTGGGCGACCCAGGGCGAGACGATGCGGCAGGCGGTCAATCGCTGGATCCGCGAGAGCGGCGCTTTCGATGCCGTGCTCGATTTCGACCAGATCATGCGCGATCCGGCCCGACCGGTCCACCTGGCGCCCGGCTACGACAGCGGCGACCATCTGCATCCGAACGACGCCGGCTATGCCGCGATGGCCGCCTCGATCGACCTTGGGCTATTCAAGCCCCATTGACCGACCTCTTAGGGAGAACCCGCCATGCTGCTGGGACTGGACCCGCTGCTCACGCCCGACCTGCTCCATGCGCTCGCCTCGATGGGCCATGGTGACGAGATCGCGCTCGTCGACGCCAACTTCCCGGCGGCGGCGTTCGCGCGCCGGCTGATCCGGCTCGACGGCGTCGACGGCAATGCGCTGCTCTCCGCCGTGCTGTCGGTGCTGCCGCTCGATAATTTCGTCGAGCGGCCGGTCTCGACCATGCAGGTCGTGGGCGAGCCGGACGCCATTCCGCCGACCGTGGCCGACTATCTCGAGATCCTGGGCGCCGCCGGCAGCACCACGCCGATCGATCCGCTCGACCGGTTCGACTTCTACGACCGGGCGCAGAATGCCTACGCGATCGTGATCACCGGCGAGCGCCGGCCCTATGGCAACATCCTCTTGCGCAAGGGCGTCGTCTTCGACTGACGGCGGTCCGGTGGCGGGCCGTCAGCCCTTGTGCTCGGTCCGCCATTTCTCGACCGCGGCGATCGTGCTGGCGACATGGCCGTCGGGGTCGAGCGAGCTGTAGGTCGACAGGATCTTGCCGTCGGGCGAGATCACGTAGGACGTGCGGTCGGCGTAGCTCGGGTTCTTCGCCATGACGGCGTCATAGGATTTCGCGACCGTGAGCTCAGGGTCGGCCGCGACGGCGAACTTGCTCTGGCAGTCGGCGGTCGAGAACTTGTCGAGCACGGCAATCTTGTCGGCCGAGATGCCGACGACCATGGCGCCCAGCGCTTTGAACCGTTCGGTCGCCTCGGCGAAATCATGCGCTTCGGCCGAGCAGCCCTTGGTAAAGGCGGCCGGATAGAAATAGAGCACGACCGGCCCGTGCTTCAGCGCGTCGGCGAGCTTGAAGGTGAATTCCTTGCCGGCGAGCGTCGCCGGCGCCGTGAATTTGGGCGCTGCATCGCCCGGCTTGAGGGCTGCCAGCGCGGGGGAGGCCGTGAGGCCGGCGAGCAGTGTTGCGGCCAGGACGCGTTTCATGAGGATGCTCCGCAACCGTTGGTTCCCGGCGCGCAGTATAAATCGACGCAGGCTGCCGGCAAGCCGGCGTGGCGATTTGAGGCACCGGTTTGACAGGGGCGGCGGATGACGCTTTGATCACCGCCTCTCGCCCCGTTCTGGAGACACCCGATGGCCGCCGATCTCACCGAGCTGCGCAGGCTGATCGACGACATCGACGACCGCCTGCTCGATCTCTTGGCAGAGCGCATCGCCGTCGCCGAACGGGTTGCCGACTACAAGCGGGCGACCGGCATCCCCGTCCGCCTGCCGGACCGGATCGAGGCGGTCAAGGCGCGTTGCGCCGAGCGCGGGGCGGCACGCGGGCTCGATCCCGTCTATGTCCGCGACCTCTGGGGCCGGATCATCGAAGAGACCTGCCGGCTCGAGGAACGGCTGATCGGCACGCCGGCCTGAGGCCTCTCTCAATCGTCATCCCGGGGCTTGACCCGGGGATCCACGCATTGCGGTCAGGTGTGAAGCCGGCAGGATCGCGCATTGCTCAAGCGCGTGGATGTCTCCGGTCTTTACATCAAGCCCGGCCATGACGATGAAAAGGGTGCGAGGGCATTATCACCATCGATCACCATCCGCGATGGGCTCGATCTTTTCTTTCGCAGCAGCCATGCGCCAATTGCCGTTTATTGCGGTTGCGGCGTATCTTCCGGTCTTCGATGGTAAGCCCGAACAAGTGAGACCCGAGGAAGCGCGATGCCAGCCTATCGTTCTCGAACCAGCACCCACGGCCGCAACATGGCGGGCGCGCGCGGCCTGTGGCGCGCGACGGGCATGACCGATCAAGATTTCGGCAAGCCGATCATCGCCATCGCCAACTCCTTCACCCAGTTCGTGCCGGGCCACGTGCACCTGAAGGACCTGGGCCAGCTGGTCGCACGCGAGATCGAGAAGGCGGGCGGCGTCGCCAAGGAATTCAACACGATCGCCATCGACGACGGTATCGCCATGGGCCATGGCGGCATGCTCTACAGCCTGCCGTCGCGCGAGCTCATCGCCGACAGCGTCGAATACATGGTGAACGGCCATTGTGCCGACGCGCTCGTCTGCATCTCGAACTGCGACAAGATCACGCCCGGCATGCTGATGGCGACGATGCGGCTCAACATCCCGACCGTGTTCGTCTCCGGCGGGCCGATGGAGGCCGGCAAGATCATCCATCACGGCAAGAGCAAGGCGGTCGACCTGATTACCGCCATGGTCGCGGCCGCCGACCCCAAGGTCTCCGACGAGGAGGCGATGGTGATGGAGCGCTCGGCGTGTCCGACCTGCGGCTCCTGCTCCGGCATGTTCACGGCAAACTCCATGAACTGCCTGACTGAGGCGCTGGGCCTGGCGCTGCCCGGCAACGGCACGGTCGTCGCGACCCACGCCGACCGCAAGCGCCTGTTCGTCGAGGCCGGCTGGACCATCGTCGATCTCGCGCGCCGCTGGTACGAGCAGGACGACGAGACGGCGCTGCCGCGCGGCATCGCGAATTTCGCCTCGTTCGAGAATGCCATGACGCTCGACATCGCCATGGGCGGCTCGACCAACACGGTGCTGCATCTCCTGGCGGCAGCGAACGAGGGCCAGGTGCCCTTCACCATGGCCGACATCGACCGGCTGTCGCGCCGCGTGCCGAACCTGTGCAAGGTGGCGCCGTCGGCCGCGGACGTGCATGTCGAGGACGTGCATCGCGCCGGCGGCATCCTCGGCATCCTGGCCGAGCTTGACCGCGCGGGGCTCATCCATCGCGACCGGCCGACCGTGCATTCGGTCACGATCGGCACGGCACTCGACAAGTGGGACGTGACGAAGTCCGCCGACACGAGCGTCGAGCATTTCTACCGCGCGGCCCCGGGCGGCGTGCGCACGACCGAGGCGTTCAGCCAGGACAACCGCTATCCCTCGCTCGACCTCGACCGCGAGAAGGGCGTCATCCGTGACAAGGCGCATGCGTTCAGCCAGGACGGCGGCTTGGCCGTACTCTACGGCAATATCGCCGAGGAGGGCTGTATCGTGAAGACGGCCGGCGTCGACGCGGAAATCCTGAAGTTCACCGGCAAGGCGCGCATCTTCGAGAGCCAGGACGCGGCCGTCGACGGCATCCTCGGCGACAAGATCCAGCCGGGCGATGTGGTGCTGATCCGCTACGAGGGCCCGAAGGGCGGCCCCGGCATGCAGGAGATGCTCTATCCCACGAGCTACTTGAAGTCGAAGGGCCTGGGCAAGGCCTGCGCGCTCGTGACCGACGGCCGCTTCTCCGGCGGCTCCTCGGGCCTCTCGATCGGCCATGTCTCGCCCGAGGCGGCGGAGGGCGGCGCCATCGGCCTGGTCGAGGAGGGCGATACGATCGTCATCGACATCCCGAACCGCACGATCCGTGTCGATGTGTCGGACGAGGTGCTGGCGCACCGCCGCGCCGCCATGGTGGCCCGCGGCAAGGCGGCCTGGCACCCCGAGCAGCGTGACCGCGTCGTCTCCCCGGCACTCCAGGCCTATGCCGCGCTCACGACGAGCGCTTCGCGCGGCGCCGTCCGCGACGTGACCCAGGTACAGCGGCAGTAAAACGCCCACATCCGTCTGCGCGCGTTCCGCGCCCTCTCTCCTTCGGGTGAGAGGGCGCATGCCCTCCTGAAAATCCCCAGCGCCGACGCGGCACGCTTCAAAGCCCTGCGGCGAGCAGACACCGCCGAATGGAAATTGACGGTTGAAAGCAGGGGATGCTTATGTGAGGCATTGAGGGCTCAGATGTCGCATCAAGGAGGACGGGCATGCATCCGACAAAGGTTCACGTCGGGCGCAAACATGTCGTCACGAAATCCGCGCATGCGCATCCGTCCAAACAGCATTGGACGCGCTATGTGCCGGACGCGGCCCTGGTTTTGCGGCAGGCCTCGACCGATACGGTCGTCATGGGCAAATTGCGGGCGCTGTGCGCGGACCAGAGGCCGGTGCACAACCTGACGGACCAGGAGGTTCTCGATTGTGCCGCAGACATGATCCACAAAGGGATCCTGCACATCGAGATGAAAGATCACTTCGTCGCCACTGCCAGCAATTTCGACCCGGCTTCGCAGCAAAGCGAAGATGACTTCAAGCAGAACGAGGGCTGCGTCGAGTACATGTATCTCGACAGCAAGTGCAAGGTCACGGTCGGGATCGGCGTCTTACTGCCGAACGCTGCGGCGGCAAAGGCCTTGAAATTCGTGCATCAGGCGGATGGCAAGCCCGCGACGGATGCCGAGAAGGAAGCGGCCTTCAACGCGGTTCAAAAGCTGGCGACGCCCCTCAAGAAGGGCGAGTCGAACAAGTTCGGCGCCGCCCATTACAAGAAGACAACGACGATCATCCTGCCGGACGATGAGATTCTGCGCCTGTTTAAGGCGATGATCCCGCAATACGAGGCCATGGCGAAAAAAATCTTTTTCGAATTCGACGCATTTCCCGTGCCGGTGAAGCGGGCGATCCTGGATCTGGTCTACAACATGGGCCAGACAGGCCTTGACCGTTATCAGAAACATGGGCTGGTGAAGGCGATCGAGGACTGGGACTGGGACCAGGCGTCGAAGCTTTGCGCGCGAAGCTGGGTCAACGACGATCGGAACGACTGGACGAAAGAGCGTTTCCTCGAAGCCGCGAAGAACAAGTGAGGGGCAGATTGCGCAACATGGCGTCTCTGAAGAATGTCGCGCTTGGAATTCTGGCCGGCGTCTGGGCGATGGGGGCGGAAGCTCAGGAAATCCCGCTCTATGCTGCGCCGGATCTCGGCATCAAGACTTCGGGGGGCGCCGGGGCAGAGCTGGCAAAGCCGTTCGAAGATCCGCTGCCCATCGTGACCAAGTCCGGGGACGCACGGCACAAGGCAGAGCTCTCGTCGTGCCAGGATTGGCTCGATCTGAAGGAACGTATCGTCGGATCCGACAGTGATTCCGACTACAAGGTGGTCAAGTACCAGGCCGTGCTGTGCGCGGGCCTGGCCCTGCTGGCGCGGGCAACACCGGCCAAGGAAACGGCGCTTCCGCCCGATTTTCTGAACGCGAGGGACCTCAAGGACTACCCCGGCTCGCTATGGCCGGATCTTCTGGCCGAAGGCACGCCCGCGGCCGGGAATTCTACGCCGACGTTGAAGACGGCAACCGGGATCGCGGCATTCAAAGTCGAAGACCATCGCAGGCTCGCGGTCGTCAAAGCCTCGCAGAAACTGACGCTGACGCTGCTCGCCCGGGGAGATTTCGATCACAGCGGCTGGGAATCTGCCGTTTTTTCGCTGGAGGGGCAGGTGTCGGGCAGCCGGATCTCGACGACCCGGCTCGTCGTCCTGACGCGCCATGCGCCGGATGCGCCGTTCGTCGAAGTCCCCCTCGGTACGCTGCTGCCCGGCAAATAGGCGGCCGAAAGAACCGGTAGATCTGATCGAGCACCTGGACACGGGTGCGCGCCTCTACCCCCGGTTTGTTGTGCCGAATTCGACGGGCTGATAGCATCTCTACTCCGCAATTACTTTAGCGGATCAGAAGATGAAGTACGCTCTGTGGGGCGCTGCTTTCGCGGCGGCAACTTCTCTTGGCACGGCTGCGTTTGCTGATGACGGGCAGTTCGGCTGTCCGGCACAGGGCACGACGCTGACCCTATCGGTGGGACCGCCGCTCACCTTCGGGCCGGCGAGCGGGTTTGACTGCCCTCATGGCGGCGGGTTTCAACATGCCGGCTTCAGCAATCAAACGAGTTCCGCTGGGGTAAAGGAAGCCCTGGAGAAGCTCTGGCCGCTCAAGGTCGGAAACAAGGCCAGCGCTGACGTTTCTGCCCAGGGCGCCAGGTCCACCCACGGGACCTATTCCTGCGAGGTTCTGGGGCGCGAATCTGTGACCGTGCATGCCGGAAAGTTCGATGCGTTCAAGGTAAAATGCGCCGCTGAATTCCCGCAGGAACGGTACCAGGACGAGCGAGTCTACTGGTGGTCGCCAGAGGTGAAGTATTCCGTCAAATTCGACTATCAGCTGATCCAAGGCTCCGCGTTTGGGACGACTCCCTTGAAAAGCTGGGAGTTGGTCTCGATAGCCCATTGAGCGGTCATGTCGCCATAGCCGGCTGGAAGCTGTCCGGCCGGGCCATGCGCCAGGCGTCCTTGAAGATCGGGTCGTCGGTGCCCGCCAGAAGCTCGCCGGGCGCGAGGAACCGGTAGATCTGGTCGAGCGTCTGCACGCGGGCAGCACCCAGCCGTTTCGAGAAGTGCCAGGGCTGCAGCTCGCTCGGGTGTTCGAGCCCGGCGGCGGCCACGACTTCGGCCAAGGCCTTCACGGTCGAGCGGTGGAAGTGGAACACGCGCTCCGCCTTGTCGGGCACGACGAGCGCCCGCTGGCGGATCGCATCCTGGGTCGCGACCCCCGTGGGGCAGCGGTCGGTGTGGCAGCTCTGCGACTGCACGCAGCCCAGGGCAAACATGAAGCCGCGCGCGGCGTTGCACCAGTCGGCGCCGATCGCGAGCGTACGGGCGAGGTCAAAGGCCGCGGTGATCTTGCCGCTGGCGCCGAGCTTGATCCGCTCGCGGATATTCAGGCCCACCAGCGTGTTGTGCACGAACATCAGGCCTTCGCGCAGCGGCATGCCGATATGGTCGACGAACTCGAGCGGTGCGGCACCCGTGCCGCCCTCCGAACCATCGATCACGATGAAGTCCGGATAAATGCCGGTCTCGAGCATCGCCTTGGCGATGGCGAGGAACTCCCACGGGTGGCCGAGGCAGAGCTTGAAGCCCACCGGCTTGCCTTGGCCAAGCCCACGCAGCTGCCCCACGAACCGCATCATCTCGAGCGGCGTCGAGAAGGCCGAGTGGCTGGGCGGCGAGATGCAGTCGACACCCTCGGGCACGCCGCGGGTCAACGCGATCTCGGCCGAGACCTTGGCGCCCGGCAGCACGCCGCCGTGGCCGGGCTTCGCACCCTGGGAGAGCTTGATCTCGAGCATCCTGACCTGCGGCTCGGCCGCCTGCTTGGCGAAGCGCTCGGGCGAGAAATGGCCGGTCTCGTCGCGGCAGCCGAAATAGCCGGAGCCGATCTCCCAGATGATGTCGCCGCCCTCGGCCTTGTGGTACGGGCTGAAGCCGCCTTCGCCCGTGTCATGGGCGAAGCCGCCCATCCGGGCGCCGCGGTTCAAGGCGCGGATGGCATTGGCGCTCAAGGCACCGAAGCTCATGGCCGAGATGTTGAAGACCGAGGAGGAATAGGGCTGGGTGCAGTCCGGCCCGCCGATCGTGATGCGGAACGGTTCGATCACCGGTTCCTTCGGTGCCACCGAATGATTGAGCCACTCGAACGACGAGGAATAGACGTCGAGCTCCGTGCCGAACGGCCTTTTATCGAGCTGGCCCTTGGCGCGCTGGTAGACGAGCGAGCGCGCGTTGCGGTTGAACGGCATGCCGTCCGTGTCGCTCTCGAGGAAATATTGCCGGATCTCCGGCCGGATCTCCTCGAGCAGATAGCGGATATGGGCCGCGATCGGATAGTTGCGCCGGAGCGAATGATGGGTCTGGCGCAGGTCGTAGGTGCCGAGTGCCGAGAGCGCCAGGGCCACGAGAAAGGCCGGCAGGAAGGCGCCGTGCCAGAGGCTGAGCACGAACAGCACGAATGTCGCGACCAGTACGGCGGCATAGGTGCCGTAGCGTCGGGTGAACGCGAGCCTGAGGATCTGCGGCATGGGGCGGCTTCCGTCGGGGCGGGAGAGGAGGGGGCTTTGCGAGCGCTTGGGAGATGCCGGCGCCGGGCGCTCAGCGGTGTGGCACCCAGATCGGCGCGCAATTGGTCCGGCCGCTCAGGAGGCAGTCTTCGAGCCGGCTCTGCGCCGCCAATTTCTGTTCGAGAAAGACGCCGAGAACGATGAACAGCAGGGTTAGAGCCAGCGCGCCGAGGCTCGCCGTCACCCTATTCTCCTCCTGGTCGCGGTCCGGATCGTACATGGCGAGACCGGCATCGTTGACGTCGGATAGAAGAATATCATGGCACCGACGTTCCGCGAGGCGGAAAAGCGCCGGTCAGACCATCAGATGGTGTCAGGCCATCAGGCGGCGCAGCGCGGCCGAAATCTGTTCCGCGCCGATGACCAGCAGGAACGTCACGATCAGCAGCATCGAGACGGTGCGGTACTGGAACAGGTTCATGGCGGTCAGCATCTGGAAGCCGAGGCCGCCGCCGCCGACGAAGCCCAGCACCAGCGACGAGCGCAGGTTCTCGTCGAACCGATAGAGCGCGATGCCGGAGAGCGACGGCAGGAGCGAGGGCACCACCGCGTGGGTGAAGACCCGGACACGGCCGGCACCGGTGAGCGTCAGGGCTTCGACCGGCCCCATGTCCATGTCCTCGATCCTCTCGGCGAAGAGCCGTCCCAGCATGCCGATCGAATGAACCGAGAGTGCTAGCGCCCCCGGGAACGGGCCGAGGCCAACCGCGGTCACGAACAAGAGCGCCCAGACGAGGTCGGGCACGGCGCGCGTGAGCGAGATGACCGAGCGGGCGGCGGCGTAGACCACGGGCGAGGGCGTCACGTTGCGCGCGGCCAGCAGGGCGAACGGCACCGCCATGATGACGCCGCACACCGTGCCGAACAGCGCGATGTCGAGCGTCTCGATCGCCGGCCAGACGAGGTTCGGAATGCTGGTAACGTCGGGCGGCGAGGCGCGGGTCAGGATGTCCGCCATGCCGCGGATGCCGGTGATGAGTTCCGACAGCCGGGCGTCGATCGCCCAGAGCGACTGGCCGAAGAGGCCGATCCCGATCAGCAGGATCAGCGGCAGCAGATAGTGGCGGGCCGCGCGGTGCAGCGCTGATGGAGTTGGTCGACTATAGAGTTGGTCGATCATCGCGGCCGAAATGCAGTCGGGCGAGCCTTCGAACACGATCTCGCCGTCCTTCATGCCGATGATGCGGTCGGCAAAGGCGAGCGCCAGGTCCGGCTGATGCAGCACAGTCACGACGGCGAGCCCATCCTCGGTCGCGAGCCGGCGCAGGAGCGCCATG
This sequence comes from Aliidongia dinghuensis, assembly GCF_014643535.1. Taxonomy (NCBI): domain Bacteria; kingdom Pseudomonadati; phylum Pseudomonadota; class Alphaproteobacteria; order Rhodospirillales; family Dongiaceae; genus Aliidongia; species Aliidongia dinghuensis. The sequence goes on along the minus strand of NZ_BMJQ01000010.1, from coordinate 177,396 downwards.
ATCTCGCGCGCCGATTCTGGGTCGAGGCTCGCGACCGGCTCGTCGGCCAGGAGCACGCGCGGCCGCTGGGCGAGCGCACGCGCGATCGCGACGCGCTGCTGCTGCCCGCCCGAGAGCGTACCGGCGCGCTGATGGCCGAATTCGACCAGGCCCACCTCGCTCAAGAAGCCGCGGGCGGCGTCAAGCTCCGTACGCGGCAACAGGCCTACGGCCGTGCCCACGGTCCGGTGCTGGCCGAGCGCGCCGGTCGCCACATTGGCGAGCACGTTGCGCCGGCGAACCAGGTTCGCGTGCTGGAAGATCATGCCGCAGGGGATGCGGGCCTGGCGCAGGCCTTCGCCGCTCAGGCTCGCGACATCGCAGCCGTCGATCAGAACCTCGCCCCCCGTCGGCTCGATCAGTCGGACGATCGAGCGCAACAGGGTCGATTTGCCGCAACCGTTGCTGCCCAGGATGACGACCAGCTCACCGTCATGGACCGTGAGGTCGACGCCTTTCAGCGCTACCCGACCGTTCGGGTAGCGCTTGGCAAGACGTCGGACGACGAGGCGGGGTGCCGCCTCGACCGCCCCGGGCACCATCTCGGACAGCATGGCCGGCATCAGAGCTTCGCCAGGTCGATGTTGAGCGTCTTCACCAGGTCGCGGATGCCGCTATAGGCCGCATCCGTGGTCGGCACGAGGGTCTTGCCGCTGCCGGCGAGGATGTCGAGATCCTTCGGCGGCAGGGAGTGCAGGTCGAGCGTCTGCAGGATCTTGGTGACACGCGCCTTGAAGGCGGGGGCCAAGTCGCCGCGCACGGCGATCGGATCCTGCGGGATCGGGTCCGACTGCCACAGCGTCGTGAACATGCCGTCCTGCCACATGCCTTGGCTCTTCGCCGAATGGATCTGGTCGCTGTTGAGCTCGCCCGCCTCGACCTTGTGGTTGCGCAGCGCCTCGAACGAGGCGGTATGGCTGCCGGCATAGACCGGCTTCACGTCCTTGTCCGGATCGATCGCGGCCTTGCGCAGCCCGTAGGCCGGGAACAAGTGGCCCGAGGTCGAAGCCGGGTCGGAGAAGGCGAAGGAATGGCCGGCCACATCCTTGAGCGCGGTGATGCCCGAGCCCGGCCAGGTCACGATGCTGGCGGTATAAGTGTCGGGCTTGCCTTCCTTGTCGGAGAAGCTCGCGACCGCCTCGGCCTTGGCGACCTGATGAGCCAGCACGTAGCCGAGCGGGCCGAACTCGCCGATCTCGAGCTTGCCGGCGCGCATCGCCTCAATCTCGGCGTTGTAGCTGGTCGTCACCTGGATCTCGACCTTGCAGCCGAGCTTGTCGGCAATCAGCTTGCCCAGGTTCTCGTAGACGGGCACGAGACGGGCCGCGGCCTCATAGGGCTCGACGCCGAAACGGACGGTGCCGCCGTTCGGGCAATCGTCGGCGGCCATGGCAGGGCCGGCCAGGGCGAGGAGGGCGGCGGGGGCGACGGCGAGAGCGCCGAGGCGGGCGGCGAAAGGAGTCCGGACGCGCATATTCGATCTCCGAAAGCGTGGGGCCGCGCCGCCGAAAGAGCCTCCGGCGGATCGCGCTGCCGGTGGGCACGCTACGGCCGCCTCGTGTCAGTCCGATTGCAGTTCGGTGCTCAATCCGTGTCCGGGGCGAATTCGCCTGGACAAGCCGAGGATTCGTCGGCTCTGGCGCCGGCGCTCGGGTTCGTCATCGTTTAGGCTTTTGGCCCGGCTTCAACGGGATGACGTTGTCGGCAGGGTCGCGGCCCTTCCGCTGGGGCTGTGCCCCGAGAATCTCCGCCACCTTGCGGGCGAGTTGGTCGCGCTTGAAGGGCTTGCTCAAAAGCTGCACGCCCTCGTCGAGCTTGCCGTGATGCAGGATCGCATCCTCCGCATAGCCCGATATGAACAGCGCCTTGAGGCCAGGCCTCCCTTCCGTGAGCTGCTCGACCAGCTCCTTGCCGCGCATGGCGCCGGGCAACACGACGTCGGTCAGCACGAGGTCGATCCGGTCGATCTCGCGGGCGAGCGCCAGCGCTTCGACCGCGTCGCCCGCTTCGATCACCCGATGGCCCAGGTCGCGCAGATGCAGCACGACGATGCTGCGCACCGCCTCGTCATCCTCGACCACCAGGATGGTCGCGGCCGACCGTGCCGGTTCGACCGGCGTTTGAGGACGCTCGTAGTCGGCCGCACTGCTCATGACTCGCGGCAGGTAGAGCTTGACGCTCGTGCCATGGCCGGGCTCGCTGAAGATCTTGACGTGGCCCGCAGATTGTTTGGCGAACCCGAACACCATCGAGAGGCCGAGGCCCGTGCCCCGGCCGGCCGGCTTGGTCGTGAAGAACGGCTCGAACGCCCGCTCGAGCACTTCCGGCGCCATGCCGGTTCCGCTGTCGCTGACGGCGATCATGACATAGTCGCCGGCCGCGATTTCGGCATGATCGCAGGCGTAAGCTTCGTCCAGCACGACGTTGGCCGTCTCGATCGTGAGCCGCCCGCCCGTCGGCATGGCGTCGCGCGCGTTCAAGGCGAGGTTCAGGACCGCGCTCTCGAGTTGGGCCGGATCGGCCAGCACGTCCCACAGCCCGGCCGTTTCGACCATGCGCACGTCGATATGCTCGCCGAGCGTCCGGTGCAGCATGCCGCTCATGTCGGCGAGTAGCCGGCGCACGTTGAGCGGCCGCGGCTCGAGCGGCTGTCGGCGGGCGAACGCGAGCAGGTGCCGCGTCAGGCTCGCCCCCCGCTCGGCGCCCCGTACGGCGCTTTCGATCCGCCCCGCCACCGGGTGATCCCGGCCCAGCACGCTCTGCAGCGCTTCGAGATTGCCGAGGATGACGGTCAGGAGATTGTTGAAGTCGTGGGCGATGCCGCCGGTCAGTTGCCCGATCGCCTGCATCTTCTGGGCTTCGCGCAATGCCCGCTCGCCGGTGACCCGCTCGGTGAGGTCGGTGCAGGTGACGACGAAGCCACCGTCCGGCATCGGCGTGCGCCGGATCTCAAAGGTCCGCGGGCCGAGCGTCCGCTCGTAGACGGCCGGCGCCTGTTGCCATCGTCCCGCCTCGCCGCGCGCGATCTGCTCCTCGGTCTCGAGGAACGGCGGGCGGCTGCCGCCGGCGAGATAATGGCCGAGCGTGAGGTAGCCGGTGCCATGGACCTGGAGCGACGGCGGTAGGTCGAGCAGCTGGACGAACCGGTCGTTCCAGTGCACCAGCCGCCGGTCGGGGTCGAAGACCGCAATGCCTTGGCTCAGGCTGTCGAGCGAGGATTGCAGGTGCAGGGCGAGCGCGCGCGCCGCAGCCTGGGTCGTGCGCAGATCGGCGATTGCGCGCCGCAACATCCAGGAGCCGAGGCCGAGCACCAGGAGTGCCGCGGCGATGCCGCCGAAGCTCCAGAGGCGGCTCGATGCCTCGGCCGCGTCGGCTGCGGCGATACCCTGTTCCAGGCGGGCGCTCTCCTCGGCCAGCATCACGCGCAGCAGCGCGGCGATGCGTCCCGTCTGCACGAGGCCGACGTCGGTGTCGACCTCGCGTGTCGTTGTGGGGGTGGTCGTCCTTAACTCGATCGCGCGGGCGAGCCCTGCCAGCTTGTCCTGGACCGCCTGGGCCAGCGCCTCCGAGCGCTGCTGCTGGCTGGCGACGTCGCCAACCAGTTGCGCGAGGTGTCCTTGCTGGGCTGTGATCTGGCCGAGCGCGCGGCGATAAGATGCGAGATATTCGTCGCGGCCGGTCAAGAGATAGCCGCGCTCGCCGGACTCGGCGGCCTCGACCGCAGCGCGCAGGTCCTGGATCGCGTCGAGCGTCATGCGGCTATGGCGTGCACCGTCCCGCGCGAGGTCGAACCGTCGCGCATGGTCGAAGCTGACGAGGGCGACGATGGCGACCAGAGCCACGAGGCCCGCCAGCACGACTGCGTTCGCCTTGGCGATGACGGCAGCCAATTCGTTTCCCTCTCGACCGACGGCCTCTCGACCGACCGCCCCCAAATCGAGGGTGGGGGACCGGCGGTATCAGGACGCGCCTGAAATCTTGGCGCCGATCCGCCACCCTGTCCAGGCGACAAGGTTGAGCAAGGCAGAGTGGGGGGAAACGGGGCGAGGGAAACGGGGCGAGGGAAATGCGGTCGGCGGGAGGAGAGGGCTCGCTCGATCAGGCGGCGCGGTCGGCGATCGCCCTGCCGCGGGGCCCCTCGTCGACCATGCGGCTCCAGAAGCGATCGAAGCGCCGGAGCGTCGTGAGCGTGGTCTCGACCGGGGTCGCATTGGTTGGGGCGGCATCGGCCGGTGCGCCGTTGGCCAATGCGGACGCGAGCTCGGCCAGGTGCCGCTCGTGCATGGCGTCGATCCGTGCACATAGCGCCAGCCCCTTGGGCGACAGGCGGACGCGCACCGTGCGCCGGTCCTCGGCCGCGCGCCGCTGGATGAGATAGCCCATCTCGGCGAGTTTCTTCGCGTTGTAGGAAACGTTCGAGCCGAGATAGCAGCCGCGCAGCATGAGCTCGCTCACGGTCATGTCGGCGGTCCCGATGTTGAACAGCAGAATGGCCTGGACGCTGTTGATCTCCATGATGCGGAGGCGATCGAGCTCGATCGCAACCAGATCGAGGAAGCGGCGATGCAGCTGATCGATGATGGAAATCAGGTCCAGATAGGTGCGTTTCATTTAATGAAACCCTTCGTCGGTCCGGGCTCCGGCGTTCCGGCGCCCCAATCGGCGGGATCTTTGATCGCCGCCTCATGGACGAGAATTTAACCCGGAATTCGATAATTTATGTTGAAGATCGACGGCCGCGCCAAGCGGTCGCGTCAGATGGCGGGCAGGCCCAGGAACATCGCCTTCATGCGCGCCCGGCTCATGGTGACCAGCACCAGCCGGTCCGTCTCGGTCGTGTAGCCCCAGGCCGGATCGACGTAGCGCAGGCCGTGGTGGAAGCGGCGGAAATGCTCCTTGTCGTAGCCCAGCCACTCGACCGTCTCGCCGGCGATGATGCCGGCGGCGAAGTTCGGCTTGTGCAGCTTGAGGCCGTGGAGGATGGCGAGCGCGAAGATATGATCGCCGATCTCCGTGCTGCCGGCCTGCTTCAGGTCCGGGTCGCGCCACAGCGTGCCCAGCATCATGATCTTGCCGCGGATGTCGTTCAGGTCGTCGGCGTCGACCTCGCACCAGGCGTCGGTCGCCTCGGCCAGCGCCGGCGGATCGTAGAGCAGGCTCAGATCCTCGAGCGCGTCCTGCAGGCCGACCGCGACGTGGCGGATGACCGCCGCGATCGTGCAGACCGGCATGCCGTCGCGCCGGCCGATGAGCGCGAACGCGTTGTCGGCGCCAAGCGTCGTGCGGTCCGGGTTCAGGAGCGGCAGCAGCGGCACGCCGCCGCGGCGGCACGCGACGGCGTTCGCTGCCTGCAGCTGGCGGAAATCCGCCGTCAGCTCGAGATGGATGCCGAGCTTCAAGAGCGCATGTGCGTGCTCGTACAGCTTGGCTTCGACGCTCGCCCGCTCCGTCGGAGACAGAGCGGCCCGCGGGAACAGACTCATCGCACCTCGATCGTCTTGCACGCAGCGACGATGAATTGGCCGACTCGGACGGTAACGCAGTCCCATTCATGGAACTGGGGTCCGATCTCCGCCCGCACATGGCGGACGGTGAAAGGGGCCTCCCGATCGCGCACGCGGGCAAGGTCGGTCACCAGGCGCGAGATGAGCGACTGCGGCGCGCAGAGATCGCGCGCCGGGCGGCCGTGCTGCCACAGGCGCTGGGTTGTCGGCACATGGTCGAGCCCGGTTGCGAGATGCCGCACGGTCAGGTCCGCATCGGCGCAATAGATCGAGGTGCGCGACCAGGAACCGTCGTCGATCAGCGGCTGCAGCACGCCGTCGGTCAGGTCGCCGCCGCACGTGAGCGCCCGGCCGAGGAATTGCTGCTGCGCCACCGCCAGGCGATCGGGCGAGAGCCGGTCCTGCCATTCGATCAGCCGGCCGCTGTAGGCGAGCAGCGAGCGTGACGAGGTTTCGGGTGTCAGCTTGTCCAGCAGCCGCTCGACGACGCGGGCTGCCAGCGCCGGCTCGTTGGCCCTGAGCAGGCCCAAGGCGGCCATGGCGAGATGCTCGGCTTCGCTCAAGTCGGTCGCCACCGGATCGAGGCGGAGCGGCAGGGCGAAGTCGCCACCGGCGAGATTGAGGCTGTTGACCACGCGACGGACGTTCGTGGACGGGGCCGGGTCGAGCAGGTCGCGCTCGTCGCAGTCGAGCACGCGGGCGACAGTGGCGCGCAACCGGTTGCCGAGTGGTTTCTCGCCGCGGACCGCACGCGACAGGGTTGATGGGCTGCACAGTGCCAGCTTGGCAACTTGCGACGGCTTTAAGGCACGCAAACGGAGCATTCTCGCCAACGCCGTCGGTGGGCGGCTGCTATCTGAACGCGTATCGGGCTTGGGTGCTTCGACGGATACGATCGATGTCACTGTGCCCATACCCTCGTAAACACGGCGCTTCGGCGATGCTTCTCCAATCCATAAGACCATTCACAACCGGAGCGATCAAGCCTAGCACTCCGGTTAGTTCGCCTTTTAGGTGTCGGTGTCCTTTTAGTGTCTTTAAGGCAAATGGGTGTGCAAAAGGGGCACGCACCATCTTGATCCTTGTCTGACAAATCCGATATGTTCGCGTCATGCGGGTAGAATTCGGAGTCGGTTGAGCTTTATGGTCGCTGCCATGGGGTGCGGCGAAGCAAGGAGGGGATGGTGGGGAAGGCGACTCCGACGGATGGGCAGTTTCTGACCCTCGCGGCCAGCCGGTTCGCCACCGCCGGGCACCGGACCGACGGCGGGGTCCGCAAGCTCTATGCCCGTGTCGATCTGTCGGACGACCGCTCGTTCCTGTCCAGCAACCATCGCGATCTCGTTGATATCGTCCCCGGCCTGTCGATCCACCGTGATGCGGCGGGGCAGGGCTGGGTCTGGATCGGCGCCAACCAATCCTGCTGCGAGATCCATGTGGTGCTTGAGCGGCTGCCGCCGTCGATCGACCTTATCCTCGGCCGCTGCGCGCTCGAGCTGATCCAGGCCGCAGCCGACGACGGTCGCTCGCCGGGGCTGGCCGCCGTCGACGAGCCAGGCGGCAACGTCATCGACCTGGACGCGGCCCGCGAGGCGCGCGCCGGCGTCTCGGGTTAGGCGTCACGGGTTAGGCGTCTCCGGTTAGGGTGGGGGGCTAGGCGGCGCCCGACGCGGCCGCCAGCATCGCATCGATCGTCGTGAGCTTGTTGCGGCAGCGGTTCGGTGCCGTCGCCGCCCGTTCGGCCGCGTCGATCCGGCTCCAGCCGCCCTGGTCGATCCAGCGGATGCCACGCGCGTCGAGCAGGCTGCGCAGACCGGCGCCACCTGGCCGCTCGTCGCTGCCGAGGCTGCTTGCAATGCGCTGCGCTACGGTCTGGGCCTCGACCCGGTTGGTCGGGATCGTACCGGTCGGGCCGCGTTTCGCCCAGCCGACGGCATAGAGCCGGTCACGGACATGGCCGTCGTCATTGGCGAAACGGCCATCCTCGGGCGTCGCTGTGCAGCAGGCGCGAGTTCGATAGCCGATGCAGGTCACGACCAGGTCGGCCGCGAGATCGAGCACAGCGCCGGCGCTGTTGCGGAAGCGGGCGCTTGCGACCCGGCCGTTGCCGAGGAACGCCTCCGGTGTCCAGCCGAAATGAAATGCGATCGTGACCGGTTTCGGCAGCAGCCCGGCGAAGCCCCGCAGCACCGCGCAGCAGGATGTGTCCTCGATCGGCACGGGCGGGTCGGCGAGCATGGGGCGGGCGCGCGCCAGCGTCGCCAGTTCCTCGAGCTCGTGCTCGGTGAATTTCGCGTCGCCGGGGCCGCGCCGCCCCACGACGTGGACTGCCTCGAGCGGTGCTGCCGCCAGGAACCGGGCAGCATCGGCGCCGAGATCGGAGCCGTCGAATTCCTCAGGCGTCTTCGCGAGCACACGGGCGACGTCGAGTGCCACGTTGCCATTGCCGATCACCACGGCCGCGCGCGGCGGTGCCAGGCCCGGGTCCGGATGGTCGGGGTGGCCGTTCACCCAGCCGACGAAGCGGCCGGAGCCGATGACGCCCGGCAGATCCTCGCCGGGAAGCCCAAGCCGGCGATCGTCGGGTGCGCCGGTCGCGAGCACGACCGCATGATAGAGCGTCTCGAGCTCGGCCAGGCGCACGTCGCGGCCGGCCTCGACATGGCCGAAGAATCCCACCCGGTCGCGCGCCAGCATGCGGTCGAACACGCGGGCGACGGCCTTCGTCCCCTGATGATCCGGCGCCACGCCGTAGCGTACCAGGCCGAACGGCGCCGGCAGCCGCTCGATCACGTCGACGCGGCAATCCGGCACCAGGCGCAGGAGATGGTCGGCGAGATAGCAGCCCGACGGGCCGCTGCCGATGACGGCGATGTGGCGCATGAAGCCCGTTCCGCGGCGGCTAGTTCAGCCGCACATACTCATAGTCGACCGGCAGGTTGTTGATGCCGCGGTCGGGCGGTGCGATCCAGGCCGCCATCTTGCCGGGCTCGGTCACCGGCTGCATCAAGCTGTAGATGAAGGCGCGGTCGTCATCGCTCGGCAGCCATCCGCCAAGGCGCTGCTCATACTCGGCCTGGCCGATCGGCCGGCCGGCCGTGTCGGTCGGCACGTTCGCCCAGCTGCCGTTGCCGCGCCGGAAGCGCGGGCTCGGCAAGGCCAGGCGCGCGTCGAACCCGGCCTTCTGGATGAGCCGGTTCCAGCGGGTGAGGCCAATCTCGCAATCCCTGACGTAGGACAGGCGCGAGACCTCGTTCATGGCGTTCCTGAGCGGCACCGGCTCGACCTTGATGCTGCCCTGGCCGTCCGGCATTTCGAGCGCGTAGGTCTGGTCGAGCGCCAGATGGTCCTCGTACTGCGCCTCGTCCGGCCGGCCCTTGAGCCCGTTCGCGAAATAGGACGCCGCGTTCGACGACTGGTCGGCGCCGAACAGGTCGAGCGCCGAGGAGAACCAGAAATTGATGTATTTCTGGATGGTCGCGAGGTCGATGGCGCCGGCGCGCCGCACCGCGGCCGGATCGTCGGTGTTGAGCTCCTTCATGACCTCGAGCGTCCGGCGCACGATGCGGGCGATGCCGGTGTCGCCCACGAACATGTGGTGCGCCTCCTCGGTCAGCATGAACTGGCAGGTGCGCGCCAGCGGGTCGAAGCTCGATTCGGCGAGCGACTTCAGCTGGTACTTGCCGTCGCGGTCGGTGAAGTAAGTGAACATGAAGAAGCTCAGCCAGTCCGAGATCGGCTCGTTGAAGGTCGAGAGGATCCGGGGCTTGTCGCCGTCGCCGGAGTGGCGGCTCAAGAGCTCCTCCGCCTCCTCGCGCCCGTCGCGGCCGAAATAGGCGTGCAGCAGATAGACCATGGCCCAGAGGTGCCGGCCCTCCTCGACATTGACCTGGAACAGGTTGCGCAAGTCGTAGAGCGAGGGCGCGGTATGGCCCAACAGCCGTTGCTGCTCGACCGAGGCCGGCTCGGTGTCGCCCTGGGTCACGATCAGGCGGCGGAGCGTTGAGCGGTGCTCGCCCGGCACCTGTTGCCAGACTTCCCGGCCGTACTCGTCGCCGAAGCCGATGCGGCGGTTCGGGTCCGGCTCGGCCAGGAAGATGCCCCAGCGATAGTCGGGCATGCGCACATGGCCGTAGGTCGCCCAGCCGCGCGCGTCGACCGAGGTCGCGGTCCTGAGATAGATGTCCTTCGCCTGGAAGTCGGTCGGCCCCAGGTCCTGCCACCATTTCAGGAACTCGGGCTGCCAATGCTCGAGCGCCCGCTGCAGCGTGCGGTTCGAGCCCAGATCCACGTTGTTCGGGATGCGGTCCTGATAATTGATGCCCATGATCACACCCTCTCGAAGTGGAATTGCGCCTTTGACCCGGTGCCGAACACCTTGAGCGCGCCGCGTTCGCCGGTCGCGTTCGGCCGGACGAACACCCAGTTCTGCCAGGCCGAGAGGCGTCCGAAGACCTTGGTCCACAGCGTTTCGGCACCGGGGAAGCGCAGGCTTGCCTCGAGCCCCGTGAGCGCGTCGGGCGACAGGCTCGCGCGCTCCTCGACCGCGAGCCGGATCTCGTCGTCCCAGTCGAGATCGTCGGGCGCCACGGTCACGAGGCCGAGCATCAGCGCCGCCTCGGCCGTGAGTGCCTTGCCCTTGAGCGCTTCGAGCTTGGCAAGCACGCCGTCATCGCCCGAAAAGCGCGTCGCGAGCCGGCTCCGGCCGTTGACCATGGGCAGGAGGCCGAAGTTGCTGCCGTCGAGCCGGAGCTCCGGCGGGTTCTCTTCGCCCTCCGGCAGCGCCAGCATGTAGATGCGGTCGGATGCCAGCGCCAATTCGTAGAGCAGGCCCACGAAGCAGGAGCCCTGGTCGGCGATGGCGTAGAGGCTGCGCGAAGTGACGTCGAGCCGGGCGAAGGTGCGGCGCAGGTAGCCCACCGTCTCGCGCACCAGCCAATGGTCGCGGTGCGCCTGCAGCGTGGCGCCCGCGGCCAGTACCCGCTCGGCATCGCCGCGCGTCTTCAGCACGAGGAGCCCTAGATCGAGTTCGTTGGTGCGCAGCATCAGGAGCGCGTCGTCGAGCTCGCGCGCCAGCGCCAGCGGCCACCAGCCGTCGCCCAGCGCCTCGATCGCCTCTGGCGTTATCGGCTGCTCGGTCGCGGGCGCCGAGATGGTCAGCGTTGCCGACCGGCCGGCGCGGTCGAACGCGATGTCGACATGGGGATAGTGGTAGCCGGCATCATCGATGCGCCGGTCGAGCTTGCCGAGCTTGATGCCCTTTGCGTCGGACGGGCGCGGCGAGGCGGCGGCCAGCGCCTCGGCACGCGCCTTCACCAGTGCTGGGAACTCCGCCGGCTTCGCGATCGCGTCGACTAGGCCCCATTCCTTGGCGCGGTCGGCGCGCACCCCATCCGCCGACGTGCAGAACAGGTCGGCCAGATCGCGGCGCACCTTGCGCTTGTCGACGACACGGGTGAGCCCGCCTGTGCCGGGCAGCACGCCCAGGAGCGGCACTTCCGGCAGGCTCACGACCGAGGAACGGTCGTCGACCATCAGGATCTCGTCGCAGGCGAGCGCCACCTCATAGCCGCCGCCGGCCGTGGTGCCGTTCAGCGCCGCCACGAACTTCAAGCCGTCGTGCGCGCTCGAATCCTCCATGCCGTTGCGCGTCTCGTTGGTGAATTTGCAGAAATTCACCTTCCAGGCATGGGACGACTGGCCCAGCATGTAGATGTTGGCGCCGGAGCAGAACATGCGCTCCTTGCCGCTGGTCAGCACGACCGTGCCCACCGACGGGTGCTCGAACCGGATGCGCTGCAGCGCGTCATAGAGCTCGATATCGACGCCCAGGTCGTAGGAATTGAGCTTCAGCTTGTAGCCGGGCTTGAGCCCGCCATCCTCGTCGACGTCGAGCGTCAGCGTCGCGACCCGCCCGTCGACGGCGAGGCGCCAGTGCCGATACTCGGTCGGCTCCGCATCGAAAGTGATCATGGCGCATCCTCCCAGCCGCTCGGCAGTGCCGATGTTTTCATGCATCATAATGCATGTTTGGGGATGAGAAAGCGGTATTTTGCGTGGCGGCCGCTTCTTCACCGTCATCCCCGCGCAGGCGGGGATCCAGCAAGAGCCGCGTCGGCGGCGATAAGACTTTTCTCCGCGCTACCGCGCGTAAAGGACTGGATCCCCGCCTGTGCGGGGATGACGAAAAGGGGGCTACCCCACCGCCTCGACCAGCCGCTCGAGACTGTCTTCGATCGTGCGGCCGGCGGTGTCGACGCGGCGGTCGGCCTTGGCGTAGAGCGGGCCACGCACCTCGAGGATGCGCTGCAGGTCGCTCATGGCTTCGCGGTTGCTCGCCATCGGCCGCATGTCGCCCTGGGCCATGACCCGGCCCATGTGTTCGGCCGGCGAGGCGGTGAGCCACACGGTGAAGCAGTGGCTCAACAGCAGCTCGAACGTCGCCGGCTCCGAGACCAGGCTGCCGCCGGTCGCGAGCACGAAGCGCGGATGGCGGGCGATGACGTCCGCCAGGCATTGCCGTTCGAGCCGGCGGAAGCCGGCCTGGCCGTAGAGGTCGAAGATCACGCCGAGCGACACGCCGCTCGTTCGCTCGATTTCCCGGTCGAGCTCGATGAAGGGAACCTTGAGCCGCTCGGCGAGTGCCGCACCCAGCGTCGATTTGCCGGCGCCGCGCAGGCCGATGAGCGCGATATGGCCGCGCCGTGCCTCATCCGCTGCGGTGTCGAACCGCTGGAGCAGCATCTGCCGGGCCGCGACCAGATCCTCGGGTGCCAGCCGGCGCAGCAGCTCCTGCGCATGGGCCAGGTCGACCGACGGCTCCGACTGCTCATGCACCAGCGTCTCGATCGGCATGTCGAGCGCCGCCGCCAACTGGCGCAGCAGCAGGATCGAGATGTTGCCGCGGCCGGTCTCGAGCTGCGCCAGATAGCGTTCCGACACGCCGGAATCGCGCGACAGGATCTTGCGCGTCATGCCGCGCTTCGCGCGCGCCTCGCGCACCCGATCGCCCAGGCGCTTCAGGAATTCCTCATCCGACGTCCGCTCGGCCGGGCGATAGACGGGGCGGGGGGCTGGTGTGGCCATGGAAATGTCTCGACCTGAACTATGACGCTTGCCCGATCTCGAACATGTATTATAGTGCGTCGACAAAGTCGCGATCCAGCAGATTATGGGGCGACTGTAGCGGAGGAGCCGATGACGGTCGACATCACCATCCTGGTCGGCACGATGACCGGCACGGCGGAGCTCGTCGCCGAGGAGGTGCAGGCAGCGCTCGAAGGCGCCGGGCATGCGGCGCACACCCAGGCGATGGACGGGCTCGGCATCGATGTGTTCGAGCGCGGCGGCGCCTTCCTGATCGTCACCTCGACCTACGGCAACGGCGACGTGCCCGACAATGCGCAGGCGTTCTTTGCTGCGCTCGAGGTGGCGCGGCCCGATCTCTCCGGTGTCTCGTTCGGCATCGTGGCGCTCGGCGACCGGACCTATAAGACGACCTATTGCGAGGGCGGGCGGAAATTTGCGCGCCTCTTGGCCGAGCTCGGCGCCCGGCGGATCGGTGAGCCGCTGCTGCATGACGCCAGCGCCGGCACGATGCCGGAAGAGATCGCCGCCGATTGGGTGGTGGGCTGGGTCGACGAGCATCTGGCGCCGGCGCCCGTCATGACCTGAGCCGGCACCCAAGAAGGCAAAACAAGACGAGACAGGGCCGCCGCCAAGAAGCGGCCGACTGCCGAGCGAAAAGCACAGGGAGGGAGAACGCCGATGAGTCTGGCCGCAGCGCCGGGGCGCGACGGAAACGGGCGCAAGGGGGCGGGAACGTCGCCCGCAGGCTTCTACAATGCTGCGGTCGACCTCATCGACCGGAACCTCGCGGCCGGCCGGGCGGCCAAGACCGTCTTCATCGATGAGGCTGGCAGCTACAGCTACGGCGATCTCGCCGAGCGAGCCGACCGCTTCGTCAATGTCCTGCACACGCTCGGGGTGGCGCCGGGCGAGCGCCTCGTCCTCGCCCTCCTCGACACGATCGATTTCCCGACTTGTTTCCTGGGCGCCATCAAGGCCGGCGTCGTGCCGATCCCGGCCAACACGCTGCTGCAGCCGGCCGATTTCGCCCATATGCTGGCCGACAGCGGCGCCCGCGCGCTCGTCGTGAGCGAGGCGCTACTGCCGAAGCTCGTCGAAGCGGCCGACATCGCCAAGTGGGATGGGCTCGTCGTCGTCTCGGGTGCCGAGGGCCAAGGCCGGCCGCTGCTGGCGCCGCTCATGGCCGAGGCTGACAAGACCGCGTTGGCGGCCCAGACCCGGCCCGACGACGTGTGCTTCTGGCTCTATTCCTCGGGCTCGACCGGCCGGCCCAAGGGCACGGTGCATCGCCAGTCCAGCCTGATCGAGACCGCCCGGCTGTTCGGCCAGGGCGTGCTCGAGATCGGCGAGGGGGATCTCGTCTATTCGGCGGCGAAGCTGTTCTTCGCCTATGGGCTCGGCAATGCGCTGACCTTTCCCATGGCGGTCGGCGCCAGCGCGGTGCTGGTGAGTGGCCGGCCGACCCCCGACATGGTGGCGGACGTGCTGCGCCGCGCCCGGCCGACGCTGTTCTGCGGCGTGCCGACGCTCTATGCCGCCCTGGTCGCGAGCCCGGCCTTGCCGGGTAGGGGCGAGCACGCGCTCCGGCTCTGCACCTCGGCCGGTGAGGCGTTGCCGGCCGAGGTCGGGCGCGCCTGGACCGAGCTGACTGGCGTCGAGATCGTCGACGGCATCGGCTCGACCGAGATGCTGCATATTTTCGTGTCGAATCGGCCTGGGGCCGTGCGCTACGGTGTGACCGGACGACCGGTGCCCGGTTACCGGGTGCGGCTGGTCGACGAGACGCGACGCGAGGTGGCGACCGGTGAGATCGGCGAGATGGAAGTGAGCGGCCCGACTGCCGCGGCGCATTATTGGAACAATCCGGAGAAGACCCACGCGACCTTCCTCGGCGAATGGGTCAAGACCGGCGACAAGTTCCGCCAGGACGAGGCTGGAGACTATATCCATTGCGGCCGGGCCGACGACATGCTCAAGGTCAGCGGCATCTGGGTCTCGCCGATGGAGGTCGAATCGGCGCTGATCGGCCATCCGGCCGTGCAGGAGGCAGCCGTCATCGGCGTCGCGGATGCGGCGGGGCTCGTCAAGCCCAAGGCGTTTGTCGTGCTGAAGCCCGGCACCTCGGCCGATGCGGCCTTGATTGTGGCCTTGCAAGACCACGTGAAAAGCCGGCTCGCCCCCCACAATTATCCGCGCTGGATCGAGTTCGTCGACGACCTGCCCAAGACGGCGACCGGCAAGATCCAGCGCCACGTGCTGCGCAGTCGTGAAGCCGCCCATCCTCGAGGAGATGCCGAGAAGTGACGGTGACCACGATCGAGCGGGATTTCGTCGAGATCGACGGCCGGCGGCTGGAGACGGCGTGGCTGGCGCCCGCCCGGCCTGATGCGTCGACCATCGTCATGCTGCACGAGGGCGTGGGCTCGGTCGCACTCTGGAAGGATTTCCCTGAGCGCCTCGCCCGTGCGACCGGCTGCGGCGTCCTGGCCTATTCCCGCTACGGCTACGGCGCTTCGAGCCTGCTCGAGGAAAAGCGACCGGTCGAATACATGCACCACGAGGGCGAAGTCGTGCTGCCGGCCGTGCTCAACCACTTCGCTATCACCCGGCCGGTGCTGTTCGGGCACAGCGACGGCGGTTCGATCGCGCTGATCTACGCCGGCCGGCACCCCGACGCTGTGGCCGGCCTGATCCTCGAGGCGCCGCACGTCTTCGTCGAAGATCTGACCGTGACCAGTATTGCCGGCATCAAGGAGGTCTTTCGGACGACCGACCTCGGCGCGAAGCTCGGCCGCTATCACCAGGACCCCGACCGGACCTTCTGGGGCTGGAACGACATCTGGCTCGATCCGCGCTTCAAGTTCTGGAACATCGAGGCCTATCTGCCGGCGATCCGCTGCCCGATCCTCGCGATCCAGGGCCTCGACGACGAATACGGCACGCGCGCGCAGCTGGACGCGATCCAGGCCGCGACGCCGGCGACTGAGATCGTGCTGCTGGAGCACTGCGGGCATTCGCCCCATCGCGACCAGGCAGCAGCGGTGCTAGATCGATCGGCTGCGTTCATCGAGGCGTTGTTGCGCGCCGGCTGATCATCTTCTCTCAGCCCAAAGGGCGGAGAGGGGAAAAGAGACTTGGCCAATCGGCTATCAGCACATTTGGGAGGATGGACATGGGGACGTTGGGATTGCGGGCGCTCGCGCTCGCTGCGGCGCTGGGTCTGGCCGCGGGATCGGCCAAGGCCGACAGCATCAAGATCGGCGTGCTGGGCGACCAGTCGAATGTCGCGGCCGACGCCGGCGGCCTCGGCGCCGTTTTTGCGGCCAAGCTCGCGGCCGAGGATTTCGGCGGAAAGGCGGCCGGCATGCCGATCGAGTTCGTCTCGGCCGACTTCCTGACCAAACCCGACAATGCGGTGCAGATCGCCCATCGCTGGTTCGAGTCGGAGAATGTCGACGCCATCGCCGACCTGCCTTATTCGAGCGCCGGGCTCGCGGTCGAGCAGATCGCCGCCGCCGATAAGAAGGTCGTGCTCATCGGCGGTGCCGCGACCTCGGACATCACCAGCAAGTCGTGCAATCTCTATACGACCCAATGGTCGGACGACACCTATTCGCTGGCGTCGGCGACCGGCCAGGCGGCCGTGACGGCCGGCGGCAAGAAATGGTTCTTCCTGACCGCCGACTATGCGCTCGGCGATGCGATCCAGCGCGATGCGACCACGTTCATCACCAAGGCCGGCGGCACGGTCATCGGCAGCGTGCGCCATCCGCTCGACACGCGCGACTTCTCCTCTTTCCTGCTGCAGGCGCAAGGCTCGGGCGCCAACGTCATCGGCCTCGCCTCTGTCGGTGCCAACACGATCGCCGAGGTTAAGCAGGCGTCCGAGTTCGGCATCACCCAGGGCGGGCAGAAACTCGCGGGCTTCCTCGTCTTCATCACCGATATTAACAGCATGGGGCTGCAGGCGGCCCAGCATCTCTACAACACCGAAGGTTTCTACTGGGACCAGAACGACCAGGCACGCGCCTTCTCCAAGCGCTTCTACAAAGAGATCGGCCGCATGCCGACGAAGGAGCAGGCGGCGACCTACGCCTCGGTCATGCACTACCTGAAGGCGATCCAGGCCGCCGGCAGCAAGGACGGCACGGTCGTCAGCCGAAAGATGCACGAGATGCCGGTCGATTATTTCGGCCGCAAGGGCTCGATCCGCGTCGACGGGCGCGTGCTCTACGACTTGACGCTCTACGAGGTGAAGACCCCGGCCGAGAGCAAGTATCCCTGGGACTATTACAAGACCGTGCGCGACATCCCGGCCGACAAGGCGTTCCGCCCACTCGCCGACGGCGGCTGCCCGCTGGCCCAGAAATAGCGGGCGTTATGCCAGCATGTCGCGAACGAGCGGGATGACCCGTCGGCCGTAGAGCTCGATGCTGCGGACGAGCTTGTCGTGGGCGAGCGGGCCGGCGCTGTATTTGAGGTTGAAGCGCGACAGGCCGAGCGTCTTCACCGTCGCGGCGATCTTGCGCGCGACCGTCTCCGGCGAGCCCACATAGAGCGAGCCCAGATCGGCTTCGCGGTCGAACTCGGCACGCTGCATCGGCGGCCAGCCGCGCTCGGCGCCGATCCGGTCGCGCATGCGCTTGAAATCGGGCCAGAGCTCTTCGCGTGCGGCCTCGTCGCTGTCGGCGACATAGCCCGGCGAATGGACGCCGATCGGCCGCACCGGGCGGCCGAACTCGGCGAAGGCGCGGTGATAGAGATCGACGAAAGGCCGGAACCGCCCAGGCGCGCCGCCGATGATGGCGAGCATCAGCGGCAGGTCGTAGCGCGCGGCGCGCACCACGGACTGGGGGCTGCCGCCGACGCCGATCCAGGCCTTGAGCCGCCCGCCCTCGACCGGCGGATAGACCCGCTGGTCCGTGAGCGGCGGGCGCGTCTGGCCGCGCCAGTTGACCGGTTCCTGCGGCAGCAGCGCCGCGAAGAGATCGACCTTTTCCTCGAACAGCGCCTCGTAATCCTCAAGGTCATAGCCGAACAGCGGGAAGGATTCGGTGAAGGAGCCGCGGCCCAAGATGACCTCGGCCCGGCCGTTCGACAGCGCATCCACGGTCGAGAAGCGCTGGAACACGCGGATCGGGTCGTCGGAGCTCAGCACCGTCACGGCCGAACCGAGCCTGATCCGCTGCGTCTGGCCGGCGATCGCGGCTAGCACGACCTCCGGGGCGGAAACGGCGAAATCGGCCCGGTGATGCTCGCCGACGCCGAAGAAATCGATGCCGAGCTCGTCGGCCAGGACCGCTTCCTCGACGACGTTGCGGATGACCTCCGCCTGCGGCAGCAGCCCACCGGGGCCCGCGGTGACGTCGCCGAACGTGTCGAGCCCGAACTCGGGTGTCTGTGTCATGGGCTCTCTCCCCGCTCGTCAAATCCGGCCGAGGCATCGGACGCCCGGACGCCTCGGCGGTCCATCACATGGGGAGCGGGAGATACCGGCGCTATAGGCACATTTTTGAAACCAACCTCGGTATTTGATGATGCCCTCGTCCCGTCCGATTCTGGTCGCGAAGGGGTCTTGCTCCCTCTTTCACGGGGCCGCGGCGACGGTGAGGCCGATCTGCGCCGCGGGGCGGGATGCGGCGACCGTCTGCTGGATGCCGGCAAGCTTCACCCCGTTCTTGCTCAGCGATGGACGAGAACGGGTATCTGGGAGTGTGTCAGCACCTTGACCGTCTCGCTGCCGAGAACGAGTGCCGAGACGCCATGGCGTCCGTGGGAAGCCATGACGATGAGGTCGCAGCCTCTCGAGTTGGCGGTATCGATGATTGCCTCGTAGGGATGCCTGTGCTCGACATGGATCGCGTCGCACGGGATCCCCGCCGCTGCGGCCGCGCTTGCCACGGCATCGAGGATCTTCGATGCATGTTCGTGCATGCGCGTCTTATACGCGGCTGGCGTGCTCTCGATCATCTCCCTGTCGATCGTGAGAACATGAAATGGGGGCGAGACGGTCAGCGCCGTCACGTCTGCGCCGATCGCCTTGGCCAGCGCAATGCCGCCGTCGACTGCCTTCCCAGAAAGCTCTGAACCATCAGTCGGGATGAGGATATTCTTGTACATTCTCCCCTCCTCATTGGGCAGCTGCGCCGACGGCGCACGAAACCATTGGAGGTGGAGCACCGGCCCCCGGGCTTCAAGCAAGCCAGCGACGGCGCCAAGCGCCGCCGCATATGGGCAACCTCTGCTAGAGCTGGATCGGAATGAGGGGATCGCTTGGCGTTCCACTCATTCCGTGAAACGCGCTCTAGGATGCAGCCTTAGTCGCCATCGGCTCCCAAATGCTGATTTTACGGGTCTCCGGCATTAGGAAGAGGCAGAGTACGAAGCACACCGCAGGAACCGCAATCGGGTAGATCAGCGCATTGCCGAGGCTGCCCGTCGCCTGGAATGCTGCCGTGGTGATAAACGGCACCAAGCCGCCACCCCAGCCATTGCCGATGTGATACGGCACCGACACCGAGGTGTAGCGGATCGTGCCGGGGAAATATTCTGCCAGGAATGCCCCGATCGGCCCATACACCATCCCGACATAGGACACGAGGATCGCGACGATGAAGACCGCGATCGCGTAGTTGATATTGCCCGGCTGCGTCACCGCTCCGAGCCAGGAATACAGCGGATAATAGGTAACCGCCGCGAGCACGAAGCCTGCCAGGATCACGGGTTTCCGGCCGATGATGTCGGACAGCCAGCCGAACAGGATCAGGGTGGGCGTCGCGATGAGCAGCGCGCCTCCGACGATGTAGGCGGAGGTCAGCGGGTCCACCTTGGAAACCTGCTGCAGAAAGTACAACGCCCAGAACTGGCCGCTGTACCAGACCACGCCCTCTC
The DNA here is from genome assembly GCF_014643535.1 of Aliidongia dinghuensis. NCBI lineage: Bacteria > Pseudomonadati > Pseudomonadota > Alphaproteobacteria > Rhodospirillales > Dongiaceae > Aliidongia > Aliidongia dinghuensis. The sequence continues at coordinate 157,873 of NZ_BMJQ01000010.1, read as the reverse complement.
CGATCACGACAATGCTGGCAATCCCGACGTATTTGATGTTGGCGCTGAGGAAGGCCTCCTTCCAGGGGTTCTTGGTCATCTGTCCCTTGGCCTTGATCTCCTGGAAGATCGGCGTCTCCTGGAGCCGGAACCGGATGTAGATTGCGATGGCTACCAGCAGGAAGGAAATCAGGAACGGCACGCGCCATCCCCCTTGCTCGAAGGCCTGATTGCCGAAATAGGTGCGTGTCACGATGATCACGGCCAACGACACCACGATCCCGATGGTCGGAGAGGTCTGCAGCCAGCCGGTGTAGTAGCCGCGGCGTTCGTCCGGGACATGCTCGGCGACGTAGGTTATCGCGCCGCCATACTCGCCGCCAAGGCACAGGCCCTGGATCATCCGCAACCCGAAGAGAACGAACGCAGCGGTCAGACCGATCGACTCGTAGGTCGGGATCAGCCCGATCGCCCCCGTGCCCAGTCCCATTCCGCTGAGCGTAATGAGGAATGTGTATTTGCGGCCGATCCGGTCACCCATCCATCCGAAGAGGAATGCCCCCAAAGGACGGATCAGGAATCCCGCGGTGAACAGCGCAATCGTGCTCAGCAGGGCCGCTACCGGATGGCTCTTTTCGAAGAACTTGACCGACAGAACCGCGGCCAGGCTTCCGAAGATATAGAAGTCATACCATTCGATGACGTTTCCAACCGAAGCGGCGACAATCACGCGCCGGAAGTCCGTCGGAATTCGAACAGCCATATTGTCCTCCCATTCCAGGACAATTCCCCTGCTTTCAGGCCAACTTGTCCCGTGACGCGCAGCCTCTGCCTTCGCGACGTCGAGTCCAGGAGGAACTCTGAATAGCCGAAGAGAGCTCCAACGGCCTTCAGCACCGCGAGCTACTGCTGCTTCCTTCCCATCTCGGAAAAGGGGGCAAATACTTTAATCCTTCCCCGTAACTTCGCCAACTTTTTTGACTAGACGCGCCCATAGGCGGTGGCTTCGCTGGCGTTCAGAGGTATCCAGCAGCATCCAGCATCGGCTTTTTGGGAAATGAGGGTTCTTGCGGTGCTCAGGCCGAGCTCAGAAAGCAAAAAAGCCAGGCATTGCCTGGCTTTTTGATTGGCGTCCCCTAGGGGAGTCGAACCCCTGTTCCCGCCGTGAGAGGGCTGGAACACGGCCAAAATGGTGTCCGAGAACGTCCATAGGGATCACCATTTCAAACGTAGTTGATTGGAGTCAAACGAGTTTGAATCTACCGTCGTCCACTTGCGTCAGGTCACATATTTTCCGTATGATTTCCGTACGCGCTGGGTTAGTCCGACGCGATGATGTCGGTGAGGCGTTGCCGTGGCGAGAACAGTTCGAAATGCCAAGCTCGATAGCCGTTCCGGCCGAGACAAGCTGGAAATTCGGCGCGAGCCGCATTGGGTAGTGATTTCCAAAGGCTGCGCGCTCGGGTATCGCAAGAGCGCCAGGGGTGGCAATTGGATCGCCCGTTTTCGTGACGATGCCGGTAAGCAGCACTATCACGCCCTCGGTGCCGCTGATGACGCTATGGATAGCGACGGCGGCGCGCTGGTTCTAAGCTATGCCGAAGCACAGCGCCGAGCTGATGACTGGTTCAAGCTTGCGGCGCGCGGCTTCGAGGAAGCTGTGGCGCCCACCGGTCCCTATACCGTCAAGGATGCGCTCACCGATTACGCGACGGCCTATAAGCGCCGCGGTGGCAAGGCAGCCGATACGATGCAATCGTCTATCGACGCACTCATCGTTCCTCCACTCGGGTCGATCGCCCTTAGCAAACTCACTCGGCGCAAAATCGAAAACTGGCACGAGGCCCTTAGCACAACACCAGCCCGGCTGCGGACCAAGCCCGGCAAGGAGCAGAACTTTCGGGAGAAAGATGAGACGCCGGAAGGTGTGCGGCGCCGACGCTCAACCGCGAATCGTGTCCTGACGATCCTGAAGGCCGCCCTCAATCACGCGATGGCCGATCGCAAGACCGCGACCGATGAGGCATGGCGCACGGTTAAGCCATTCCGTGAGGTGGATGCTGCTCGTGTCCGCTACCTGAACGACCAAGAGGCGCAGCGCCTCGTCAATGCCTGCGACAAGGATTTTCGACCGTTGGTGCAGGCGGCGTTGCTGACGGGCGCGCGCTATGGCGAATTGGTCGTTCTGACGGTTGGAGACTTCAACCCCGATGCCGGCACCGTCCATATTCGGTTCTCGAAGGGTGGAAAGGCGCGGCATATCGTTCTGAGCGACGAGGGAAAGAGCTTTTTCGCGGACAGGACGGCCGGAAAGACCGCGGCCAATCGCATGTTCGCTCGGGCAGACGGAGACGCCTGGGGCGTGTCGCACCAGAAGCGGCCTTTCGCGGACGCGGTCAAAGCGGCGAAGCTTGGCAAACTGACGTTTCACGAGCTTCGCCACTCATATGCAAGTCGTTTGGTGATGGCTGGGGCGCCTTTGCCCGTAGTGGCGGCCCAGCTCGGGCATTCGGACACGCGCATGGTTGAGAAGCACTACGGCCACATGTCGAAGAACTACGTGGCGGACACCGTGCGGGCTCATTTCGGGAATATGGGCTTGGTCCAGCCGACGAACGTCGCGTCGATGCGTCGAGCGGCTGACTGACGCGTGGCAATCGATCGCCATCGCTTGGCATAGATCGAAATCGGTGTTCCTGGCGTTTCATGTACCAGAGGGCCTAGCGTTCCTGCCGGATTCGACGGTTCAAGTCCGAGAACATCGCCTGTGGATCCCCACTGTTCCGTGTGTTCCGGCGGCCTGACCCAAGAACGACTCGCTCACCGATAGGCTCGGCCGATCGCCTATCGCGCGGCTGTAGAGCGGCCGGCGTATGACATGCGGGCGAATAATGAAACCGGCTACCCAGCTGGCCAAGACAGATGGAGAGGGGCCGTTTCACACCAATTGGTGACGCCGTCTAAACGCCAGTTTCAAGGATCGGGGCAAGACCCTGTCGGAGCACTTTGCTGCCGCCCATCTGGCCGTCGCTACGGCGAAGGCATGGCGAGCGAGTAGCTTTCAAGAATCCGCGACAAGATCTAATGGGTCAAGCTCATGTAATGGGCAGATGTTTTGTCTGTTATCAAATGAATTTGAAGAATCAACGGCAGTTGAATGCAGAAACGTAAATAATGATACCTTGACGTCGGTCGGATTTGCTCCATGATGCACAAGATGGCAACGCGCCGCGCGGGGGTGCGCCGGACGAAATATGGGGCTTACTCAAATGCCGGAACCAAACAGCGGAAGAATAGCTGAATCTTACCCCGATTTTTGCGAACGCACCGGTATATCGCTGCGGCACCTCTATTCGATGATTGCACGCGGTGAGGGGCCTCCGACGATCCGTATCGGACGGCGGGCTTTAATTCGGATCGAGGCGGGAATCGAGTGGCTAAAGAGCCTGGAAAACAAAGCGGCATAGGCAAGGTTGGCGGCCAGATTTCGGCGCCCCCGCCCCCTGAAGCATTTTGATAGGACCAGGCAATGACCGACGACGTACAAGTCCAATTCGGCGCCAATGTCGACCAGCTCAACGCGGCGATGGAGAAGCTGGTGTCGACTGTGCGCTCTGCGGCTGACGGCATGCAGGCGGCCGGCGCGACGGGCGCAGCAGCGCTCTCCAACTCGCTGAGCGCCCTTCAGAGCCGCATTACGTCCGTCACGCAGGCGAATACTGCGGCAACGACAGCCATCCAACAGCAGATCAATGCGCTGGTCGGATACGGCAACGAGGCGAAATCGGCCGCCGCGAGCGCGTCGGTATTTGAGGATTCGCTCGGCATCACGGCGGCCAAGGCAAGGGCGCTCTCCGATCAGTTGAAGAAGCTGAATCCTGACCTGGACGGCACGCGCAATTCGGCTGGAGGTGTCGCGCACGGCGCGGCCGGCATCACCCGAGAATTCATCGTGCTCGGCCATGAGGTGGTGTCGGGCAACTTTTCGCGCATCCCCGGCTCGATGATGGTGCTTGCAGAGCGCACTGGTGGCCTGCTGACGGTCATCTCGTCTCTGTCCGCTACCACCCTAGCCGGCGCAGCTGCCATGGGCGCATTCGCTGTCGCCTTGGGTGTGGTGGAGGCGCATGCGATCTCCGCCGCCAAGGCCGTAGAGGCGACTCGCGGCGCCATGATGGTGGTAGGCACACTCGGCGAAAGCAGCACCAGCCAGATCGAGGGGTGGATTGACCGACTGCGCGACCATTGGAACGCGAGCCGGACGGAGGCTCAGAAGTCGGCCGAAGCGCTCGGCAGTCTTGGCGGCCCGGCGGCACAGTTCGCCGCGCGCATTATGGACGCGGCTGCGGCCGAGGCGACGCTGAAGCACACTGATCTCGACAAGTCAGTTGAGGCGCTGGTCAAAGCTTTCAACGGCGGCGCCGACAGCGCTATCCGCTGGGCGCAACAGAATCACGTCGTCGGCGAAAGCTTCCAGGCGACGGGCACCGAGACGGAGAAGATGAATGCCGTCTTGGAGGCCATGGAAAAGCGCTTCGTGTCCGGCGGCAACGCCGTGGCCGACGCGCGGAAACAGATGCAGCTCTATCAGAACGTTGTCGCGCAGATGGCGGAGTCCGGCGCCACGCCTGAGAGCATCGGCATCACCATGCCGTCCAATAAGGATTTGCAGGCTGACCCGAGCAAGGGCACGCAGCAGAATGCCGCCGAGGACGAGCAGAACGCCATCATCCGCAAGACAAATGCGGCCGAGGAAGAACGCGCCAAGATCCTGACCAACATATGGGAGGTGCAACAGGCAATCGACCGCTTGGACGCCAATCCGGATGCGAAGGCGGCGGCCGAAGCGGCGCAGGCCGATCGCGCGTTCAATACCTCGATCACCGGCATCATCCAGGGCACGGAGACAGGTTCCCAGGCGGCGAAAAAGGCAGCCTCCAGCATCGCCGTCTCGTACATGGAAAGCTCGGCCAAGATGGCGACAAAATGGATCGCCGATCGCCTGGCCGAGCTTGCGACTGGCAAGGCCGTTGAGGTGTCGAAGTCGGCAGCGACTGCCGCCGGCACCGCTCAACGCGAGATGACGAGTAGGACGGAAGGTTCCGGGCAGTTCTCAGCCATCTCGGAATTGCTTGCGCGCTGGACGGGCATGGAGACCGGCAAGACGGCGGCTACCGAAGCCGGCAACACAATTCGGACGGCATCCAACTTGGCCGCCGACAAGGTCAGTGCGGCATCGACGGAGACGACCGCCTCGTCAGGCATCATGCAGCATGCTGGATCGGCCGCCGCCGCCGTCTACGACGACGTCTCGCAGATTCCCTATGTCGGATGGATCTTGGCGCCGATTGCCGCTGGCGCCGCTTTTACTGCGGTGGCCGCTTACAGCGAATTCAGTTCAGCAGAGGGCGGTTGGGGCCAGGTGCCGGCCGACGGTATGCAAACCATTTTGCACAAGAACGAAATGGTCCTCCCGGCAAAATTCGCCGACCCACTCCGCCGAAACCTTCTAGGCGGCGGTATGTGGGGTGCGAACACTGGACAGGGCGGCGGAGGCGCAACGTCAACGAGCGGCGGGCAGCGCTCGAGCGGCGGCGATATCCACCTGCATTACGGGCCGACGATCAGCGGTTCCGGCCAGAGCGTGAGCAGCTTGAAAAGCATGCTGCAACAGAGCGGCCAGGACTTGATTACGTGGCTCCGTAACGAGAAGCGGAACGGCACTTTCTCGGTGTAATGGAATTCAACGAATTAAATCGGACGAAACGTGCGCGAAAAACAAAAAACGACGATCAGTTGCGGGACTGATCGTCATTTCTGGGACCGAACATTGTAACTGCGCTGTTTGCGACAAACGCGAAGTTACTCTGCGCAAGCGGGCGCAATATGTCAAGCGTATTTGAACATGTTGTTCGGTCTTCTCACCGATCTTTGGGTGAAAGACAATGCGTAGCAGATTTTCTAACACCGCCAATGTCGGACGCGGCTGGAAGCCCCAAGAAATTTGCAAGAATCAATCGGACAGTGCGCCTCCCTATCTGTTGAGTATCGAGCGAGCTGCCGCGAGCATTGCCGTTTCCCGTGCTTACTTCTATGAGCACGTCCTGCATCATCTTGAGACGGTCAGGTTAGGCAAACGCAATTTAGTTTGCCGGGAGAGCCTCGAAGCCTTCATCGAAGCCCGCAAGCAAGCGGCTCGCCACGTCGGCGCGGAGGGTTGAGCGATGGCAGGCCTGGAAGCAGTCAATGCCGCGGAGCTATTCCGAAAGATATCGAAGGACATTTCCGAAGCGAACGAAAAATACAATGTCCTTCTTCGTTTTGGGTTCTTCGGCTTTTTTGGTCATCACCCAGATTCCGCCGAAATCGCGAAAAATAAGTTGTTATCTCATGAGATTACATTGGAAGTTTGCCTCGCTTTCATCTGGCTAAAATTCCAGCCAGATCGCGAGACGGTGAATACAATTCACACCGCGCAAGATTTTAGCTTCATGGCTAGGTGCTGGTGGCGAGAGCACGGAGTTGATAGCCCGAAAATCTCGCCCGTTGCCATTATCATCGCGTGCATCATTTCGGGTCGTCCATGGCGCCAGAATAAAGATGGCGAGGCTCTGCTTGCGATTGGAACGCGGCGAACTAAGGCAGCCTGCGGGTTCTATAGTACGAGGGGACGCTGGCGATGAGCCACGTGACCTCCCCGCCGGGCACGCTCCATTTTGACTTCAACGAAGCCCAGAAGCAGGGAGATTTCGCGGCAGAATACAATCTTGACGACATCAGGGATGCGTTGCGCGCGACAGCAATGTCATGGGTCCCAGACCTGTTCCCGAACGGACGCAGGGTCGAAGACGAGTGGGTGCTGGGCGGCATCGACGGCCGCGCCGCGGCAAAGGACGGCTCGTGCAAGATCAACCTCCGGGGCCGCTTCGCCGGCTCCTGGCGCGAGTGGGATGACGATACGCGCGGCGGCCCGATCGACACCGTCCGCCAGGGCACAGGGCTCGACGGGCGCGAGTTGTACGCCAAATGCGCCGAGCTGGCCGGCAGCCGAGGACCCGAGCCCCAACGCCACGCCCGCGGCTACCGGGCCGCCGGTCCCGTCGATCGCACCAACGACATCGCCTTCGTGCTTCAGGGCGCCATCTCCGCCGCCGGCACGCTGATCGAGACGGCCTATTTCCCGTCGCGCGGACTGCCGTGGTCTCCGTGCGACGATCTGCTGTTCTCGCCCGACGTCGCGCACTTCGGCGCCAACCGTGGCTTTCCTGTCATGATCGCCCGCTTGCGCAACGCGCGCGGCGAGCTGCCGTGCGTCCACAACGCGATCATCGCGCTCCGGCACGCGCCCGAATGGGCGGGCGTGCTGTGGCTGAATGAGATGTCGCAAAGGGTTACGGTTCGACGCCCGCTGCCGTGGTCCGGCGGCGTCGGCGAGGAAATGCGCTGGGCGGATCATCTCGACGTGCTGACGGCCTCGTGGCTCCAGACGCACGGTATCATGGCGCCGACCACGATGGCGGGTGACGCGGTTCGTACCGTCGCGCGAGAATGCAGGTATCATCCCGTCCGCGACTATCTCGACGGGCTCGCTTGGGATGGCTTGCCGCGCCTAGACACGTGGCTGATCGATCGGTGTGGAGCGGATGACACCCCTTACACGCGCTCAATTGCCGCGGCGTGGATGATATCGGCCGTCGCACGCGCCATGCGGCCAGGGTGCAAGGCGGACTGTGCGCTGATCCTTGAAGGGCCGCAGGGGCTCAAAAAATCGACCGTGGCGAAGGTGTTGGGCGGTGACTGGTTCACGGACAACATCGGCAAGATGGGCGAGCGCGATTCCATCATGCGTGCGATGCCATTTTGGATCGTCGAAATCGCCGAGCTGGATGGAATGAACCGAGCGGAGGTTGATACCGTCAAAGCGTTCCTATCGTGCACCGAGGACAATTTTCGACCGCCATACGGCAGGGAGACGGTTGACAACAAGCGCCAGTTCGTCTTCATCGGAACGGTCAATCCCAACGGAAATGGCTACATCAAGGATGATACCGGCGGCCGGCGATTCTGGCCGGTGCTGTGCCGCGCCGTTACCGATGATGGCAAGGTGGACGTTGACGGCTTGATGGCCGACCGTGACCAGCTATGGGCTGAGGCGACAGCACGGTTCAAGGCAGGCGAACCCTGGTGGCTAACCGGCGACGCTGAGGCCGTCGCAACTGAGCAGCAGTCATTGCGCCAGGACGACGACGAATGGCTATCGCTGGTCGGCAAGTTTGTGGAGTGGAGGGACGAGGTCACGAGCTTGGAGGTTCTGACGGATGGCCTGAAGCTCACGCCCGACAAGATGGGCCGCGCCGAACAGATGCGCGTGGCGAGGTGCTTAAAGCGTCTAGGCTTCGACAAGCAGAAGAAGCGGCTCAGTTCCAGCCAAACGCAGTGGGTCTATGTCAGATCCGCCAGTAGATAGAATTCGGCGCTTGGTATCCGGCGTCAAAAGCGTGGTCTCGACCCATTTCGTTCCTAGGTGAACTCCTCAGCCTCTTCAAAAGCGATCGTCCGCGGTATGGTTTGGGCAACTCAGCGCCCCGCGCCAAACGTTGAGCGAGCTGATTTCATTGGAGGTCAATGAAATGGCGATTGAGTATCGAAACTATTACGATAAAGTATTCGACCATCTATTCTCTCCAATTGCGATAACGTGCCAATGAAAATCAGATTTAAGTTTTGTCTCAATAATTGAGCGATAAAGTAACTGCGATGGTTTGTCAGAAAGTGCGTCGGTGAGTAATTTTACTATCTCCGGAAATTTTTTCGATCTAGATCTTGATATTTTATTGTAGGCTTTACGCTGCGCGACGACGATCTGCCACTTATCTGGATCACCGCACGATGAGAGTGATTTCGCACTGCGAAGAACGTTCGGGACTGCCGTTCGAAGCTTTGTGAAATCGTCATAAAGACCTTGAAGCTCTAGCGTTATATTATCGCCTCGAATGTATTTTATCTCAATCATGATAAGCCCTCGGCTACCCCGCTGAATATTACGTGATTTCTCAAAGAAGACAAAATCCAGGGTACTGGGTGCTCCGCTTCTCGCAGACGAAGTGGTAATTGGCTCCTGCGCGAGAACCGACCATCCCCGGCCGGAAGCGATCTCATATATCGGCGGATACAAAAAATGTTCACAGTATAACGTCCGAGCGGCGCCAGCCTGTTTGAAAGTTAGCCACCCGGCCAGCCCGTCAACTAGCCGACGAATGAGTATTCGCTCTCTCTTTCTTTGATTCTTTTTCATAAAATCATCCAAAAAGTTACTTTCCGAATTAACGACGCAGCAGGTCTCGCGACCTCAGAATAAAACGGAGTTGTCTCTTTTGCACCAAACCCACCACGAACCGATTTCTGTTTTAGTGCATTCGGACCTGAAACCGAACAGACCGAAACTCGCCCTGAGCCGGCTTATAGCGCGAGCACCACGCGTTAGATTTCACCGACAAGCGACAATATGTGCAGATGGGCCGAGCCTCCGCGATCGGCCTGTTTCTTGCCAACCCTGTTCCAACCACGCAGGGGGTTGGAACAGGGTTGGAACGGAAAAAAGCTCAACGATATCAATGCCTGTTCCAATGTTCCAACCGTTCCAACCTAGTTCTAACAATGCATGAGAGAGAATTGCTCAAGGGTGAAACCTAGCTGATGGCCCCGGAGCACGCACATCTACGTGCATATAGAGAGGTGAGGCAGTTGGTTGGAACGTTGGAACATGAGCGTAAGCCACTGAATTGACTGAGAAAAAATTCACGGAGGTTGGATCAAGGGTTGGAACTGAGGTAGGAACAGTGCCTCTGCACCAGGTAGGTGAGAGCCCAAACCTCTCTAGATTCCAATGCATTAGATTTCGTCGAGGCGTTATTCGTCGCCCGTATAATCAAGGCCATATCAGACGTTTTGAATATGGGGCGCGCAAAGCCTAGAAACCGCGCGTCGAGTGAGGGAGCGGCCATTTGGCTAGGGTGGTGGCGCAGCAGGACCGCTCCAGCGCTCAGCGGGCGTTTGGCGGGGCGCAACGAGTGCGACGATTGCCTTGCGATAGCGTATCCGCTAATTCTAGAGACCCCGCTGGCCGTTGTGAGCGACCGGCGGGGCCATCTACCCTAGAAGGGCCACCGGAGGATCAAGTCTAGCTTGAACCACCGGGTTTCTAGTTGGATGGTCAAAATGGGCTCTCGACCCATTCTTACCTCCGTCTCGCGATCGCCCCGGCAGGAACAACCCTGTCGGGGCTTTCGCTGCGCAAATTTCTTCCCCCGCCGGCCGTCCGCCGTAAGAGAAGCGCGTTCCCTTACATGTTGTTAGGCAACCGCCTAGTTTAACTGACCGAGATCCCGCGGCAGAGCCGGTTTCAGGCCACCCGAGGAGGGCGGTAGACGATAGGGAATGGTCCTTTCCTGGCGGTTGGGAGAGTCGGTCTTGCCCTGAACTGCGATCGTTATCTTCGTGACCTCTCCCCCCTGTCCCTTGAGATTGCTGATCGCTGCGGCGGCTGCATCGAGCGTGCCGGAACACCATCGTTCCGCGGCCGAAACTTGATCCAGAAAGTTTTTCGAATAATGCTTCGTCCACGAGGCAAGTTCGCCGAATCGTCCAAGGGTCAGCAGGGCCACGGAGCAGTTATTGGCCTGATAGGCGTCGAACCCATTTCTCCAGAGGTCCGCGAGATAACTCTCAGTGACGACGATCGTGAAGTCAGCCTGAGCGCGCGCCGGGGCGGCAACCTCCACCAGTATGAGTGCGCCGACGCCGAGGAGGCGTGTTCCGTGTGGCAATGAGTAGGCCATGGCCGATCTCCGCTACTGTTGTCCCTTTGTGTTCATTGCCGGTTGTTCCAATTGCGGCTTCTTCGAGTCGATTGGAGCCGCGACTCTTCGGCTGGACTCGGCCGAAAAGCTAGTCTCGAACGGCTTGTCCTTGAGGACACCGACTGTAATGATGACTGTTGCCATCAAGGTGAAGAACAAGCCTGGTGACACACTGATCAGGTCAACCGATCCGGCTTTGAACGTACTGCGGAATCTGAATTCGCCTTTGACGCCCATCACCAGGAGTTGGAAGCCAAGCCTCGCGACCAAGTAACCGACAAGTAGCGCTGCGATCTTGAAGGCGATAAGCGGGCCAATTGTTCCGAGATGCAGCCACAGCAACGTCGTGAGGTATTCCGAATTGTCCATCCTAGCCTCCCGAAGCCACTAAGTGCTCATGCCCTCCGCATTCGGGTGGAACGGTTCCCGATGACGATAATGCGGTATTATGACACCATCTCGGCTAATTTATCAAACTGGCTGACGCCTGCTCGTGCTGCCTGCGGCGCCCGGGCCGCCGCCCATCGCATGCTCCGGGAGTTCGGCTACAGGGGCTGGAGACGGCCGCTCGCGTACCGACCGGCAGCGGGGGATGGCGGACGGGCCGCGCAAACGCCTTGTCGGGCGGCGGCCGTTTCCGCCGCGTCCTCCGTTGGACGTATGAGCTGGGAGTGTGCCGTGACCCGGGCGGCCTTTGCGCCGACGTCGATATCATTCCCTTGTTTCTCGGCGTCGCCGCTTGTCGGTGGATGAGAAAGCCCAGATCGTCGAGGAGACGCTGGCGCCGGGTTCGGTTGTTTCCACGATCGCCCGGCGGCATAGGCTGACACCACAGCAGTTGTTCACCCGGTGCCGAGAGGCAAATCGCCTAGCATTGGCCGCAGAGAATGCGGAGCCTCTGCTGTTCGTGCGGGCTCGTCAATGCGTCGTAGCGGACGGTTTCAATTCTTACGCGATCTGGATTATGTTCAGCCTGATGACCAATCCAAAGTAGGCGGTCGCCGTGAAAAATAAAATTGCAACGCTAGTAGTGTTGACGCTTTGTGCGATCGGAAACTCGCAGGCCGAGAGTCTGACGGATAAGCTAATTCAGCTTGGCGCATCGAAGGCAAGAGATTGCCTGAAATTAGCAAATTCCGGCGGCCCCTATAAAGCGGATCACCTACATGCTTATGCAGACTGCGTAGTTTCTGCCGTGACTCCGATTCAGTATTCTTCGGGCGACGAAAAGCTCATTGATGCCGGAGTGTATATTGGAGGAAAATATATCCTGGCGCGAGAATTTGGCCCAATTGATCAAAAGACTTATGGCACGCTTGGCGTTGATCAGAAGAATCAAATAGACTCTGGTTACAGGTGGGCGTTAGCTCATCTAAAAGAAAGCGGAGTAGGGAAGGACGCAGCATGTGCCGCAATTGGGTGGACGGATTGTAAATCGCTTCCTTGACATTGTTGGATTCTATTTACTCCTGATTTGCCTGTGGACCTGGTTGGTGGAATGGGCGGCCTTGCGTGCCAGAGAGGGCGCCTATGGCGCGGCACGCTTGCATATTTTTCGCGCTACCATCGCTGGCGCTGAAAAGGCGCGCAAGTAATTGTCAACTTTATATCTATAAATCTATAGATTATAGTTTTGCTCTAATGGGATTTTGCTGTTTTACAACGGCATCTCCCCAATATTGTCAAACATCATTGGAAATTTAAACAGTAGACGGGCGATCTATTGCTGTGAGACTCTAAGCGAACGGCCCAGGTGCTACCAACACCCGAGCCGTTCTAACCACCACCGTCTATCTTTGGGGATCACGGTAATGGCTAATTTTCAGAATATCACGGAAGACGCCCGCTTGGTCGAACTCGCTGCTTTATTCGAGCGATCGATGTGCATGTACACCGTCAATGATGAATGCGCGACGGGAGCTGCTAGCGAAGAAGCAAAGCTGCATCGCGACGGTGCGGACTACTGGATCGACCTTGCTATCAATCAGGCGACCGAGATTTGTTCCTTGGTTGCGCGAACGGCCTGGGGCGCCCTTGTTCAGGCCGAGGCGCTCGAGTTGATCGCAGATCATGAGACCGAAGGCGATCTGTATGGGTTGATCCGCCTCAACGCGATCCGCTCGATTTCGGGTGTGCTCGCAGGCGTGGCGGGCGTCTAACACCGCTTCCCGTGGCCATCCGCGTCGCGGAGCGCGGGTGGCCATTCCGCCGAAGGAGATTGGCGATGCGCATGCTCACGGAAGCTGAAGCCGCCGAGATTTTGGGCGTTGATAAGCGAGCCATTCAGGCTGAGCGCTACGCTGGCCGGCTGCCTTACGCGAGGATAGCCGGAAAGATTCGCATTCCTGAGGCGGAACTCGACGCATACATCCAACGCATCACCGTGACGCGCCCATGCCAAGATCAAGGAAGCCGCCCCGCCTCGTTACCGCTAAGGACGCGCCGCTCCTCCAGGTCGCCTCTTTTGACGAAGAGTCAGGCAGAACTCTCACTCGATCAACGGGTACAGCGGATCAGAGCAAGGCTGCGTAATCCTGGCTGACGCGCTCTTGTCAGGCCGCGCCGGGAAGGGACCCAAAATCGCCACGCTCGGCCTTTTGGCCGGCGGCGCCTCGTAATCTCTCGAGCGAAGGCATCCGATGACTAGCTAGAGCCTCTTTACCTCTCGATCGCCTGCCCAACTGGCCGCGTTTCCTCACGCGCGAAATGGCGGCTGCGTTCGTAGGCGTCTCGATCAACACTTTCGAGCGCGAGGTGAGCGAAGGTGGGTGGCCGGCTGGAATCCCACGCGGCGAGCGCGGCGGAAAGCTGACTTGGGACCGCCGGGCAATCGAGATGGTAGCCGATGCCGACTTGGGCATCGTCTCGGAGGGCGTGGACCACTACGAGTTGGCAAGGGCGAAGGCTGCCGCCAGGCGTGCACAGAATGTCAAACGCTGAGATCGATCGTCCGAGTCTGTAGGTCGAGACTCGGTCCAGTTCGACGACGACAAGTCGTGATGGGATATCGAGGTCGGTTGCAACAGGGCAGAAAGGAGCCCCAACATGACCGACACCGCACTCCAGCTTCGCGCAAATCTGATGCACCGGCTCCACGGCCGGTTTTTCGCGGTATTAAGCGCACAATACGATCAAACCCCTTGCGAGAAGAGATTCGCCTTCTTGCGATCGGCTGTCGTCGCGTGGAGGCGCGACTTTGTACGCGAATGGTGGCAGTCGAGAGCCTGACGGCACCGCTGGGCAGGTGGCGCCTGCCCAGCATCCGGCCTGGATTGTCACCAGGACAGCACATTGCTCAATTCCCGCATTGCTCATGATGCCTTACGGTTCGGCTACGATTCCACGGCGGAGCAGTTGGAGATCCTTATATGCCCGAGCCTAGCGGCCACATGCGGCCATCCCGCGGGAAAGTCTGGCGCGGTATGGCGGTTGGTGCCGCTGTGGGTGCACCAATGGCAGAGTGGTGCTATCGGACGCCGAGATTTCCCCAGGGGCTTCCCTCAAGCGCTCTAAGTCAGGCCACACACGCGATTCGGCGGGAAACCATGATCGTTTGGTTCCAGGCGAATCATATTCCAGCACAAGGCCCGTATTTCGGCTTCGCCGAGGCCACCCAAGCACAGCGGGCCGGCGCCTTCGGTACGCCAGCGTCCAATACGATGCCCTTCGGCAGCTCAGCGTCCAATACGGTGCCCCTTGGCGGCGTGGAGATAGCCGGCCTGGATCAAGGCCGCTTCTTCGACGGAGGTGCGGCAGCGGACTTATTGAAGGCCGAATTTGCCCGTATCGTTGAGGAGCCACTTTTGACAGAAGTGGCTGGGCTATTTGAGGGCGTGTGGGAGGTCCTGCCGTCGGAGCCACCAGTCGATCTGGAAACCCAGACGCCCGCGCAGCGGTCTGAGACAATTATCGCCGCCCTGGATGACCTAGCGGAGGCCGTGCGCAAACTCGTACCGCAGCATGGGGGCATTGGTCACAACCAGCCGCCCGAAGGCGACCTCGCGCTAACCCAAGATGATCAGCGCGTCATTCTCAAAGCCAGCGCGGATGCACGACTTGCGGTGCTGTCCTCGGATTACGACGCCGCCAGCCTTGCATGGGAGGCAACCAAGCCGGTTTTCGACAACATCGCCTCCGCCCTTTGCCGGCATGTCGACGCCTTCGCGAAGAAGTATGCCGAGACCTTGGCGATCCCGGCGGCCCTAGTCACGGTCGATTTCATTGGAGTTCATCTCGGTCTTTGGGACAAGGCGCTGATTGTTACGACGATGCTGGAATTGTTGAAGCATCTTCACTGAGGGAGACTGTCGCCGCGACCTGGTGTCTATCACCCGAACGGAACGATCTGGTCGCCCATCCTCGTGGCATATCCAAACCTGACGTCAAAGGCTGCTTCCTGTTGCGGGGTGTACCGCACGACTGCGAGAGGAAGGCCGGCCACAGGTTGGACCGCATGACCGCAAAGAAATGCGAGCACGAGTTCAAAGATGCCGGCAACTTGCTCGACCGCCTGCGCCATGAACGCGGAGACTTCCATAAGGGGCTGGGGCGTCTCGGGATGGATAATCTCTAGAGCCGGCGCGCGCAGTTCGCCGCTTGGCAATAGCGTAACGTCTTGAACCTCGACGCGGTAGCCGGGCTTCGGATGCTCGACGCAATTGCGCGCATTACGAATGAGCTTCAGTACCGGGAGCGCCTCGACCAGGAATTTCGTAAATTCAGCATCAGAGCCATACTGCGCCTGGACGATCTGGAATAATGCATCGAACCAGCCCTTGGGCAAGCCGTCCGGGTGGAATAGTTGGGCGATGCTGAACAGGTCGCCGACAGCATGAGCCGACTTCTGAAGGAACATCTCGACCGACTCGTGGATGCCGATGATGGTTGGGAGGGCAAATGAGCGGTTCTGTATTGCCCGATCCTTGAGCGAAGCTTCGGCTGCGGAAATCTCCGCGGCGAGACGCGCCTGCATCTCGTGCATCACGATGAGATCCTTGAGCGCTTCGAAGCTGAGATTAATCGCGCGCTCATAGGGGAATGACGGCCCGAGCGCCTTCGAGTGGGAGTCGAAAAGGCGTTTTGCCGTCAGCAGCGTCTGCCGCACCAGGTCGCAATCAGTGCCATATGCAAGAACGCGTTGCGAGGTGTTAGGAATGGCCGGATTCGTTCGGTCAGGATCGATTTCATCGGCAAGACGAGCGCAATAGATGCCTTTGCCCTTGATGATGTGCAACGAGTTGTTGATCACGCACATTGTCTTTATGGGACTCGGATCATCGTCGGGACCAATGGTCATCTGTCCTCCCGAATTCCGGAGCAGGTCAATCGGCCGCCGTTCGTCCATGAGCCATCCCCCTCGGAGACGTTGATCCCGCCAAGCTTGCGCAGCTTGCCAGGTGATAGCAACGGAGCACGGGCAAACACGGCAATGGGGAAGCCCGCGCTCTCCAGATCCTCAATACCCAATATACTCGTGCGTCGGGCAATGCCCGCAGGAGCGCACTATGCTGAAACTCGTGAAGGCCGCCATATGACGCACCCAAGTCGCTCCACAATGGAGAAAAGCGCGCGTCGCGAGTATAGCGACCACTTTGCGGCGCTTTGCTGATGTCGCGGGCCAAACGCGATCAGGCACTTGCTTGATCAGTCTGATCCGCGCACTTCTTCGATGGTCGTGACCAGCACCACCAGCGCTATCAAGATGCAGACGATCAGGCCGATTGCGGTGACCTCATCTAATTGGCTCAGGCAGTCCAGCACATCGGCGAGGGTCCGGCATCTCGCGAAGCGCGAGTAGACCGCGCCGAGTAAGTGGAAAAGCTCGGCCAGTGCCGCGACGCAAAGCACCGCTCTTCCAAGGGCCACAGCATGATTACGGTGCGACATCGTCCTCTCCGCTTAGGAGATGGCCGCCGCGATGATTGATCGATGATTATTGCCGAGATAGATCTTGGGCAACGCACATCGATCCGAAGGCATCCACGACGCCATCTTTGATCAACATGCCGTTGCCCCACGCACCAAGGGTTCCGGGTTCTGAGCAATATCCCAGGGAGCCTGTTCGGCTCCCGCATAGCCATAGTATCTAACCTGTGCGTACGCCGAAGTCCCAGTATCTGGGGACAATTGGCGTACCGAACGTGGCGGCGCCACAGCCAGATGTCAAGGGAATGTAGAGACAGGTAGTGTCTCAGTTTGAAATTCGGTCGGAACTGGACCCGCTGTCGCGGATTGGGCTTTCATGACCCACTCCAACAAAGATACTGGGCGCCGCGAGGCACCCATACCTCGGGATGCCATAGACCAGCGTATTGGCGATCTTACGGAGTGGCTAAACGAAAATTCGCCGTACTGCTTTGCGGATCAAGCGCACTTGGATGAGAATTCACGCGAGCGCGCGTATTGGCACTACGGCTATCTTGTCGCCCTCATGGATGTCGTCAAATTACTTGATCAAAAGTAGTGCACTTTGGGCACGACCAAGTGCTATTGGCCGGTCTGGCTGGATGGATTTTGTTATCTAGGCTGGACTCTCCAAAATCATGGTATAGCGTGCATTCTTTTTCAAATGCAGCCTTTGAAGACCCCATGTAGCCATACTTGAATTGCTTATAGGTCGCGTTTGATGCGTGCGTCTTTAGGCGATTATTTAGATCGTCATCGGATCGACCCACATAAGATACAAGGAATGTTCCAGACGAGTCCGTGCGGCCAAGGGCGTATGCGCCAGCAGACGTTCTAGTAACTTGATTATCCACCTCTGCCGAGGTGTGAGCGTATGGGCCGGTCAATCCAGTGCTCGCCATCGCCTTCTCCGTTTGGTTGAAAATTCCACCTGGAGAAGAACATTATCTCAGCGTAGCGCTTAAAGCGAGTCCGCGGCCCGCTTCCGGTACGTCACCGGCCGCTTGGCAGGCTCGGCCCGCGCATCGATCAAGCGCCACGATATCTTCCATCGACCACAGCCGATCGCTGACGCCTGCCGCCATCGCGGGCGAGACCCGCAGCGACTTATGGACCCGGCAGAAGTTGTAGAATGCGAAGTAGAGCGCCAGCGCGTGAATGTGGTTGTCGAGCTTCTTCGAGAAGGCGTTCGTCAGGCGGGTAAACCGGCGCATCGACATCCGCATCGTGAGGTTCTGCCGCTCGACGTAGCTGGTCGAGACGTGCGCCGGGTCGGGCTCGCCCTCGACCCGATGTATCTGAAGTTCCGGTGCCACGCGCTGCAACGCCGCGATGCCGCCCAGGGTGGCGACCGCTTCGCCGATCGTAAGCACGGCCGCTGCAGTGCCAACGACCCTCGTTCCGACTGCGACTGCGCTCGCGGTCTCCGGCGCCAACAGTACGATCGGCCAGGTGAGAAACAGGCCGGCGGCCAGGACCTTGCCAGTCTGCTCCCATTTCCCCGCTATGTTCCGGCCGGGAATGTTGCCTTTCATGACGCGTGGGCCGCCGTGTCGAACTCGGCCGCGTCGAGATGGGTGCGCTCGTCACGGACAGCCAGTGATCCGCGCGGACGGTTCGTCTGAGGTTCTTGCCGCCGAGGAACAAATTTGAAATTGGCCGGCCCCGACGAAGCCGGCAAACCGAGGCACTACCAGAATATGTCGTGCTGCCCGGATGCCAATCCGGTATGGTACCTTTTGGAACGGAGGCACGCCGATGGCACGGGTCGATCCCTGGCGCTATGCGAAGGATGTGCATCGCGTCACGTTTCCGGGCGGCTTGGAGGTCGGCACGCCGCGCGGTCACGCGGTGCTGCGCTACAAGGACTTCCGGAAGATATTCATCGCCCTCTACATCATGCGGCGCCAGGATATTCTGCCGCGTGGTGTGGTTGCGTTGCGCGGCGCGCGCAACCAGTTCGATGAAGGGCACGGCACGCGGGCGGCTCAAACCCAAGGTGCGCACAACCTGCCGCGGCAATTGATCATCGGCAACCGGACGATCGAGGACTGGCTCCACGGCGCCAAGGTGGACGAGTGTTTCGTGCTGGGTGTCGTGGGGGCCGAGGCGGTGGCGACGGTGCTGCCGGATTTCTGGAACAAGGCCGACAGCCTGTGGGAGCAGAAGGGGCTAGCGGAGGCGTTCCTAGCCGCGGCGGCGGCGATCGTGTCTTGGACGCCCGGCACTCCAGAGGAGGCATCCCAGCATTTTAAGGTCATGTGGCGCAACTTCCACGCGGCTGCGGGCGCGGCGCTGGCGCTCGCCCTCCAA
Organism: Aliidongia dinghuensis; assembly: GCF_014643535.1. Taxonomy (NCBI): domain Bacteria; kingdom Pseudomonadati; phylum Pseudomonadota; class Alphaproteobacteria; order Rhodospirillales; family Dongiaceae; genus Aliidongia; species Aliidongia dinghuensis. The sequence continues at coordinate 138,818 of NZ_BMJQ01000010.1, read as the reverse complement.
TCGGCAGCCGGACAAAGGCTGGCGGCATTGCAGATGTATGAGCAGGTGCATTGGCGCGAGGGCGCCGCATTCGACGACGACCCACCGAGCCTGACGAGCCAGTTGTCGATGACATTCACCTGAAGTGCCGCCGCCTCCCGCATGGCGCTATGACCAGGTGGGTTCCCCCAAAGAACTCGTACCGCGCAAAGTCGCTCTATTGATCTCTCATGGGAGGTCGGAAGCTTGCGGCGAGGAGCAGTTGCTCATTGTCCGACGACGCCAAGTTCTGTCTGGTCAAGCGATCGAGTTGCGTCGTCGTCGCCGCCGGCTAGCGGCTGGGCTGGCATCGCGGCGTCGATCGGCACCACATTCGACGGCGGTGCGAGCTTGAGGTCGCCGAACGCGGCGCGCACCGTGTCGCCGACATAGGCCGGCGCCAGGTGAGCATAGTGCTTCTCCGACAAGCGCGTCTCGGCATGGCCCAATTGCTGAGCGATTACGGTGAGCGGCGTGCCTCCGTCGTAAGCTAAGAGGCGCGAGAGCGAATAAGTCGAAATCGGGGTGCCAATTTAGTTGGCGAGAATCCGCCCACGTCCAGGTCCGTACGGGGCAGATTTTCCGTATAATTTCCGTACAAAATGAAAAAGCCGCCCAAAGGCGGCTTTAAGTCATTGATTTCAATGGCGTCCCCTAGGGGAGTCGAACCCCTGTTCCCGCCGTGAGAGGGCGGTGTCCTGGGCCTCTAGACGAAGGGGACCCGAAGAGGAGGCGAGAGATACAGGAGCCTTGGGTCCGGATCAAGCGTCTCGTTTTTCGGGCCGACGCGGACCTGCCATGCGGCAGTCCGCGTCACGCGTTCTCAGTCCCGGAAATTGATGTACTGCAGCGGCAGCTCGATCTTGAGGCCCTTGATGAAGGCGATCGCCGCCTGCAGGTCGTCGCGCTGCTTGCCGGTGACGCGCAACTCGTCACCCTGGATCGCGACCTGGACCTTGAGCTTCGAATCCTTGAGATCCTTGACCAGCTTCTTGGCCAGGTCCTTGTCGATGCCTTGCTTCACGATGATGGTCTGCCTGACCGAGTCGCCCGACGCCTTCTCCGGATCCTTGAACTCGAGGCAGCCGGCGTCGAGCTTGCGGCGCGTCAGGTGCGTCTTCAGGAGCTCGTGCATCTGCTTCATCTTGAGCTGGTCGTCGGCCAAAAGCGTCAGCGTCTCGTCCTTGCGGGTGAGGCTGCACTTGCTGCCCTTGAAATCGAACCGGGTCTCGATTTCACGCTGGATGTTGCCCAGCGCATTGTCGACCTCGGCGAGGTCGGTCTTCGAAACGATATCGAAGCTCGGCATGGCGATGTCCTGAGATGATCGTCGGATGACGGGTTTTAGCGCCAAAGGCGAAGGCCCGCCAACCCCTCCGGAAAGGGGCGGGCGGGCCGTCCGGGTTTGGCTGGAGCCGTTTAGCTCGCGCGCTTCAGCGGGCGGTCGCCGCCGGGTTGGTTCGCGGCCGGGGCATGGCCCTGGCCCTGGTGGTTGCCCTGACCATGAGAGCGCTGGCCGTGACCTTGGTAGTGGCCCTGGCCACCGCTGCGGCCGCGATAGCCGCCGCTGCCCTCGTTGCGGCCTGCATGACTGCCGCCGGGACCGCCGAAGCGGCGCGGGCCATTCTGATAGCTGCCCTGCTTGCGCGGACCGGACCGCTTGCTGAAGCTCACGGTCGGCTCCAGGCCCGGGATCACGTGCGGCGCCAGGGCGGCGCCGGTGTAGCGCTCGATCCGGTCGACCAGCTGGCGGTCGGCGGGCGAGGCGAACGAGATCGCGATGCCCGAGGCCCCGGCGCGGCCGGTGCGGCCGATGCGGTGCACATAGTCCTCGGCCTGGCGCGGCAGGTCGAAGTTGATGACGTGGGTCAGGTCCTTGACGTCGATGCCGCGCGCGGCGACGTCGGTCGCGACCAGCAGGCGGATGCGGCCCTGCTTCAGCTTCTGGACCGTGTAGTTGCGCGCCGACTGGGTCATGTCGCCGTGGAGCGCGCTCGCCTGGTGGCCCTGGGCGTTCAACTCCTCGGCCAGCGCATCGGCGTCGCGCTTGGTTGCGGCGAAGATGATCGCCTTCTCGACCTCTGGGCTCGCGGCGAGGTGCGCGAGCAGGCGGCGCTTGTGGCCCAAGTCGTCGGCCACATGCAGGCGCTGCTCGATGCGGTCGACCGTCAGCGTCTCCGCCTCGATCGCGACGCGCGCCGGGTCCTTCAGCATCTTCTGGGTCAGCTGCACCATGCGCTTGTCGAACGTCGCGGTGAACAGCAGCGTCTGGCGCGTCGCGGGGCTCGCCGCCACGATCGTCTCGACCGCGTCGACGAAGCCCATGTCGAGCATGCGGTCGGCTTCATCGAGCACGAGCATCTCGAGGTCGGCGAGGCTCACGCGGCCGCGCTCCAGATGGTCGATGAGCCGGCCCGGCGTCGCGACCATGAGGTCGACCGGCCGTGACAGGAGCTGCAGCTGCAGGCGATAGGGCATGCCGCCCAGGATCGACACCGTGTTGAGCCGCATGAACTTGCCGAGCTTGCGCGTGGCGTCGAGGATCTGGGTCGCGAGCTCGCGCGTCGGCGCCAGCACCAGGACCCGGGGGCCACGCGGCCGGGGCTGCTTGAACTCGGCGAGGCGGGCCAAGGCCGGCAGCACGAAGGCGGCGGTCTTGCCGGTGCCGGTCTGGGCGCTGCCAATCAGGTCGCGGCCTTCGAGCACGATCGGCAGGGCCTGGGCCTGGATGGGGGTGGGTTCGTTATAGCCCTCCTGCTCGAGGGCCTTCAGGACTTGGGGCGGCAGGGCGAAATCGGAAAACAGCAAGGACAATTCCTCGAACGGGGCGCGAAAAGGGATCTCGTCTTTCCGTCGGACCCGTCCGCCCGGAAAAACGCCGGGGTACGCCGCAACCATTCGATGGGGTTCCGGAGCACCAACAATCTCTTCGCCGTCCCATGGGGGTGGGCGAAAACGAGTGGTGCTCAAGGGAACGAGTTCGAAGATCCGAGGATCGGATCAATCCCATGGGGCGGCGCATCTCGCGGCCGCCTCCTACCACTGCGGTGCACAATATGGCGAAGGCGACTCGAAAGCGACAGGCCGTTCTGAGCAGGTCTGCCGCGCTCCCCGGTCGGGGCACGGGGCCGCGCAGGGTCTCTTGGGGCGTGCTATCAGGGGTCGTATCAGAAGCATCCGGAAGAGGTGACGGTGGCCGGTAAATTCCTTTTGGCAGCGGGGCTCGGTGGGGCTGTCGGGGTTGCGGCCGGCGCCGTCGGAACCCACGTGGTTGCCGACGATCATGCGCGGCAGCTGGTCGATCTCGCCTCGCGCTACCTCATGATCCATGCGGTTGCTCTCGTCGGCCTCGCACAGGTCGGCCGGGCCGGCACCGGCGGCTGGCTCGTCGACATCGCCTTCTGGCTGTTCCTGGTCGGCATGGTGCTGTTCGGCGGTGGCTTGCTCGTCTCGGCCACGGTGGGCTTGGGCGCCTTCGGCTCGATCGTGCCGATCGGCGGCACCGCCTTCATCCTGGCATGGCTCGTCGTCGCCGGCCTGGGCCTGCGCCGCTTGGCGCAGTAATGCACGGCACGACGCAAGCGTGAGTACGATCGACCAGGCGCGCAGCCAGCGCGTCGGATTGCTGCTGGCGCTGGGCGTGTTCCTCACCTGGGGGCTGTTCCCCAGCTATTTCAAGCTCCTGGCCGCTGTCCCGGCGGTTGAGGTGCTGAGCCACCGCATCGTCTGGTCGGCGGTCTTCATGGCTGTGCTGCTGCCCCTGGGTGGTGGCGTCGCGGCCTTTCGCCGGGCGCTCCGCGATGGGCGCGTCGTGGGCCTGATCGGGCTCTCGGCCTTGCTGATCGGCGTCAACTGGCTGACCTATGTCGCGACCATCACGTCGGGCCACGTGCTCGAGGCGAGCCTCGGCTATTTCCTGGCGCCGCTCACCAATGTGGCGCTCGGCCGGCTGGTGCTGGGCGAGCGGCTGACGCGCCTGCAGCTCGTCGCCTGCCTCATGGCGTTGGGTGCCGTGGCGGCGCTGGCGTTCGGCACCGAAGGCGAGATCTGGCGGGCATTGGTGCTCGCGATCAGCTTCGGCTTCTACGGGCTGGTGCGGAAGACGGTCCGGGTCGAAGCACTGCCTGGCAACACGCTCGAATGTTTCCTCTTGGTGCCGTTCGCGGCGATCTACCTCGCCTGGCAGGCGGCCGCCGGGACCATCCATTTCGGCGCGGCGCTGCCGGGCACCTCGACGCTCCTGGCCTTGTCGGGCGTGGTCACGGCCGTGCCGCTCATCGCCTATGCGGCGGCAGCGCGCCGGCTCAAGCTTTCGACGCTGGGCCTCATGCAGTTCCTGACGCCAAGCATGGCGTTCCTGCTCGGCGCGTTCGTCTATGGCGAGCCGTTCGGGCGAACGAAGCTCGCCTGCTTCGCCGTCATCTGGACGGCGCTCGCCCTCTATGGGCGCGAGACAGTCAGGCTGGCGCGCCGGCCAGCCTGACCTTCCGTAACATCGCGCTCAAATCGCCAGCGCGTTCAGATCGCCAGCGCGTTCAGATCGCCAGCGTTCAGATCGACTGGGAGACCCACTCGACAAGCTTGCTCTTCGGCAGCGCGCCGATCTTCTGGGCCGCGACCTGGCCGTTCTTGAAGATGATCAGGGTCGGGATGCCACGCACGCCGTACTTGGCCGGGGTGCTCGGGTTCTCGTCGATATTGACCTTGGCGATCGTGATCTTGCCGGCGAACTGCTCGGCGATCTCGTCCAGCGCCGGGGCGATCATCTTGCAGGGGCCGCACCACTCCGCCCAGAAGTCCACCAGGACCGGACCCGGGGCGGTCAGCACATCGGCCTCGAAGCTCGAATCGGAAACCTTCGTCGTAAGCGCGGACATGGGATCAAATCTCCTGCGGGTGCCCAAACGGCGCCCCGAAAACGCGTGGGGCGGGCCACAACCCGCCAGACTGGACAAGATTAGGGGTTGCGGGAATCCAAGGTCAAGGCGACGAGCGATAGATTGTTTCATGGGTGCCGTGCGGCTACCACCCCTTGTCGACCCGTGCCGTCAGGACCTGACGGGATTGTGAGCCGCCCTACCGCCCGAATGCCTGTTGCCGAACCGGGGGCGGTGCTAATCTTCGGACTCGGTTAGTCGTGCTGTCGAGATTCTGCCATGCAGTTGTCCAGCGAAGCCGAGGCCCTCTTCGCCAGCCTCAGGCAGGTCGCCGATCCGGCGGTGGCGGAGGCGATCGAGGGGCAGGTCGCGAACGCGCCGGACCGCGACCTCTGCCGGGTGAATGCGCTCGATTTCGCGGCCAGGCGGTCCCTGGACGAAGAGGCCGTGATCGCGGCCTTCCTGCATGCGGCCCGGCTCGGCATCTTCGAGCTCTGGTGGAACGTGCTCTGTCCCGGCTGTGGCGGCGTGCTCGACGCCGGGTCCACGCTGAAGACGGTCGATCGCGAGGAATATGAATGCGCGCTCTGCGCCGCCGGCTATGAGCCGACGCTCGACGAGATGGTCGAGGTGACGTTCACGGTCAGCCCGCGCATCCGCCACATCACGGCGCACGAGCCGCACACGCTGCCCTTTGCGGAATATTTCCGACAGGTGTTCTGGAGCTCCGGCGTCGACGTGCCGGACGACGCGACGCTCGACGCGATACTCGAGGAAATCGTGCTCGAATCGGTCGAACTGCCGAGCGGCGACAAGGCCATCCTGTCGCTGCAGCTGCCGGCCGGCTTCTTCATCCTGTTCGACCCGGTGACCCACGCGGCGCAGTTCATCCAGGTCGAGGGCGAGCCGACGCGCGAGCGGCACACGCTGTCGATCGTGTTGGACCGCGGCCACGCCTCGACCGGGACCTTGCAGATGGCGCCCGGCCCGCTGCGCATCGCGATCGAGAACCAGAGCGACACGCGCACGCTGCCCGGCGTCTGGGCCGCCGGCGACGCGCTCCACGAGCTGCTTGGCCGACGCAAGCCCTTCCTCACGGCGAAGCGGCTGCTCACCAACCAGACCTTCCGCGACCTCTATCGGACCGAGACGCTCAACATCAACCAGCGGCTCAAGATCACCAGCCTCACGTTCCTCTTTACCGACCTCAAGGGCTCGACCGAGCTCTACGAGCGTGTCGGCGACCTGGTCGCCTTCGACCTGGTGCGGGCGCATTTCGAGGTGCTGCACCGGATCGTCGCGGCTGAGGCGGGCGCCGTGGTCAAGACGATCGGCGACGCGGTCATGGCGACCTTCCCGACGCCGGACCGGGCGATCGCGGCGGCGCTCAGCATGCGCGAGGCACTGCGCGACCTCGACGCGGACCTGCTGGTCAAGATCGGCATCCACGAAGGCCCGTGCCTCGCCGTGATGCTGAACGAGCGGCAGGATTATTTCGGCCAGACCGTCAATATCGCCTCGCGCGTCCAGGGCCTGGCCGTCTCGCGCTCGATCTTCGCGAGCGAGCAGGTCGTGGATAATGCCGAGGCGGCGCGGCTGCTGGCGGCGAACGGCATCAGGCCGAAGGCGCAGGACCATTTGCTGCGCGGAGTCGGCCATCACGTCACCGTCTACGAGATCCCCTGAGCACCGTCCCCAGGCGCGATCTCCATGAGCCGCGGCCCGTCGGTCCATAGCAGCAGCGTGCGGATGCGCTGGCCGGGGTAGATCAGAGCCAGGGCCGCGCGATAGGCCGCCAGTTGCTCGACATAGGCCGGCGCCACGGCGGCGGCCTCGACCGGCGGGGGCCGATTGGTCTTGTAGTCGACGATCATGACCGCCTCGGCGGTCACGACCAACCGGTCGATCCGGCCGTTGAGCGCGCGCCCGTCGACGAGGCCGACGACCGGCACCTCGGCGCGCGAGCCCGGACCGAACAGCGGCCCGAATTCCGGATGGCGCAGCACCGCCAGCGTCTCGCGCGCGATGGCGTTCTGCTCGGCCGGGTCGAGCCCGTGGGCCGGCTGGGCGAGGAAGCGCCGTGCCGCCGGCTCGCGCGCCGCCTCCGTGAGATCCGGCAGGGACTGCATCAGGCGATGGATCAAGAGGCCGCGCTGGAAGCGCCTGGTATCGTTGCCCCTTGAATCGTTGCCGGGGCCGAGCGGCGAGGTCGCCGCCGGCTCCGCCTCGCTCGGCCGGGAGGCCACGAGCGGTCGGGGCGGCGACGGCTCGTCGGGCCGGGGCCGGAGCGCGAAGTCGGGCAGCGCCTCGTCGCTCAGGGCCGCCTCGGTCGGGCGAGTGTCGGCTCTGGCCGGCGCGCTTTGCGGCGTGTCATGGACCCAGCATTTCGGAAACGGCTCGTGGCCGGGCGGGCCGGCGACCGCTTCCACCCGGCCGATGTGGGCGAGCCCGGCGTCGATCAGGTCGTACCAGGAGCCGGCCTGGTCGCGCTTGCCGCGCCAGCCGGCGACATAGAGCCGGTCCTCGGCACGCGTCAGCGCCACATAGAGCAGGCGGCGATATTCCTCGTCGCGCCGGGCCCGCGCGGCACTGCGCGCGGCCTCGCTCATCAGCTCGCCGGCACCCTTGGCCGGGCGCCACAGCATCAGGCCGGCGCCGGCCGGCCACAGCAGCGGCGGCAGCTGCACCGGCGCCTGCACCGTGTCGGGCAGGAACACGATCGGCGCCTGCAGCCCCTTCGAGCCGTGGACCGTCATGATGCGGACCTCGTCGCGGCCGCCCTGGTCGAGGTCGCGCTTGATGTCCGCTTCGCCGCGCTCGAGCCAGGAGAGGAAGCCTTCGAGCGAAGGGACATGGGCGCGCTCGTAGGCGAGGGTCTGGGCCAGGAACTCGTCGATCGCGTCAGCCGCCTCGGGGCCAAGCCGGCCGATCAGCCGCCGGCGGGCGCCGCCGGCGCCCAGGAACTCCGCGTAAAGCCGATGGGGCGGCACGAAATCGGCGCGCGCCAGGAGCCGGCCGAGCGTGTCGCGCGCCACGACCATGGCGGGCTCGTCCGCCGTCGCCAGCGCCTGCCACAGGCTGCCGTCGCGGCCGTGGGCCAGGCGATAGAGCGCGTCCTCGTCGAGCCCGAGGAGCGGGCTCTTCAGCACTGAGGCCAGCGTCAGGTCGTCGTCGGGCAGCAGCAGCACGCGGCCGAGCGCCACCAGATCCATGACGGCAAGCTGGGCGGTCAGCACCATGCGGTCGGCACCGGCAACCGGCACGCCTGCCTGCTTCAGCTCGCGCACCAGCTCGGTCACGAAGCCACCGCGGCGCCGGACCAGGATCAGCACGTCGCCGGCGCGGACCGGCCGGCCGCGCGCCGGCAGCGGCTCGCCCGTGCGGATCCAATGGGCGATGGTGGCGGCGATGCGGCGGGCGAGCCGGCCGCGCGGCGCCTCGATCGCGCGCTGCTCGACCGGCTCGGCCCAGGGCTCTTCTTCCTCGTCGTCGTCAGGCTTCAAGGCCGGCCACAGCTCGACGCGGCCGGCATGGCCGGCGCGGAATGGCGTATGCTGGATGAGGGCGCCGTCGAGCGCCACCCCCGCGCGCGCCTCATCGAGGGCGAACACCGCGTCGACCGTCTCCAGCACCGCCGCGGTCGAGCGGAACGAGACCTGCAGCGGCACCTCGCGCCACAGCCGGTCGGCCTCGGTCACCCGCCGGGCGAAATGCCGCTGCATGCGCAGGAATTCCTGCGGGTCGGCGCGCTGGAAACTGAAGATCGACTGCTTGGCGTCGCCGACCGCGAAGATCGTGCGCACCGGCGGGGCGGCACCTTCGCCGGCGAAGAACTCGGCGGCGAGCGCCTCGACTACGCGCCACTGGTCCGGGTTCGTATCCTGTGCCTCGTCGATCAGGATATGGTCGATGCCGCCGTCGAGCTTGAACAGCACCCAGGGCGCGATGCCGGGCCGGTCGAGCAAGTCGCGCGTTGCCAGGATCAGGTCGTCGTAGTCGAGCAGCCCGCGCCGGCGCTTTTCCGCTTCATAGGCGTCGAGGAAGCCGGCGGCGAGGCGGGCGAGCCCGGCGCTCGCCCGGGCCACGACGACAGCCGCCAACCGGTCGCGGACCCGCTTGATGCGCGCCTGCTCGGCCGCCAGCACGTTGCCGATACGAGGATCCGCCGTCAGCACGGCCTTGGTGGCAAGCGTCTTGCGCGGCTCGCCCTCGGCCGTGAGGAAGGCCGCGGCATAGTCGGCGAAGCGTGCCGGGCGGCCCTCGGGATCGCCGAGCCAGGCGGCGAGGCAAGCACCGCGCGCGGCGTCGGTCTTGCTGCCGCCGTTGAGCGCTTCCGTCGCGTGCCGCAGGCCGGCGCCGTCGAAGGCTGCCTCGCGGCAAGCCGCGGCGACGGCGCTCTCCTCCGTCTCGCCGGGGGCGACCCCCAGGCGCCGGTGCAGATGCTCGAGATAGGGCGCCAGCCCGCCGGCCTCGGCGATCAGCTGGGCGAGCCGGCCGCGCTCTGTCGTCAGCGCTTGCATCAGCTCGGCGAAGGCGAGCTCGCCCGCATGGCGCGTGACCTCGTCGAGCGCGGCGCCCAGGTCGTCCGCCGCCGCGCGCGCCGCCGTCAGCACGCCGAGGCGCGCTTCCTCCAACAGCTCGGTGGCACTGCGGTCGTCCATGACCTCGAACTGCGGCGGCAGGCCGGCTTCGAGCGGGAAACGGCGCAGCACGGACTGGCAGAACGCATGGATGGTGAGGATGCGCATGCCGCCCGGCGTGTCGAGCACGCGCGCGAACAGCCGGCGCGCGCGGTCGAGCATCTCCGGCGGCACATTGCGCTCCGCCTCGCCGATCAGGCCCGCGACGTCCGCACGCAGCCGCGCATCGGTCTCGGTCGCCCAGCCCGACAGGCGCTCGTTGAGCCGGTTCGCCATTTCGGCCGCGGCGGCCTTGGTGAAGGTCAGGCACAGCAGCCTGCTGGGCGGCGTGTCGGCCAAGAGCAGATTCAAGAGCCGGTCGGTCAAAACCTTGGTCTTGCCGGTGCCGGCGGAGGCCGCGACCCAGACCGAGGCCCGACCGTCCGACGCCAGCTGCTGAACCTTGGTTGGGTCGATCTTGTCGTGATCGGGGCTCATTCGCCGCTCACCGAGCCCCATTCGGCGACGCGCGCCAGATGGTCATAGTCGCGGTAGCGCCCGGCGCGCTCCGGCCGCGGCAGCGAGCGATAGGGTGTCGAGGGATCGTCGTAGCGTGTGACCAGCCGTTCGAGGCCGAGCCGGGCCGCCCGGGCAAGCTCGGCCGGGTTGGCGTCCTTGCCGCCGGCGGGGCTGATCTCGGCCGGCGGATCGTTGCCGGTGAGCCGCCAGAAGGCGAGGTCGGTGACGGCGCGCGCCGGGACCGGCTGGAAGCCGCCACTCTGCAGCATCGCGGCCTCGAGCGGCAGCTGCGGGGCATATCCCAGCTGCACCTCCTCGGGCCGGGGCACGCCGCCGGTCTTGTAGTCGATGAGGGCGGCGCCGCCGTCACGGAGCAAGTCGATCCGGTCGGCCTTGCCCTCGACCAGGAAGCGGCCGCCCGCGGTTTCGAGCTCGAGCCGCCCGCGGCATTCGGTGAAGCTCTCGAGGATCGCGGGCCGCCGCTCGGCCTCGGCCGCGACGAACCAGTCCGCGATGCGCAGGAAGCGCGGCCACCAGAAGGCCCAGACGCCGGGCCGGGCGAGCGCCTCGCCGAACACCTCGCGCCCGATGGCGACGAGCTGGGTCAAGGGCTCCGCTGCCGGCGTGCGCTCGCGGATGAAGCGGTCAAGCGCTTCGTGGATGAAGGTGCCGCGCTCGGCCACGCCCGGATCGGCGTCGAGCGGGTCGAGCGGGCGCAGCTTCAAGACATGGCGCGCATAGATCGCGTAGGGATCGCGCATCCAGGTCTCGATCTCGGTCACCGACAGGCGGCGCGGCCGGGCGTGGCTGGGCGGGGTCGGCGCCGGCGGGGCGCAGGGCCGGACCGCGTCCGGCGTGTCGAGCCGGGCCTGCCAGGCGAGGAACGGCAGCACGCGCGCCGTGTCGAGCGCGCCGCCGCCGGCGCGCAGCACCGTGTCGAGCCGCAGGAGCCAGCGCGACGGCACGGTCGGTGCCCCCTCGGCCCGGATGGCGCGCGTCAGCACGACCTCACCCGCGGTCGCCGCCATGGTGAAGTCGTGGGCGGCGAGGCCGATCAGCGCCTCCGCCGGCTCCAGGCCGAAATCGCGGCGCATCGGGCGCGACAGCCAGGGATCGGCCACGGCGTCGGGCGGCCAGACGCCTTCGTTGAGGCCGCCGAGAATGACGAGGTCGGCCTGCTGCAGCCGCGCTTCGAGCGTGCCCAGGATCTGCAGGCGCGGATGCTTGCCGAAGCGCGGGCGCACGACGCCGCCGGCGAGCAGCGCTTCGAGCAGCACCGGATAATCGGCGCCGGCGACGGGCGGGAAGCCTGTCGCCGCCTCGTGCAGCTCCGCCACGAAATTGGCGAGGCTGTCACCGGCCTCCTCGGCCCACAGCACCGCGGCGCCGGCCGTGTCGTCCGTCGCGCACAAGGCTTCCGCTGTCGCGATCCCGGCCGCGAGCGCCGCCTGCAATGTCGTCTCCGGCGCTGCGATCTCGGCAAGGAACGGACCCAGCAGCCGCTCGAGCCGATCGACCAGCGGAGCCAAGTCCTCATTGGTGTCTTCAGCAATGCGGCGCAGGCCGGTAAGGCCCGGAGCCGGACGGGGCCCGCGCAGGCAGAGCCGCTCGAGCCGGCGCACCGCGGCGCGGAAGCTGCCGCGCGCCATGCCGCCCGAGACGAGCGGGTGCTTCAGGAGCGACAGCAGCGGCACCGGTGCCAGATCCTCGGCCGCGGCGTCGGCCAAGAGCCGCAGCAGCACGCCCGGCGGGGTCTGATTGAGCGGCACGCCGGCGGAATCGTCGATCTCGATGTCCCAGCGCTTGAGCTCGGCCGCGACGCGCCGGGCGAGGCCGCGGTCCGGCGTCACCAGCATGGCGGTCGAGCCGGGCGTCTCCAGCCGATGGCGCATCAGGAGCGCGATCGTGCCGGCCTCTTCCTGCGGCCCCGGGCAGTCGAGCCGGGCGAGGCCGCGCGTCGCGTCCGACGAAAGCGCGCCGAGCCCGCGCCAGCGGTCGCTGACCGCGGCCGGCCGCATCATCTCGCTGAGGAGATCGGCCCGCGCCGGGGCGGCGGGTTCGATGCCCGGCGCCGGCCAAGACGGCAGGTCGTCGTGCGCGACACCCAGGTGGGTAAGCAGCCGCGCCAGGCCGTATTGCGGATGGGTCGGGTCCTGGCCGATCGCGAGCCACAGGTCCGCGTCGGCGCCGGTCTCGACGCCGGGCAGCACGACGGCGCCGTGCGGCAGGGTCGCGATCAGGCCCAGCAGCTCGGCCGCGGCCGGGATGGCGCTGCCGAAGCCGGCGGCGATGACCGGGCCCGCGGGGGGCGCCGCGCGCCAGGCGGCCGTCTGCGCCCGGATCAGCCGGTTGCGCCGGTCGGCCGGGTCGATCGCGCCCTCGTCCGCCAGCAGGGCGGGCCAATGCTCGGTCACGATCTTCAGGAAATCGACCGTGATCTGCCAGTGGCGCGCCAGCTCCGCCGGCACCAGCCGGTCGAGCCGGTCGAACCCGACCTCCTCGGTCCAGGCCTGGTCGATGAGGCGGGCGAGGTCGTCGGCAAGGGCCACGGCCTGGCCCGGCAGGATCGGCGAGCCGTCGCGCCGCTCGCCCCAGCGATGGATCAGCCGCGCCAGCAGCAGGCGGCGGCGCAGGGGTGCTATCGCCGGCGGCAGGTCGAGCGTGTCGGCGAGCGCGCCGCCGGCGGTGAGCTCGATCTCGTCCGCGTCGATGTCGCCGAGCGCCGCGAGCCGGGGCAGCAGCATCGGCCGCCCGCCCGAGGCCTTGAGGAATGCGTCGCTGAGCGCTCGGCAGGCGCGGCGGCTCGGCAGCAGGATGGTCGCTTCCGCGAGCGCCAGCGGCGAGGGGCCGAAGCGCTCGGCCAAGCCCGCGACGAGCGCATCGAGGAACGGCAGCGTGGCCGGAATCGTGAAAATCCGCGCGCCATCGATGCCGGCCGGGGCGGGCTCCATCGGCGCCTAGCGCTCGGTCCGGCGCCGGGCGAGATGGGCGCGGACCTCCTCCAGGCCCGCTTCGTCGGTCACCGTGTACCATTCGCCGTCATGGACGATGGCACCCAGGCGGCCGGCCGCGAGCGCCCGGTCGTAGATCCGGTTGAGCGAGAAGGCGCCCGCCGGCGCGTCCCCGAACAGCTGCGGCGACAGGATCTGCACGCCGGCATAGAGGTAGGGCGCGATCTCGCCGGCGCCGACCCGGCGCGGCAGGCCATTGGCGTCGAGGAAGAAATCCCCGCGATTCTGCTCGTAGCCGACGGCGCCCGTCGTGCGCTGGAGCAGCAGCATGACGTCGTGCCGCGCCGGGTCGAACGCGGCGGCGAGCCGGTCGAGCGCCGGCGTCATGCCGTCGAACCACAGCGAATCGCCATTGACCGCGAAGAACGGCTGGGGGCCCAGCAGCGACAGCGCATGCACGACGCCGCCGCCGGTCTCGAGCGCCTTCTTCTCGCGCGAGATCACGATCTCGGGCGCGGTGCGGGACTTCAGGTGCAGGGCGATCTGCTCGCCCAGGTGATGGACGTTGACCACGATGCGCTGGACGCCGAACGCGGCGAGCCGGTCGATCGCGTGGTCGAGTAGCGGCCGGCCCAGCACGGGCACCAGCGGCTTCGGGACCGTATCGGTCAGCGGGCGCAAGCGCTCGCCGCGCCCGGCCGCCAGCACCATGCCGACCGTCGGGCGGATCATCGCACGGCCTCCGGATAGAGCGCGCTCAAGCCCGCCGGCACGCCGCGCGCCGCCGGCGGCACATGGGCGTCCATCCAGTCCTTGATCGCCGCCAGCTCCGGATGGGTCAGGCTCTGCGTGAGCAGCCGCCAGGTGCGCGGCAGGTGCTTCAAATAGACCGGCTTGCCGTCGCGCCGGGCGAGCCGGCAGAAGATGCCGAGGATCTTGGCGTTGCGCTGGGCGCCGAGGAATGCCATGGAGCGCTCGAGCGCCGCCGCATCGACCTGGGGCCGGAGCGTCCGGTAGCGTGCCAGCATGGCGCGGGCGAGCGTCGGCGCCACGTCGCGCCGCGCGTCCTCGAGCAGCGAGACCAGGTCGTAGGCGATCGGCCCGATCAGCGAATCCTGGAAGTCGAGCAACCCGCAGGCGGCGAGCCCCGGCCGGTCGGAGAGCCACATCAGGTTGTCGACATGGTAGTCGCGCAAGGTGAGGCTCGCCGGCACCGCCCGGGCGAGCGGCAAGGCCGCCTGCCACAGCGACAGGTATTCCTCCTTCACCGCCGGCTCGGTCGGCCCGCCCGCGATCTCGGGCAGGCACCAGTCGACGAACTGGCCGGCCTCCGTCAGCAGGATCTCGTCGGAATAGGGCGGCACGCCGTGGCTCGCCGTGGGATCGAACCGCGCGTGCAGGTCGGCCAGCAGGTCGACCGCCAGGCCGTAGAGCCGGTGCTCGTCGGCGCCCTCGGCTATCAGCCGCGTATAGGTGTCGTCGCCCAGGTCCTCGACCAGCACGAAACCGGCGATCGGGTCGGCGGCCAGGATCAGCGGCGCCGAATATCCGAGCCCCTGGAGCAGGCGCGCCATGTGCAGGAACTCGACCGGCTTCTCGCGCGGCGGCGGCGCATCCATCAAGAGCGCGCGCCGGCCGCCGTCGCGGAGCCGATAATAGGTCCGAGTGGACGCGTCGCTCGGCAGGCGCAGGACCTGGGCCTGGCCCCAGCCGGCGGTCGCGGCGAATTCCCGGCGCAGATGGTCGCGGTCGATCATGATGGGTTTTGCAGCCGTTCGAGCCAGGTGGACCGGCCGACGGCGACGAGCTCGGCGCGCCGGCCCGTGGGCGTTGTGCCGGGCATGAGCGTCAGCTCCAGCCGGTCGCGCGGGGCGAGCGGGCCCAGCCGGTCCGGCCATTCGACGAGCAGGATGCCGTCGACGAGCGCGTCCTCGAAGCCCAGCTCCCAGATCTCTTCCGGGTCCTTCAGGCGATAGAGGTCGAAATGCCAGACCGGGCCGGCGGCACCGGCGTAGGTCTGCACCAGCGTGAAGGTCGGGCTCGGCACTTCGTGCGCCTCCGGCGCCTGCGCCATGACGAAGCCGCGGGCGAGTGCCGTCTTGCCCATGCCGAGGTCACCGCGCAGCAGCAGGATGTCGCGAGGCTTAGCACTCGCCGCAAGCCGCGCCCCCAAGCTGGCCGTGGCAGCTTCGTCAGGCAGGTCGAGGGTGAAGGAACGGGACATGGTGTCCGTTCTAAAGGGCGGGGCGGCGGGGAGCAAGCGGGCCCCTGCAGATGGCATCGCGGCGCACGGCTTCTGCAGTGGCGTGATTGGTATGGCTGGATTTGGATGCGGGGGCCTAAGTGTCAGTTCGAGAGGTGGGGAGGTTCTTGCCGCGAGTGGTGCTCGCGGCCTGTTGAACTTTTATCGAGTCAATTGGATCTTTATTTAGGCGGCTACGGGCAATGGAAGTGCAGAGTTAAATAAGTTGAGTTCCGGGCCATCAGCTAATAGGCGCTTGAAGAATTGAGGCGGTTGAAAACTAGCGAGGTGACGTCGGATTTCCCCGAGGGCAAATGTCGAAGGAAGCTTTGTGACCAACGAGAATACAACGACGTAGGCCGTGCCAGCACCCTCATAGTAGGCGTCGAATTCAGCCTTAGTGATCCCGCACTGTTCGCCGTAGTCACGCCAAATCACCGAAGGTGCTGCGGCTACCACTTCGGCAACAACCCCGATTGCCTCCACGGAACCACGCGGAAGGGTGCAATAAATCCACACCCGACAGCCGGCGGATAGTTTCAGCGGACGACGCCGAAGTTCAACGGTCTTTCTCCCGCTCAACATGCTGTCGACATGGCGCGGGTGAACCGAAATGAGAATGTCTTCGGTTCTAGCCATTGACTCGCCCTTCCTTCACTACCGCGACCAATTTCTCGAAAGAGATGCTTCGTGCGCTTACCAGATTCGAGCCATCAACACACTCCAATTCCCTCAATCGCTTAAGCGACACCGGAGTCTTGAAAATGAAAATGTTGTCGAATGACGTCTCTGTGACCTTGCGGCCCACGCTCCGCTTTTCGAGAGTGTGGCGATCAAGAACGCCTCGTTGCAATACCTTGCCCAAGGCGTCCGCTTTGGTGACGATGCGACTTTCAGTGATGCGGGCGACCGCGAACACGCATCCACGACCCGTCCCTTTCTGAGACTCGTAGAACAATATTGGTGTGCCGGTCTTCATCTGACCCAGTGTCTTGGGCGCACTGATGTAGACCCGTTCACGTCGCAAGATCGCCTCTGGCGGAGCGAGTATTGACAGTTGAGGGCTCGCCCCGATGAGATCGCGGGCGAAATGCTCCCTGATCGGGACGATAACACCGTCCCGCCCCGGGAACAATAGGAGAACAGGCGATAGAATCCTTTCGATTTCCGACAGGGAGAGTGCGACCTCCCTATCTCCGTTTTTCAGCACCACGCCCGTCCGCATGTCTTCGTGCGTGGGGACCTGCTGAGGCAGATATAACGAGGCGACAGAAATCAGCGACTGACGCATTGCAGGCCAGTTTTCAGACGAAATGATTCTCCCGACGGCGAGACGCTGAAGTATCAAATGGCTGTCGCCTGCGCCAATAGGGGGTCTAAAACCCATCGCAATTGCAGTTTGGCGTGTCGCAACCTGACCTGCGAGAATGTTTAGCCGGACAAGCGTGGGGCCTGCGCCGCTGAGTTCGCGAGGGATGGCATCGAGAAAGTAATCGAGAATAGATTCGGCAACTGGATTCGTCTCGTCAACTGCTAGATACAGGTCCGTCGTTCTCTTGGTCCCGCCAAAAACCGTCCATTTGGCAAATCCAGCCGCTCCGTCCTGATCATCGACGATCAACAGCCATTGAGCTTGAGTGCCCTGGCAAGCTAGAGCATCCTCGACAAATGCCGACGAGGCCCCCGCCGCCTGAATGAACTCTCGTGCTCTTGGCAAATCGTCGGGAATGTTGCGGCGCGCACGCAACATTCCGCTTGATACCGCCGCTACGGCGCCATCAGCCTCCTTTTGGCGAGCCTCCACTAGTGTGGCGAACTCTTCGACACCGATCACATCCAGGTTCCAAACCTCGAGAAGGTATTGACTTGCTCGCAGGATCGCGTTCTCGCTTGTGATGAAGCCTGCGGCGCGATGATAAATGGCAGTAGAAATGTGCTTTAGATCTGACCAATCCTGCTCTTTCAGCGCACCTTGTCGGTGACGTTCAGGGAAAATTGCTGGAGCGAGTTTCGCGAGCATGGGTCGAAGATTTGTCTCTGACGGCTGACTTAAACAGTCCGCTCGAGCAGCGAAGGCAAGCACAGGATCATTATTGGGGCTTTTGGATGTGCGCAGCAGTTCTTTGGCAAATTCTTCAGCTACCATAAGGCGTATGCTGTTGTTCATACCTGCCCAAACGACTTTGGTAGCGGCATCCGAACGAGGGCGTCTGCGAATTACATCGAAAAGCACATTGAGATCAAAGAGGTAGATTGGGCGTTGAGAATACCGTTCCGCGAACCGCAACTCGCTCTCGCGGGCGGAGATTCCCATCAAGGTCAGCAAGGAGGGAGATTCGAGGTCAAGCACGCGGACATTGATTTGTCGATTGCGAGCCACTCCGCCCGCTTTGGTGCGGACAATCCGAAACCCCATTCGTCCCCATACCGAATTAGCTGCGAGATCACCCGCGACCTTTGCCACAATACTAAGCCAATGTTGAGCGGTGAGCCGTTCTTTGAGCAGCGTTAATAGTCGGCGAGCAAGCCCGTGACCTCGAAATGCTGGATCCACAAATAGTTGAAAAATCCTTGCCTGTGGGAACAGGCCGCCAAACACAAGATGGCCGGCATATATTTCTTTGCCGTCGATGGTGGCCGTTGCGACGAACAACTTTCCAGTAGTCGCAAATGTCCTGTAGGCTGCCTCGGGCAGGAAGCCCAACTCCTCCTTTGCTGTGTCTGCACCCTTCCTTACATCAGGAAGGTAGGGGAGGATATCTTCGACGCTGTCTTTGATGGTGAAGGGCATGTTCTTCTCTGTTTGGTTGCGCCCATCATAGCTTATCGTCCGCAAAAGGCGAGTGCCTGACCTAGTTGATCTGTACCCTGATTGCGGACGTAGTTACGCGTTTCGGGAGGCAAAGACGAGTTTCGGTTTGGTCCACTAGCAACTCGTTATTTCACTTTTGATAGTCATGTCACGGTTCAGTCCAACCCACACCACTACGCCGCCTACCCCTCGCGGATCTTCGCTTCCAGCCATTGGATGAACCCGCCCACCAGCGGCGTTTCGGCCAGCTCCGGCCGGCAGACGACGTGATAGGCGTGCTCGGCCGGGATCGTCGTCTCGAACAGGCGGACGAGGCGGCCTTCGGCGAGGTCGTCCGCGGCGATGACGCTGTCGCCAAGCGCGACACCCTGACCGCAGACGGCCCCTTCTAGCGCGATATGGGCATTGCCGAGCGGGACCGTGCGGAAATCGGCCGCATGGCCGGCGGCGTTCAGGAGCCAGCGCGCCCATTCGGTGCCGTCGTCCTCGCACAAGAGCAGGTGATGCTGCAGGTCGCGCACCGTGCGGATCGGATGCGGGCCGTTCATCAGCATCGGGCTCGCGACCGGGAAGAGCGCGACCGAGCAGAGCGCCGTCACGCGGCGCCCGTGCCAGCGCCCGTTGCCGTAGCGGATGCAGAGGTCGACCGCTGGCGTGTAGATCTCGCGGTCGTCGTTCGACGGGATGAGCTTCAGGTTCACCGCCGGATTCTGGCGCAGGAACTCGCCGATGTGCCGGACCAGCCAGCGCGACGTGAGTGCCACCGGGCAGGAGATGACGAGGTCGCCGGCCATGGCGCCGTCGCCGATCTTGGCGGTGGCGTCGGCGATCGTCTGGAAGGCCGCGTTGATCGAGGGCAGCAGGGCGGCACCCTGCGGCGTCAGCTTGAGCCGCCGCTTCGTCCGGTCGAAGAGGGTGACGCCCAAGGCGGCCTCCAGCGTCTTCAGCTGATGGCTGACGGCACTCGGCGTCACATTGAGCTCGTCGGCCGCCTTGGCGACCTGCAGGTGGCGGGCCGAGGCCTCGAAGGCGCGCAGCGGGTTGAGCGGCGGCAGGCGTTGGCGCAAGGAGGCGTCCTATGCTGAGAAAAATTCAGCATAGCTTTGCGGATAAAATCGGTTGCCTTCAAGTTCCGAAAGAATGGACCATCGCCGTGGGGTTCGCCGGCAACAAACGAAAATACGCCGGCGCATGAGGCAAACAGGGATCGGCAGATGAAGAACAGCGGCAACGAGACCACCGACAGGCTGTGGGGTGGCCGGTTCCGGGCAGAGCCGGCGCCGGAACTGACCGCGTTCTCGCGCTCCGACGAGCGCTTCTTCCGCCTGGCGCCCTACGATCTCGCCGGCTCGCGCGCCCATGCCCGGGAGCTCGAGCGGGCCGGCATCCTCGATGCGGGCGAGCTCGGCCAGTTGCTCGCCGGCATCGACCGGCTGGAGGCGGCGGTCAAGGCCGGCACGGTCAAGCCGTCGGCCCGCGACGAGGACGTGCATACGTTCCTCGAGCGCGTGCTGACCGAGTGGCTGGGCCCCGTCGGCGGCAAGCTCAGGGCCGGGCGCTCGCGCAACGACCAGGCGGCGAACGACCTCAAGCTTTACCTGCGCGACAAGGGCCGGGCCATGGCGGGCCTGGTGCTGGACCTGCAGGCCGCCCTCGTGGCGCAAGCGCACCAGCATGTCGAGACGCTCTCGGCCGGCTTCACCCATCTGCAACCGGCCCAGCCGGTCGTGTTCGCCCATCATCTGCTCGCCCATGCCCAGGCGCTCTACCGCGACATCGACCGGCTCCGCGACTGGGACCGGCGCACGGCGCGCTCGCCCTTGGGGGCGGCCGCACTCGCCGGCTCCGCGATCTGCGTCCATCCGGAGCTGTCCGCCGCGGAGCTCGGCTATGACGCGCCGTGCGAGAATTCGATCGATGCGGTCGGCACCCGCGACCATGTGGCGGAGTTCCTGTTCGTCACCGGCATGATGACGGTCAATATCTCGCGCCTGGCCGAGGAAATCTGCGTCTGGACCTCGCGCCAGTTCCGCTGGGTCGAGCTCGACGATGCCTATGCGACCGGCAGCTCGATCATGCCGCAGAAGAAGAACCCGGACATCGCGGAGCTCGCGCGCGGCAAGGCCGGGCGCCTCATCGGCAATCTCACGGGCCTGCTCTCGACCCTGAAGTCCCTGCCGCTCGCCTATAACCGCGATCTGGCCGAGGACAAGGCGTCGGTGATCGACAGTCTCGACACGCTCGACCTGGTGCTGCCGGCCATGGCCGGCATGATCCGCACCATGCGGGTCAATGTCGCGGAACTGAGGCGTCAGGCGCCGCTGGGCTTCACGCTCGCGACCGAGGTTGCCGACTGGCTGGCGCTCGGCGGCGTGCCGTTCAGCACGGCGCACGAGATCACCGGCGCCCTGGTCAGGGCATGCGAGGAGCGCGGCATCGAACTTTCCGAAGCGACGCCCGAACTGATCGCGGCGGTCGACGAGCGCCTGAAGCCGGCGGTGCTGGAGCGGCTGACGCTCGAGGCGGCGGTCGCGGCGCGCGTCGGCTACGGCGGCACGGCGCCGGCGCGGGTCAAGGAGCAGATCGCGCGGCTCGAGGCCGGGCTCGAAGCACAGGCGGCCTGGGCCGCCGACTACCGGGGCCCGCGATGCTGACCGCGACCGGCGGGGCGGCGGAAGGCCCGGCCGCGGCCGAGATCGCCCATCTCCAGCATGTGCCGCGGCGCTATTGGGGGCGCTATGTCGGCGCGGCGCTGATCATCGCGTTCCTCGTCTTCCTCGTCGACGCGTTTGCCCACGGCAAGATCGAATGGGTGTTCGTCGGGCGCTTCCTGACCGTGCCGTCGATCCTGTGGGGGCTCGCCAACACCATCCTCATGTCGATCCTGGCGATGGCGATCGGCATCGGGCTTGGCGTGCTGGTCGCGATCATGCGCATGTCGACCAACCCGGTGCTGCGCGCGGTCGCGGTCGGCTACATCTGGCTGTTCCGCGGCACGCCGGCGATCCTGCAGCTGCTGCTGTGGTTCAACCTGGCGCTGGTGTTCCCGACCATCGGCATTCCGGGCCTGTTCTCGGCGCGCACGGTCGACGTCATGACGCCGTTCATGGCGGCGCTGCTCGGGCTCGGCATCAACCAGGGCGCCTATACGTCGGAGGTGGTGCGCGCCGGGCTCCTGTCGGTCGACATCGGCCAGTACGAGGCGGCGAAGGCGATCGGCATGCCGCGCCTGCTGGCGCTGCGCCGGATCATCCTGCCCCAGGCGATGCGCGTGATCGTGCCACCGGTCGGCAACGAGTTCATCGGCATGGTGAAGCTGACCTCGCTCGCGAGCGTCATCCAATATGCCGAGATCCTGCACAATGCCGAGAACATCTATTACGCCAACGCCCGGGTCATCGAGCTCTTGATCGTGGCCGGCATCTGGTACCTGGTCGTGGTCGGGATCCTGTCCTTGGGCCAGGGCCGGATCGAGGCCTATTTCGCGCGCGGCGCCGGCCGCCGGGCGGGACGGCAATGAACGCCCCAGGGACGAACGCCATCGTCCGCGCCGTCGGCCTCGGCAAGCGCTTCGGCCAGTTCCAGGCGCTGACGGACGTGACACTCGACGTGGCGCGCGGCGAGGTGCTGTGCATCATCGGCCCGTCCGGCTCGGGCAAGAGCACGTTCTTGCGCTGCATCAACCAGCTCGAGACCGTGACCGACGGGGCGCTCTGGGTCGACGACGAGCTGGTGGGCTACCGGCGCGTCGGCAACAAGCTCTATGAGCTCACCGACGCCGAGATCGCGCGCCAGCGCCTCGTCACCGGCATGGTGTTCCAGCGCTTCAACCTGTTCCCGCACCTGACCGCGCTCGAGAATGTCATCGAGGGACCGGTCCAGGTGCTGAAGCGACCCAAGGCTGAGGCGGTCGAAGAGGCGCGGGGGCTGCTCACGCGGGTGGGCTTGGCCCACAAGGCCGACGCCTTCCCGGTCGAGCTCTCGGGTGGCCAGCAGCAGCGCGTCGCGATCGCCCGCGCGCTTGCCATGAAGCCGAAGCTCATGCTGTTCGACGAGCCGACCTCCGCACTCGACCCGGAGCTGGTCGGCGAGGTGCTGGCGGTCATGCGCGACCTCGCCAAGACCGGCATGACCATGATCGTCGTCACCCACGAGCTGGGCTTCGCCCGCGAGGTGGCGAGCCGCGTCGTGTTCATGGATGCCGGCCGGATCGTCGAGAGCGGCCCGCCGTCCGAGATCCTGTCGCGCCCCACGAACCAGCGGACCGCCGACTTCATCTCGGCGGTGATCGCGTGACCGTCATGCTTCATAAGGCCCTCTCCCGCTGCCGCGGGCGAGGGTTGCTTTACCCTCGAACCTCGCGGAGTTTCCGATGAAAGCATCTTACGCGCTGCCCGTTCTGGCCCTGCTCGTCGCCTCGACCGCCCCGGCGGCGGAACTGCCGGCCGCGATCAAGGCGAAGGGCGAAATCGTGTTCGCCAACGTGCCGAACTACCCGCCGTTCGAGTTCAAGGACCCGGCGACTGACAAGCTTTCGGGCGTCGATATCGAGCTGGGCGAGGCGATCGCCGCCAAGCTCGGCGTCAAGGCGAAGTGGCAGGAGTCCGCCTTCGCCGAGATGATCAGCGCGCTTTCGACCGGCCGGGTCGACCTCATCATGTCTGGCATGACCGACCTCGCGAGCCGGCAGGACCAGGTGACCTTCGTCGACTATGTGAAGTCGGGACCGCAGTTCTACACGACCGCCGAGCATGCGGCCGAGTTCAAGGACATGGTGGCACTGTGCGGCAAGAAGGTCGGCACCAGCCGGCGCACCTCGTTCCCGACCGAGATCGCGGCGTGGAGCGACGCCCACTGCAAGCCGGCCGGCAAGCCCGCGATCGAGGTGGTCGGCACCGAAGGCTCGGCCGACGCGCGCACCCAGTTGCGCCAGGGCCGGGTCGACGCGGCCATGCAGGGCAACGAGACGATCCCCTACATGATGAGCCAGGAGCCGGGCGCCTATGCACCGATCGGCCAGGCGATCGCGGCGCAGTTCACCGGCATCGGCATCGCCAAGGCCGACAAGCCGCTGCAGGACGCGGTCGCGGCGGCGCTCGACCAGGTCATCACCGACGGCACCTACCAGAAGATCCTCGCCAAGTGGCAGCTCGGCGACATCGCCGTCGCCAAGGCGACGATCAATGCCGGCAAGTAGCGACAGGTCCACGACCGTAGACGCCCCCGTCCGCTGGCCGGGCGGGGCGCGATGCGCCGTCGCGCTCGCCTTCGACCTGGACGGCCCGACGGGCAACGCGCTCATCGACGGCTCGATCTGGCGCAACCCGTCGTTCTTCACGCTCGGCGCCTACGACGTGTGGCGGGCGCTGCCGCGCCTGCTCGACCTGCTGCGCGAGCAGGGGCTGCCCGCGACCTTCTTCGTGCCGGGCTGGGTCGTCGAGACCTGGCCCGAGCGCTGCCGGGCGATCGTGGCCGACGGGCACGAGGTGGCCTATCACGGCTACGAACATGAGGCGTTCTGGCAGCTGAGCGCGGACGACCAGCGGCGGGTCATGGCGCGCTCGCGCCAGATCTTCGAAAACCACCTGGGCGTCGTGCCGGTGGGATTTCGCACGCCGTCCGGCGACTGGGCGCCGGAGACGGCGCAGATCCTGGCTGAGGCGGGCGTCGTCTATTCGAGCTCCATGCGCGGCGACGACCGGCCCTACCTGATCGACATTCCGGGCCGCGAGCGTCCGCTCGTCGAGATCCCCGGCCGCTGGGAGCTCGACGACTACGCCTCGCTCGCCTATCAGCGCAATCCGAACTTCCCGGCCGGGCTCGACCGGATCGCGAGCTATGCCGCGACCTTCGACAATTGGCGGCGCGAGTTCGACGGCACGCACCGCGACGGGCTCTGCCTCACCACGCTGTTCCATCCCAAGGTCTCGGCCAAGCCCGGCCGGCTGCTGCTGCTCGAACGGCTGTTCGAGCACATGCGCGCGGCGGACGGCGTCTGGTTCGCCCGCTGCCGGGAGGTCGCCGACTGGTGGCTCGCGGAGGGGCACCCATGAGCATCGAGACCCCGCGCTGGCCCGGCGGCGCCCGCATGGCCGTCGTCGTCACCATCGACTTCAACGACATTCATGACATCGTCGCGCGCGAACCCTCGACCGAGGGGCGCGAGAAGACGCTGTCGGTCTGGCGCTACGGCGCCCGGCGCGGCGTCGACCGGGTGCTGGATGTACTGGATAAGCACCAGGTGCGGGCGAGCTGGTTCGTGCCCGGCCGCGTCGCCGAGGAGCATCGCGGCCTTGTCGGCCAGATCCACGCCGCGGGCCATGAGCTCGCCAGCAACGGCTATCGCTGCGAGATCTTCGACAAGCTCGACCTCGCCCAGCAGCAGGAGGCGTTCCGGCGCGGCCACGGCGCGGTGGCGGAAGCGGTCGGCGAGGCGCCGGTGGGCTTCCGCTCCGCGTCCGGCAACTGGGCGCCGGGCTTCGCCGATACGCTCCGGGCGGCCGGCATCCGCTGGTCCTCGTCCTGGCGCGGCGACGACCTGCCGTATTTCCACGAGCCGCTCGCAGCCCCGCGCCTCGTCGAGCTGCCGCTGCATTATGAGCTGGAGGACGAGCCCTATTTCGCCTTCAACCTCTATCCGCCAGTGCCGCCGGGCCAGTCGCGCATCGCGAGCTATCGGGACGTGCTCGACAATTGGCGGCAGGACTTTGCCGGCTTCCGGCGCTACGGTCTCTGCTACCTCCTGCGCCTGCATCCCGAGATGATCGGCACCACGGGGCGGATAGCCTTGCTCGATGAGCTGCTGGGCGAGCTGCGCGGCCAGTCCGACAACTGGTTCACGACCGGACGCGAAGTCGCCGACTGGTGGGCCGGGACGCAGCCGCCGAACGCGCCCGGCCATCCGGTCGAAATCTTCGCGCGCCACATCGCGGAGCTGCCGTCATGAGCGCCGCCGCGGAACTGGGCGCCTTCGCCCATGAGGTCACTTTCGCCGCCTTGCCGGAACCGGTCGTGGCGAAGACCAAGCGCCATATCCTCGACACGTTCGGCGCGACGCTCGCCGGTGCCCGTGCCGACGAGCCGCGGCGGACATTGGCCGTGCTCGATCGCGGCGAAGCGGCACCGGTCTGGGGCACGGGCGTACGGCTCGGCGCGCGCGACGCGGCGCTCGTCAACGGCATTGCGGCCCATGCGCTCGAGCTCGACGATTCCGGCGGCTGCGACCATTCCGGCGCGGTCGTGCTGCCGGCCGTCATGGCGGCGCTGGCGCTCAACGATCGCGCCGTCTCGGGCGCCGATCTCCTGGCCACGGTCGCGGTCGGCTACGACGTGGCGCGGCGGGTGCTCGAGGCGTGCGGCGGCTATGCCGCGCACAATGGCGCCGGCTGGCATTCGACCGCGACCTGCGGCGTGTTCGGCGCGGCGGCCGCGGCGGCACGCATCCTCGGCCTCGACGCGGACCAGACCGCGGCGGCGCTGGGCCATGCGGCGAGCTTCGCCGGTGGGCTCTGGGGCTTCGTCCATGAATCGGCGCAGACCAAGCGGCTTCATGCGGGCCGCGCGGCGGAGGGCGGGCTGCTCGCGGCGCTGCTCGCCGGCCAGGGCGTGTCCGGCCCGCGCTCGATCTTCGCCGACGTCTGGGGCGGCTTCTTGAAGACCTTCGCGCCCACGACGGCCGAGCCGGCGCTGCTTACCGCCGGCTTCGGCGAGCCGTGGAAGATCATGCGCTGCTCGATCAAGCCCTATGCGTCCTGCCGCGGCACCCATTCGACGGTGGACGCGGTCTCGGCCCTGCTGGACGAGCGAGGGGCCGCGGGCGGGAAGGTCGTCGGTGTCCGGGTGCGCCTCAGCCAGTTTCTCATGAACATGTGCGGCGGGCGGGATCTCGCGAGCCTTGCCTCGGCGCAGATGAGCCTGCCCTATGCGGTCGCCGCCCGGCTGGTCCATGGCGCCGCCGGCATCGACGCCTATCGGGCGGAGCGGCGCTGCGACCCGCGCATCGTCGAGACGTTCGAACGGATCGAGCTGGAAGTCGACCCGACCCAGGCAGATCTGGACGAGCCGGTGGTGACGCTCGCCTTTGCCGACGGGACGCAGGCCGAGCGCCATGTGCCGGTGGCGTTGGGCGCGCCGGCGAACCCGATCTCCGATGCCGATCTCATTGCCAAATACCGCTCGCTCGCCGGCCTGGTGCTGCCGGCGGATCGGGTGGAGGGTTTGGCGGACGCGGTGCTCGGGCTCGACTGGCTGGCCGACGCCCGCGCGCTGCTGCCGCTGCTCGCCGGCACGGGCGAAACCGGCCCGACTTTGTGCTGAAACCGTCTTGTTGGAATCTCTGGGGGAGCTTCGATCCATGAGCTGGAAACTGCCCGTCCTTGCGCTGGCCGCCGCCGCAACCCTTGCCGCAGCCGCCCAGGCCGCGGGGCTGCCGGACCGGATCGCCCAGGCGAAGACGATCAAGGTCGCGGTCAACGCGATCTATCCGCCCATGGAGTTCAAGGACCCGCAGTCGGGCACGCTCACCGGCTTCGACGTCGACCTGGGCGAGGCGCTTGCCAAGGAGCTGGGCGTCAAGTTCGACTGGCAGGAATCCGCCTTCGAGCAGCTCCTGCCGTCGCTCGCGACCGGCCGTGCAGACCTGATCTTGAGCGGCCTCAGCGACCGGCCGGAGCGGCGCGAGAGCGCCGATTTCATCGACTACTTGAATTCCGGCGCGCAATTCTTCGTGCTGGCCGAGCGGGCAGGCGAGTTCAAGGTGCCAACCGATCTCTGCGGCAAGGCCGTCGGCAGCAGCCGCAGCACCTCGTTCCCGAAGTCGATCGAGGAATGGAGCAAGGCGAACTGCGAGGCCGCCGGCAAGCCGGCGATCCAGGTGGTCGGCACCGAGGACACGGCAAGCGCGCGGCTGCAGCTGAAGCAGCGGCGCCTCGACGCGGCGGTCCAGGGCAGCGAGACCATCCCCTATGCGATGACGCTCGAGCCCAACACCTATCAGCCGCTGGGGACGCCGTTTACCAGTGTCAGCCAAGGCATCGCCTTCACCAAGCAGGATGCGGCCCTGCGCGACGCGGTGCTGGCGGCACTGAAGAAGCTCATGGCCGACGGCACCTATGCCAAGATCATTGCCAAGTGGCATCTCGAGGCGAGCGCCGCGCGCCAGATCACGCTCAACGGCGCGCCCCTGCCTTAAGTCCAGAGAGGAACATCATCATGGTCGACCAGGCGAAGCTCTCAGCCCTTCGCGCGCGCTATACCGACAACAAGGGCGGCGACATCTACGATCCGGAATTCCGCAAGGTCGCACAGTCGCAGTTCAAGGACGGCGACAAGCGCCGCATGCCGTTTGCCGGCGTTGCGACCTTCCTCGACGCGCCGTTCGCGCCGGACGCGCAGAACCAGGCCGATTTCGGCGGGCTCGACGTGGCGCTCATCGGCGTGCCGATGGACCTGGGCGTCACCAACCGGGCAGGCTCGCGCCTCGGCCCACGCGCCGTGCGCCAGATCGAGCGGATCGGGCCTTACGAGCATGCGCTGCGCATGATGCCGGCGGCGGGGCTCAAGGTTGCGGACGTGGGCGACGTGCCGTTCCGCAGCCGCTTCAGCCTCGAGGACAGCCACGAGGACATCTTCCAGTTCTACAGCCGTGTCGCGGCGGCTGGCGTCGTGCCGCTGTCGGTCGGCGGCGACCATTCGATCACCTATTCGATCCTGAAGGCGCTCGGCGCCGAGCGGCCGCTGGGCCTCGTGCATATCGACGCCCATTGCGACACGGGCGGCGCCTATGAGGGCTCGAAATTCCACCACGGCGGCCCGTTCCGCCAGGCAGTGCTCGACGGCGTGCTCGACCCGGAACGCACGATCCAGATCGGCATCCGCGGCAGCGGCGAATATCTCTGGGAATTCTCCTATGATTCCGGCATGGCCGTGATCCATGCGGAGGAGGTGCCGGTGCTCGGCATCGAGGCCGTGATCGCGCGCGCCTGCCAGGTTGTGGGCGACGGCCCGGTCTATGTCAGCTTCGACATCGACAGCATCGATCCGGGCTTCGCGCCCGGTACCGGCACGCCCGAGGTCGGCGGCCTCACGCCCCGCGAGGTGCTGGCGCTCATCCGGGGCCTGAACGGCATCGACGTCGTTGGCGGCGACGTGGTCGAGGTGGCACCGCAGTATGACGCGACCAGCAACACCGCCCAGATCGGTGCGCAGGTGCTGTTCGATCTGTTCGCGCTCGCGGCGACCACGCTCCGCGCGAAGCGCGGGATCGCCCCCTGATCACCCCAACCCGATCACGCGGAAGTGATCATCCTGCGACCGCATCCCCTCTGGCCTGGCGCGTATCCAACGCACTAGGAGAAGCCGCGTCAGCAACCAGAGGGGCGGGTATCATGATAGTTCGGGTATCGGCAGTCGCAGCTTTGGGGCTCATTGCGTCGCTCGGCACGGCATGGGCCGCCGACAGCGCACCCGCCCGGGTGCGTGGCACGATCGACCAGGTCGAAGGCCGCGTGCTGCATATCACCGCCCGCAACGGCCAGAAGCTGACCGTGACGCTTGCGGCCGATGCCAAGGTGGTCGAGGTCAGCAAGATCGATATCGGCGCCATCAAGCCGAACAGCTATGTCGGCACGGCCGCGGCCCCCCAGCCCGACGGCACGCTGAAGGCGCTCGAGGTCCATGTCTTCCCCGAGTCGATGCGCGGTACGGGCGACGGGCACCGGCCGTTCGATCTCGGGCCGAACAGCACCATGACCAACGGCACGGTCGGCAGCGTCGTCGGCACTCACGACCGGACGATCACGATCAACTACCAGGGTGGTGAGAAGACCGTGCTCGTGCCGGCCGACGTGCCGATCGTGACCTTCGAGCCCGGCACGCCCGACGAGGTCAAGCCGGGCGCCCATGTCATCCTCGCCGCCACCAAGGCGGCCGACGGCAGCCTGAGCGCCGACCGGATCAATGTCGGCAAGGACGGCTTGACGCCGCCAATGTGACGAGGGCACGAGCCATGGCCATCGCCTCCAT
Source organism: Aliidongia dinghuensis (assembly GCF_014643535.1). Taxonomy (NCBI): domain Bacteria; kingdom Pseudomonadati; phylum Pseudomonadota; class Alphaproteobacteria; order Rhodospirillales; family Dongiaceae; genus Aliidongia; species Aliidongia dinghuensis. The sequence continues at coordinate 109,758 of NZ_BMJQ01000010.1, read as the reverse complement.
CGACCGGGTGCCGAAGAGGCGAATCCGGATCCACCCGCTGCCGGTGCGGATCGCCCATTGGGTGAACGCTTTCGCCATGACCTGCATGATCCTGAGCGGCTGGCAGATCTATGACGCATCGCCGCTGTTCCCGTTCGCCTTTCCCCGCTGGGCGACGCTCGGCGGCTGGCTTGGCGGCGCCATTGCCTGGCACCTGGCGGCGATGTGGCTCCTGGTCGGCAACGGCTTGCTCTATGGGGTCTACGGCCTCGCGAGCGGCCATTTTCGCCGCCATTTCCTGCCGCTCACCTTGGCCTCGGTCTCGGCCGATCTCAAGGCGGCGCTGACCTTCCGGCTCGCGCATCGGCTCGGGCACTACAACGCCGTACAGCGGCTGCTCTATGCGCTGGTCCTGCTGGCGGGCGTGCTTGCGGTCACCTCGGGCCTGGCGCTTTGGAAGCCGGTGCAGCTCCGGTGGCTCTCCTGGCTCTTGGGCGGCTTCGAGGTGACGCGGCGGGTGCATTTCGTCGCGATGGCAGGGATCACGGGCTTCGTCGCCGTGCATCTGGCGCTGGTGCTGCTGGTGCCGAAGACGCTGCCGCCGATGATCACCGGCCGCGCCAAGGAGGAACCATGAGCCTGAGCAAAAGGCTGAAGCGCTCCGACGCAACCCCCGACCTCGTCCGCCTGGAGCGGCGCCTGTTCCTGCGCAACAGCCTGTCCTTGGGCGCGCTCGCCATGCTCACCGGCTGCGATCTCACCGACGGCGACGCGGTCGACAAGGTGCTCTGGGCCATGTCGCGCTGGAACGACCGGGTGCAGGCCTGGCTGTTCGACCCGGACCGGCTGGCGCCGACCTATGCCGAGAGCGACATCACCAAGCCGTTTCCGTTCAATGCCTTCTATGCCATCGACGACGTGCCCGACATCGACGGCGGCGACTGGCAGCTCGAGGTCTCGGGCCTGGTCCAGGACAAGAGCCCCTGGACCCTCGAGCGGCTGCGGACCCTGCCGCAGCAGAGCCAGATCACGCGCCATATCTGCATCGAGGGCTGGAGCGCCATCGGCCAATGGTCGGGCGTGCCGTTCCGCACGTTCCTCGAACGGATCGGCGCCGACCTTCGCGCCCGCTACGTCGGCTTCAAATGCGCCGATCGGTACTATTCCAGCCTCGACATGGCGACGGCGCTGCATCCGCAGACCATCCTCGCGCTCGATTACGGCAAGGACCCGCTGCCGCCGGAATATGGCTTCCCCTTGAAGCTGCGCGTGCCGACCAAGCTCGGCTTCAAGAACCCGAAGCACATCGCGGCCCTGTTCGTGACCAACGACAATCCGGGCGGTTATTGGGAAGACCAGGGCTACAACTGGTATAGCGGCTCCTGAGCCGTCATTCGCCGTCCCAGTAATGGACGGCATCGCGGTCGCGGCCCAGGGCCTGGAAGCTTTGCGGCTTGCCCTCGGCGTCCGGACCCAAGAGCGCCTTGACGCCGAATTTACCGGAGTCCGGGTACTCGACGACCTCCGGCAACATGCGGGTGCTGATCGCGAGATAGCGCAGCTCCTCCGTGCCGGTGTTGCGGATCTGGTGCGCCGTCTCCGGGCCACCGGGCGGGCAGGCGATGACGTCGCCCGGGCGCAGCGGGTAGGTCGCCTCGCCGATGCAGACCTCGCCCTGGCCGGCCAAGACCAGGAACATTTCCTCGTTGATCCAGTGGTTGTGGCGCGGGTAGGCGCGCTTGCCGGGCGGCAGCGCCGTCACGTTGTAGCCGAGCTTCTGCGCACCGACGCGCGTGCCCAGCTGGCCGACCAGCGGCGCATAGCGCTCGGCTGCCGGCCCGGTCGCGGCATATTCCGGGGGCATCGGCTTGAGGTCGACCTCGTCGAGGTTGAGGATCGGTCGGGTCATGATGAACTCCGAAGCAGGGTGGGGCTGTCCGGCGGATCATGGCCGGGGTTGATTGCGCGCACGGAGGCGGTCATGTTCCTGCCTTCCGCCGGAAATATCCAGCGGCTGGAGCGGCCCAAGCCGGCGGACCGAGATCACGCGCGAGAAAGACGATACCCATGTCCACCCACCACGAGACCGATGTCGCGATCATCGGCGCCGGGCCGGTCGGCCTGTTCGCCATTTTCGAATGCGGCATGCTGCGCATGCGCACGCATGTCATCGACACGCTCGACATGGTGGGCGGCCAATGCGCAGCGCTCTATCCGGAAAAGCCGATCTATGACGTGGCCGGCCACCCGGCGATCGAGGCGCGGGATCTCATCGACAAGCTCGCGCACCAGGCCGCCCCCTTCCACCCGGTCTATCACCTGGGCCAGCAGGTGACCGGGCTCACGCAGATCGAGGACGGCGGGTTCCGGCTCGAGACCTCGCGCGGCCAGACGATCGCCGCCAAGGCCGTGATCCTCGCCGCCGGCTGCGGCGCCTTCGGGCCGAACCGGCCGCCGCTCGACGGCATCGAGGCTTTCGAGGGCAAGAGCGTCTTCTACATGGTCCAGCGGCGCGAGGCGTTCCGCGGCCAGCGCATCGTCATCGCTGGCGGTGGCGATTCGGCGGTCGACTGGGCGATTTCGCTCGCCGAGGTCGCGGAGCGGGTCATGGTCGTGCACCGCCGGGCCAAGTTCCGCGCGGCGCCGGAGAGTGCGGCCCGGCTCGACCAGCTCGCCGAAAGCGGCAAGATCGACCTCGTCGTGCCTTATCAGCTCCACGGGCTCGATGGGGCGAACGGGCACTTGAGCGCCGTCGTCGTCGCCGACCTCGACGGCAAGGAACGCCGGCTCGACGCCGACGTGCTGCTGCCGTTCTTCGGCCTGTCGATGAACCTCGGGCCGATTGCGGACTGGGGGTTGGCGCTCGACCGCCATACCGTGTCGATCGACCCGTCGACCGCCGAGACCAACATCCCGGGCGTGTTCGCTGTCGGCGACATCGTGACCTACAAGCACAAGCTCAAGCTGATCACGACCGGCTTCGCCGAGGCGGCGCATGCCGCACACGCGGCCTATCCGCTGGTCCACCCGAACGAGGCACTGCATTTCGAATATTCGACCTCGAAGGGCGTGCCCGGCCTCTGACGGCGGCGCTTCAAGGGGGCGAGTTACAGCGCCGGCAGCCAGCAGGTGACGCAGGTGCCGCCGTTCACGGCCGAATCGAGCTCGACCCGACCGCCGTGCATCTCGATGAAGCTGCGCACCAGCGTCAGCCCGAGCCCGGCGCCGACCTGGCGGCCGTCGGTCTGGCCGCGCTCGAAGCTCTCGAACACCTTGGCCTGCAGCTCGGCCGCGATGCCGATGCCGGTGTCGCTGACGCTCAGGGCGACCTCCGGGCCGATCCGGCGCGCGCCGAGCGTGATCGTGCCGCCGGTCGGCGTGAACTTGATGGCGTTCGACAGCAGGTTGAAGAGGGCCTGGCGGATGCGCGCCTCGTCCAAAGTCACGACGCCGATGTCGTGCGGGCAGTCGAAGGCGAGGTTGAGCTGCAGGTGCTTCGCCCGCTCGCGCGTCAAGGTCAAGACACTCGCCAGCATGGCATGAACATCGACCGGCGACCGGTCGAGCGTGAGCTCCCCGGCCTCGATCGAGGCGATGTCGAGGATGTCGTTGATGAGCGACATGAGCCGCTGCGAGCTCTCGAAGATGCCACGGCTGTATTCGAGCTGCCGGTCGTTCAGCGGCCCGAAATACTGGTTCGACAGGATGTCGGCGAAGCCGATGATCGCGTTCAAGGGCGTCCTGAGTTCGTAGGACACGTTGGCGATGAATTCGCTCTTCAAGCGGCCCGCGGTCTCGAGCGCCTCGTTCCGGTCCCGGAGCGCCTTGCGCACGCGCGCCGAGTCCGAGACGTCGAGATAGCTCAAGAGCACGTTGCCGTCCGGCAGCGGGATCGTGTTGATCTCGAGCACGAGCCCGTCGCGCCGGTCGAGCGTGCTGGCATAGCTCGTGTACGAGATCACCCGGTCGATGATCTCGGCCTTGGTCTTGTCCCAGGCCTCCTCGGCGTAGAACGGTCGCATCCGTTCGACAAGCGTCGAGATATGCGGGCGATTGGCGAGATCGTGCGGCTGCAGCAGCCACATCTCGGCAAAGGCCGGGTTCCAGAGCGTCAAGCGCCCGTCGCTGCCGAACACGACGAGCCCTTCGGACAAATTGTCGAGCGTTGCGCGCTGCACCTCGGACAGCGTGTTGTAGGAGCGTTCGAGCGCCAGCCGGTCGGTCACATTCTCATAGGTGAAGGTGAGGCCGCCGAACGGGTGGCGGCTTACGACCTGGCGCAAGGTGCGGTCGTCGGGCAGATGCAGCAGCTCCTCGCGCGGCGCCCGCAAGTCAGAGAAGAGGGCGGCCTGTTCCGCCTTGAACTTACGGAAGTCGGCATATTCCGGCAGCACCCGCTGCTCGCGCAGCAGGTCCAGCACCTCGGGCAGCGCCGGCTCGGTGTCGAGGAAATCCGGATCGAGCTGCCAGAGCCGGCCATAGGCGGTGTTGTAGAACAGGAGCCGCGCGTCGGGGCCGAAGATCGCGATCGCGGTCGTCACCGTCTCCAGCACTTCGCGGTGGGCGACGCCGAGCCGGGTGATCTCGTTGCGTGCCTGCTCGATCTCGCTCCGGTCGCGGGCGAAGCCGACGGTGCTGCCGCCTGGAATCGGGATCTCGGTCACCTCGAACGGTCCACCCGTTTCGCCGCCGATCATGCCGGCGGCGCTCTGCGGCGTGCCGGTCGCGGCGGCGCTGTCGGCAAGCGGGCGCGAGAAGGTGGCCAGGGCCGGCAGCTGGCGGAAGCGGGCGTTGCCGTTGGTGATCGCGAGCTCGCGGTCACGCCACCAGACCGGCACGGGGATCGTGTCGAGGGCGGCGGCGAGCCGGTCGCGCTCGGCCGCCCGCTCAGCGCCTTCGGCGAGGGCCGCCGCGCGGTCCGAGATGTCGGTCACCCAGACGAGGTCGAACGACAGGCGCTGATCGGTCGAGGTGACGCGGTGCAGAGTGAGCTCGATCGCGCGGCGGCTGCCGTCCTCGAGCGTCATCTGCAGCGTCTCGCCCTTGCCGGTCAAGGCAAGCGAGGCGAAGGCGGCGCGCACGGCCGCTTCCACGGTCGGGGCCAAGCGCAGCAGGTCGTCCAGCACCAGCGGCCATACGGGATCGTCGCCGCGTCCGTCGATCCGGATCGCCCGGCCGTCGACATAGCGGTAGCAGACGCCGGAGATCGTGCCGAGCCCCGCCGACAGGAGTGCTCCCGCCCGTTCCGCCCGCCGGCGCAGGCGCCGTTGCCGCTCGTGCGCGCCGATGCCGGCGCCGATCGCGACGACGAGAAGCAGTTCGGTCAACATGCGGCACGTCCCGGCCCGGATGCACTGGCGCAACCGGTGAGCGTCACCCAGATCGCGGCGGCGGTCGGCACGTTCATGGTTCTCATGGTAAGGGCTCGGCGCGCCCGCCACAAGCGATGCTGTTTCGGCTCAGAAACGGTTTCGGCGGCGCATCGAAACTGCGCCGCCGAAAGGCCCGAAGAGGGGCGGGGAGCCCGCACCCGTGCTCCCCCCACTTGTTCTACTAGTAGCGGTAGTGGTCGGCCTTGAACGGGCCCTTCTCCTCGATGCCGAGGTACTTGGCCTGCTCGGTGCTGAGCTTGGTGAGCTTCGCGCCCAGCTTCTCGAGATGGAGTGCCGCCACCTTCTCGTCGAGATGCTTCGGCAGCACGTAGACCTTGCGCTCGTACTTGGCGTGGTTCACCCAGAGCTCGATCTGCGCCAGCACCTGGTTGGTGAAGGACGCGCTCATGACGAAGCTCGGGTGGCCGGTGGCGCAGCCCAGGTTCACGAGCCGGCCCTTGGCGAGCACGATCAGGCGCTTGCCGTCGGGGAACACGACCTCGTCGACCTGGGGCTTCACTTCTTCCCAGACATAGTTGCGCAGCGAGGCGATCTGGATCTCGCTATCGAAGTGGCCGATGTTGCAGACGATCGCGCGGTCCTTCATGGCGCGCATGTGGTCGAGCGTGATGACGTCGACGTTGCCGGTCGCGGTCACGAAGATGTCGCCCAAGGGGGCGGCCTCGTCCATGGTCACGACCTGGTAGCCTTCCATCGCCGCCTGCAGGGCGCAGATCGGGTCGATCTCGGTCACCATGACGCGGGCGCCCTGGCTGCGGAGCGAGGCGGCCGAGCCCTTGCCCACGTCGCCGAAGCCGGCGACGACGGCGATCTTGCCCGCCATCATGACGTCGGTCGCGCGCTTGATACCGTCGACCAGGCTCTCGCGGCAGCCGTAGAGATTGTCGAACTTCGACTTCGTCACGCTGTCGTTGACGTTGATCGCCGGCACCGCGAGCGTGCCCGCCTTCATCATCTCATAGAGGCGATGCACGCCCGTGGTCGTCTCTTCCGAGATGCCGCGGATGTCCTTCAGCATCTCCGGATACTTGTCGTGCAGGATCTGCGTCGCGTCGCCGCCGTCGTCCAGCACCATGTTCGGCGTCCAGCCGTCGGGGCCGCGCAGCGTCTGCTCGATGCACCACCAGAATTCCTCTTCCGTCTCGCCCTTCCAGGCGAACACCGGGATGCCGGCGGCGGCGATGGCGGCCGCGGCCTGATCCTGGGTCGAGAAGATGTTGCAGGATGACCAGCGCACGGTGGCGCCAAGCTCTACCAGCGTCTCGATCAGCACCGCCGTCTGGATCGTCATGTGCAGGCAGCCGACGATGCGGGCCCCTTTGAGCGGCTTCGTCGCGCCAAATTCACGGCGCAGCGCCATCAGGCCCGGCATTTCCGTCTCGGCGATCGCGATTTCCTTGCGGCCCCAGCCCGCCAGATTGATGTCCGCGACCTTGTAGTCGGTGAACGTTGCCATGCCTGTCTCCAAATCCTCAAGAAAATGGCCGATCCGGCCAGCGGCCGGATCACGAGCGGGCTATAGCAGCAGCGGTGGCGCTGCGGCAAGGCCCGGAGGACTAACGCCGCTCTCGGCAGAAGCGCACCGGCTTGCACGCATGGCCGGCCGTCGATATGGTCGCGCGCCTTTCGAGGCGATGGGGCGGTCCCGATCCGAGGCTCGTCCGGCCGCCCCCGTGAATGCAGAGCGAGACAAGAGGACACGACGACCATGGTCGATTTCGACGAGGCGCAGACGAACGGCTCTCAGAAGGCGCGGCCGGCCGACGTCGGCGGCATCGCCGGCGAGCAGCTCCGCACGATCATCGAGCGCATCGAGCGGCTGGAGGAAGAGAAGAAGGCCCTGGCCGAGGACATCAAGGACGTGTTCGCCGAGGCCAAGGGCAACGGCTTCGATATCAAGATCATCCGCAAGATCATCTCGATTCGGAAGCGCGACCGCGCCGAGCTCGACGAGGAAGAGACCATGCTCGAGGTCTATATGCGCGCGCTCGGCATGCTGCCGAACCTCGACGAAGAGTAAGCGCGGCGCGGAGTAAGCGGCGGGCTCAGCGCCACAAGAGCGGGGCGAGCGGCACCACGAGGGCGGTCAGGAGGCCGTTGAGCGCGATGCCGAGAGCGGCGAAGGCGGCACCCAGCCCGTCTTCGGCCGCGACCTGGGCCGCGGCGACGCCACTGCCGGCGACGCCCGCCGCAAGCCCGTGGGCCCGCCAGTCGTCGATCTTGAGCCAGCTGAGCAGGCGCCGCCCGACAATCGCGGCCACGATGCCGCCGACGATGGCGAGGGCGGCGGTGAGCCCCGGGATGCCGCCGATCTCCTCAGACACAGCCATGGCAATGGGCGTGGTGACGGCCTTGGGCGCCATGGAGAGCGCCACCGCTCGGCTGCCGCCCAGGAGCCAGACCAGGCCGATGCCGCCCGTGATCGACGTCGTCGAGCCGGCAAGGAGCGCCAGGCCCACACCGTGGAGGCTGCGGCGGACGTGGGGCAGGTTGCGGGCAAGCGGGATGGCGAGTGCGACCGTCGCCGGCCCCAGCAGGAAATGGATGAACCCGGCGCCCTGAAAGTAGGTGCCGTACGGGGTGCCGGTCGCGAGCACGAGGGCTGCGACCGCGGCGATGGCGAGCAGCACCGGATTTAGAAGCGGCGTGCCGCCGGCGCTGCGCTGCAGGGAACGGGCGCCGAGATAGGCGGCGAGCGTCACGGCGATCCAGAGCAGGGGCGTGGGCGCGAGCGGCGCCCAGAGTGCCAGAACGATCCGGCTCATGATCTTGCCTCTTGCCGGCCGTGGCGGGCGGGTGTCGCGCAGGGCTGCGCCGAGCGGCGGCCGAGACGATGCATGGCGATGCCGGTGACGCCGAGGCTGAGCACCGTCGAGCCCAAGAGGCCGCCCAGGATCGGCAGCCATTCCGTCCGGAGCAGGCCCGCCGAGGTGATGACCCCGACGCCCGCTGGCACGAACAGCAGGCCCATATGCTCGAGCAGGACGCCCGCGGTCCGGTCGAGCGCCGAGGATGCTTCGGCCTCGGCCCTTCCGTCACCGCGCAGCGCGAGGCCGACGGCGAGCAGGATCATGCCGACGACCGGGCCTGGGATCGGCAGATGCAGGGCATCGCGCAGGAGTTCACCCAGAAATTGGCAGCCGAGTAGGGTGAAGAGGGCGCCGATCACGGCCGGCCCCCGTGCGATACGTTTCGCATGACCATCGATCTTCTCCTCGTGACGGATGCCGTGCCCGAAGAATGGCGCCCGTCCGCGGGTGCCGAAACGTCTCTCCCGTCGAATCTTTCTTGCAGAAAAGGGATGAATGGCGACGCTGTGGCGCGGGATTGCCGCCAATTTTTGCGCGCAAGGGGAGGGCGATGGACTATCTGGCCGCCATGCGGGCCTTCGTCCGCGCTGTCGATCTCGGCAGCTTCTCAAAAGCTGCAGCCGAAGCGGATCTCAAGGTCTCGACCGTCTCGCGCTACGTAAGCGCGCTCGAGGCGGATCTGGGGGCTGCGCTGCTCAACCGCTCGACCCGGCGGCTGCACCTGACGGAGGCCGGCACGGCGTTCCACGAGCGGGCGACCGCAATCCTGGCCGAGGTCGCGGAGGCGCGGGAGGCGACGCGATCGCTCAATGCCCGGCCGCAGGGCCTGCTGCGGATCAATATCCCGGGTGCCTTTGGCCGCCGGCATGTCGTGCCGCATCTTAAGGACTTCCGGTCGCTGCATCCGCTGATCCGCCTCGACGTGACGCTGACGGACGCGACGGTGAACCTGATCGAGAGCGGAGCGGACGTGGCCGTGCGCATCGGCGCGCTCGCCGATTCGACGCTGGTCGCCCGGCGCTTGGCGCCGCAGCGCCGCCTGCTGGTCGGCGCCCCCGGTTATCTGCGGCGGCATGGTGCGCCGGAAGCGCCGGGCGATCTCGCTCGGCACGACTGCTTGGCCTTTGCCTTGCTGCCGGGCGGTGCGTGGTATTGTCGCCCCGTTGGGGAGCCGGAGGCGGACGCCGCGGAGATCCGGATCGAGGGCAGCTTCCGCGCCAACGATTCCGAGACGCTGCTGCAGGCCGTGCGGGACAATCTGGGGTTGGCGCTGCTGCCGACATGGCTCGTTGCCGACGACCTGCGCGCCGGCCGGCTCGTGCCGCTGCTGACCGGATGGGCCTGGATGATCGCGCCGGGGCCTGAGCGCGCCGTCTGGGGCGTCTATCCGCCGAAGCGCATCGTTTCGCCCAAGGTCCGCGCGTTTCTCGACTTCATGGCGGCGCGCATCGGTCAGCCGCCCTATTGGGACTGCGACTTGCCGATCGGCTGATGCACGGTTGCGCCCGGCAAAAATTAGGTTGCGATATGTTACACTAGAAACTGTATATGGGTTGCGCCGTTTCGGTTGCGATCATGCTGCGTTATGGGCTAGATCTCTGAACGGCGTGATTTCAAAGGTGCTTGCCGCCGGTATCGTCGGCAGTTACTTTCACGATTACGAAAGATGTCCTGGCGACCCGAACAAGCGGGCGTCCAGCACACGGGAGACAGGGGGCTTAAAGGGAGCGGGCGGAACGGCCTGCCGGGCGTTTCCGGCGGCGTGTTTCTGCTCATCCTGGCGGCCTGAACTTGGCGCGTACGGGGGATGATGGAATATTTTCTCCAGCAACTGATCAATGGGCTGACGCTGGGCGCCGTCTACGGCCTCATCGCGATCGGCTACACCATGGTCTACGGCATCATCGGCATGATCAATTTCGCCCACGGCGAAATCTTCATGATCGGTTCCTTCATCTCGCTGATCAGCTTCCTGATCTTGAGTTCGGTCGGGGCCAGTTCGGCGGTCGTGGCGATCCTGATCGTCCTTGTGGTGACAATGATCTTCACGTCCATGTTCGGCTGGTCGGTCGAGCGCGTCGCCTATAGGCCATTGCGCGAGAGCTTCAAGCTGGCGCCGCTCATCTCGGCCATCGGCATGTCGATCTTCCTGCAGAGCTTCATCCAGGTGTTCCAGGGTGCCAGACCCAAGCCGCTGCAGCCGATCCTGCGCGGCGGCATTCAGCTCCTGGAGGGCCACGGCTTCACCGTCCAGATCAGCTACCTGCAGATCCTCATCATCGTGCTCACCGTGGCGCTCATGATCGGCTTCACCGGCGTCATCCAGCGCACCTCGCTCGGCCGCAGCCAGCGGGCATGCGAGCAGGACCGCACGATGGCGGCCCTCCTTGGCGTCAATGTCGACCGGACGATCTCGCTGACCTTCGTCATGGGCGCAGGATTGGCCGCTGTCGCCGGCCTGATGTTCACGCTCTACTACGGCGTCATCGACTTCTTCATCGGCTTCCTCGCCGGCGTGAAGGCGTTCACCGCCGCCGTGCTGGGCGGCATCGGCTCGCTGCCGGGCGCCATGCTTGGCGGCGTGCTGATCGGGCTCATCGAGGCCTTCTGGTCCGCCTATTTCTCCATCGCCTACAAGGATGTCGCCGTCTTCATGGTGCTGGTTCTGGTGTTGATCTTCCGTCCGACCGGTCTGCTCGGTCGGCCTGAGGTGGAGAAGGTCTGATGGCCGCCGTCAATGCTGCGGCCGGAAGCCGCAACGGGTTCTTGGGTGCCGTGCAGAACGCGCTCCTGACCGCCGTCGTCGCGCTCGTGCTGACCGTTCCGACCATCGGGCTCAAGACCGACGAGTCCGGCGGCACGCTCATCATCACCCGGCATTTCGATACGGTCGCCTGGATCGTTGCAGTCGTGTTCCTGGGCCGCCTCGCCATGAACCTCTTCATGGCGCGCCGCGCGGTGATCCCGAGCGAGCAGAAGAAGTCGGGCCCGAGCGCCATGGACCGGCTGGCCGCGTCCGTCGCCCAGAACCAGGCGAAGATCGGCGCCGTCGGCTTTCTCGTCGCCGTGGTGCTGCCGTTCTTCACCTCGAACTACCTGATCGACTTCGGCACCAACGTGCTGATCTACGTCATGCTCGGTTGGGGACTGAACATCGTGGTCGGCCTCGCCGGCCTGCTCGACCTGGGCTATGTCGCGTTCTACGCGGTCGGCGCCTATACGGTGGCGCTGCTCGCCACCAACTTCGGGTTCGGCTTCTGGATCTGCCTGCCGCTCGCGGGGCTGTTCGCCGCGTGCTTCGGCGTGGCGCTGGGCTTTCCGGTCCTGCGGCTGCGCGGCGACTATCTCGCGATCGTGACGCTCGGCTTCGGCGAGATCATCCGCTTGATCCTGCTCAATTGGCAGGACGTGACCGGCGGCCCGAACGGCATCGGCGGCATCCCGCGGCCGACGCTGTTCGGCCTGCCCTTCGTGCCGCGCTCGGCGAGCGGTCCCACCTTCTCGGAATTCTTCGGGCTCGAATTCTCGCCGACCCAGCGCTTCATCTTCCTCTACTTCCTGATCCTGCTGCTGGCGCTCGTGACCAATTTCTTCACGGTCCGCATGCGCAAGCTGCCGGTCGGCCGCGCCTGGGAGGCGCTGCGCGAGGACGAGATCGCGTGCCGGGCGATCGGCATCAACGCGACCAACATCAAGCTGTCGGCCTTCGCGTTCGGCGCCATGTTCGCAGGCTTCGCCGGCTCGTTCTTCGCGACGCGCCTGGGCTTCATCAGCCCCGAGAGCTTTACCTTCACCGAATCGGCGACGATCCTCGCCATCGTGGTGCTGGGCGGCATGGGCAGCCAGCTGGGTGTCGTGCTGGCGGCGATCGTGCTCGTGTCGCTGAACGAGGCTGGCCGCTGGTTCTCGTTCTTGGGCGATGTCGCACTCTACCGGCCGCTGATCTATGGCGGTGCGATGGTGCTGATCATGCTGGTGCGTCCGCGTGGGCTGCTCGCCCACCGCCAGCCGTCGATCCTGCTGCACGGCTCCGGCGGGCCGCGCGCGAGCCTCGTGCCCAACGATGCCCAAGCTGCCTCGACGGGAGAGCTGCCATGAGCCAGCTCGACAATTACGCGCCGCCGGGCAAGGCCCCGCTCTTGACGGTCGAGCATCTGACCATGCGCTTCGGCGGCCTGGTCGCGATCAACGACCTGTCGTTCGCCGCCTACGAGCGCGACATCACGGCGCTCATCGGCCCGAACGGCGCCGGCAAGACCACGGTGTTCAACTGCCTGACCGGCTTCTACAAGCCGACGGTCGGCCGCATCACCATGAAGGGCGCTGGCCAGGACTATCTGCTGGAGCAGATGGAAGGCTTCCGCATCACCCGGATCGCGGGCGTGGCGCGCACGTTCCAGAACATCCGCCTGTTCTCGGGCATGACGCTGCTCGAGAACCTGATCGTGGCCCAGCATAACGAGCTGATGGACGCGTCGCTGTTCTCGATCGCCGGCCTCCTGGGCCTGCCGCGCTACCGCAACGCTGAGAAGGCAGCGATCGAGCTCGCCAAGTTCTGGCTGAACCGGATCGGGCTCTACGAGCGCGCCGACCAGCCGGCGTCGAGCCTGCCCTATGGCGCGCAGCGCCGGCTGGAGATCGCCCGCGCCATGTGCACGAAGCCGCGCCTCCTGTGCCTCGACGAGCCGGCGGCCGGCCTCAATCCCAGGGAATCGGCCGAGCTCAACGCGCTGCTCCTGTCGGTGCGCAACGACGAGGGCATCGGCGTGCTGCTGATCGAGCACGATATGAGTGTGGTCATGAAGATCTCCGATCATATCGTCGTGCTGGACTACGGCCGGAAGATCTCGGACGGCACGCCCGAAGCCGTACGGAACGACGAGAACGTCATCAAGGCCTACCTCGGTGAAGTGGAGGAGGAAGAGCTGCCGCCCGAAGTCGCCTCGGATGTGGGGATGCAGTCATGACCCGCATGCTCGACATCTCCGGTGTCCATACCTATTACGGCCGCATCCAGGCGCTCAAAGGGGTGGATCTCACGGTCGAGAAGGGCGAGATCGTCACTCTGATCGGCGCCAACGGCGCCGGCAAGTCGACCCTGCTCATGACCATCTGCGGCCGGCCGCGGGCGAGCGCCGGCAAGATCGTCTATGACGGCGAGGACATCACCCACAAGCCGACCTACGAGATCGTGCGCCATGGCATCGCCCAGTCGCCCGAAGGCCGCCGCATCTTCTCGCGCATGACCGTGCTCGAGAACCTGCAGATGGGGGCCACGACCGGCGATCCGGCCAATTTCGACGGCGACCTCGAGCGCGTCTTCACCCTGTTCCCGCGCCTGAAGCAGCGCCAGACCCAGCGGTCCGGCACCATGTCGGGCGGCGAGCAGCAGATGTTGGCGATCGGCCGCGCGCTCATGAGCCGGCCCCGGCTCCTGCTGCTCGACGAGCCGTCGCTGGGCCTGGCACCGCTCGTCGTGAAGCAGATCTTCGAGGTCATCAAGGAGATCAACGAGCAACAAGGTGTGACAGTGTTCTTGGTCGAGCAGAACGCTTATCATGCGCTGAAGCTCGCCCACCGCGGCTACGTCATGAAGACGGGTGAGATCACGATGAGAGGCAGCGGCAGAGAGCTGCTCGCGAACAAGGAAGTTCGCGCCGCCTATCTCGAAGGAGGGCACTGATGTCCGGCCTCGATTCGGCCATGGCCGTCATCGGCACCAGCCTGTGGGTCTTTATTTGCGCCACCGTCATCCTGTTCGGCTGGGCCGCCTTCATGACGGGTCAGGCGTTGGCGCAGACCTGGCGGCCGATGTGGCATCTCGGACCCTACATGCTGCTCTTGGCGGCGGGCTGCCGGTTCCTCGACTTCGCGCTGTTCGGCGGTACGCTCTTGTCGCTGCCGGGCTATGTGGTGACCGTCATCATCCTGCTGATCTTCACCATCATGGCTTATCGGGCGACCCAGGCCCGCAAGATGGTGAACCAATACCCGTGGCTCTATGAACGGGCCGGGCCCTTCGCCTGGCGCGACCGGCAGGGCTGACGGGAGACTTGCGTACGGAGGGTTGAACTTGCTTTGATGCGGTTCAAGTCCTCCGCGCATGTGCGTGGCCCCGCGCGGACGACGGGGAAAAGTCTGCGCGGGTAATTAGGGGGCCTCGCCACCGGCGGCAACGACAACCCGATGGGGCGGGTCAAATCTTCTGACAGGGAGTTCTTTGAGATGACGAAGGGGCTAACCTTTTTGACGGCGGTCAGCGCTCTGGCGCTTACGGCCGGCGTTGCCAAGGCTGACATCCAGATCGCGACCGTGGGCCCGATCACCGGTTCGAACGCGGCCTTCGGCGAGCAGCTGAAGAAGGGCGCCGAACAGGCGGTCGCCGATATTAATGCCAAGGGCGGCGTGCTCGGCCAGAAGCTGGTGCTGACCGTGGGCGACGATGCCTGCGACCCGAAGCAGGCGGTCGCCGTCGCCAACCAGCTGGCGTCGAAGGGCGTGATCTTCGTGGCCGGCCATTTCTGCTCGGGCTCGTCGATCCCGGCCTCGGCCGTCTACAACGAAGCCGGCATCCTGCAGATCACCCCGGCCTCGACCAACCCGGCGCTGACCGAGGATGCGGCCAAGAAGAAGTGGGACAACGTCTATCGCACCTGCGGCCGCGACGACCAGCAGGGCCAGGTTGCAGGCAAGTATCTGCTTGACCACTACAAGGGCAAGCCGATCGCGATCCTCGACGACAAGTCGGCCTACGGCAAAGGCCTCGCCGACGAGACGACCAAGACCGCCAATGCCGGCGGCCTGAAGGAAGTGGTCCACGAGTCGATCACGGCCGGCGACAAGGACTTCACGGCCCTCATCTCCAAGATGAAGGCGGCGAACGTCTCGGCGGTCTATTTCGGCGGCTACCAGACCGAAGCGGGCCTGATGGTTCGTCAGGCGCACGAGCAGGGCCTGACCGCCCAGTTCATCTCGGGCGACGCGCTGCCGACGACCGAGTTCTGGGGCATCACCGGCCCGTCGGGCGAGGGCACGCTCTTCACCTTCGCGCCGGATCCGCAGAAGAAGCCGACCGCCAAGGCGATCGTCGAGGAGTTCAAGAAGACGGGCTATGAGCCGGAAGGCTACACGCTCTACACCTATGCCGCGATCCAGGTGTTCGCCCAGGCGGCGGAGAAGGCCAAGTCGACCAAGCTGCCGGACCTGGTGAAGGCGCTGCACGGCAATTCGTTCGACACGGTGATCGGCCCGATCAAGTACGACTCGAAGGGCGACATCACCGAGGGCGGCTTCGTCGTCTGGAAGTGGCACGACGGCAAGTATGCCGAGCTGAACGGCTAAGCGATCGCGACGGCTTCCCGGCACAGCCGTGCCGGGAAGCTGGTTGCAGGAACCACAAACGAAACGGCCCGGCGGGGTGCTCCGCCGGGCCGATTTGTTTTCGCTATCGCTCCGCTATTTCTTCGAGGGGCGACGGCCCGAGGTCCTCCCGGCGCCGCGACCGAGCCCGATCTCCTTGGCGAAGGCCGAGCGCTGCGCAGCATAGTTCGGCGCCACCATCGGATAGTCCGGCGGCAGGCCCCATTTCGCGCGATATTCGTCCGGAGTCATATTGTAGGTTGAACGAAGATGCCGCTTCAGCATCTTCAATTTCTTCCCGTCCTCGAGGCAGACGAGATATTCCGGGGTTATCGACTTCTTGACCGGGACGGCTGGTTTGGCCGGCTCCGCCTTTAACTCGGGGGGCGTGCTGTCCAGCCCGCGGAGCGAGTTGTAAACGGCATTGATCACTTCGGGTAGCTGAATCGTCGGCAAACTATTGTTGCTGACGTAGGCTGCAACCACGTCGGCGGTCATCCGCATTAGCCCATCTTCCGTGGCCTTTTCCATCGGCTTCTCCATGTGACATGTGCGTCCCGTAAAATTTTCTTATATTTAAGCATAGTTGCAGAGTGATTTCTTGCTGTCAACGGAAGCCTTGAGTGAATTTCAAGGTATATTGATTTGACGTTGCAATCGAGTGAACCAACTAAGCGTGGAGATTGACGGAAAGGGCAAATGCCGCCGCCCACTTTAGATGGTTCCCCAAGAGACGAAATGTTCTTTTTGAACGAAACATGAGGCGCCGGGCTGGCGCGGCGGCGGCATCCGGCACGCCTGAGGGCAACATGTCGGGTAGTATGCTGTGTGGCATGTGCTGAGAGCGCATCCCCGCTTCTTGGGGCGCACTACCGTCCTTCTTCAACATGTGGTATCCAACCGTTCTGCCGGTCGAGGGACCCGGGCAGTGGCCCGACCGGCCTGGAACCGCCCTGCAACGCCGCGACTCCGGCCAGATCCGGACTCGGGCTCGATCCCATGCGAAGGCTCGATACATGACTCCCAGCAAGCTCGCCGCCGGTGGCCACCCGGAAGGTTTCTTCACTACTGGCCTCGCCGACTCCGACCCTGAACTTCATGGCAGCATCGTCGAGGAACTGGGGCGTCAGCGGCATGAGATCGAGCTGATCGCGTCGGAGAACATCGTCTCCCGCGCCGTGCTGGAGGCGCAGGGCTCAGTGCTCACCAACAAATATGCCGAGGGCTATCCGGGCAAGCGCTACTACGGCGGTTGCGAGTTCGTCGACGTCGCGGAGGCGCTTGCGATCGATCGCGCGAAGCGGCTATTCGACTGCAAGTTCGCGAACGTGCAGCCCCATTCGGGCGCGCAGGCGAACCAGGCGGTGTTCATGGCGCTGCTGCAGCCGGGCGATACGATCCTCGGCATGTCGCTTGCTGCCGGCGGGCATCTGACCCACGGCGCGCCGGTCAACCAGTCGGGCAAATGGTTCAAGGCCGTGCCCTATGGTGTCACGGCCGACACCCATCTCATCGACTATGACGAGTTGCGGCGCCTGGCGCTCGAGCACAAGCCGCGCCTCATCATCGCCGGCGGCTCGGCCTATCCGCGCGTGATCGACTTCGCCCGCTTCCGGGCGATTGCCGACGAGGTCGGCGCCTATCTGATGGTCGACATGGCGCATTTCGCCGGCCTCGTCGCCGGCGGCGCCCACCCGAGCCCGCTGCCGCACGCCCATGTCGTAACCACGACGACGCACAAGACGCTCCGCGGCCCGCGCGGCGGCATGGTGCTGTCGAACGACGAAGAGCTCGGCAAGAAGATCAATTCTGCCGTGTTCCCCGGGCTGCAGGGCGGCCCGCTCATGCATGTGATCGCCGCCAAGGCGGTGGCGTTCGGCGAGGCGCTCAGGCCGGACTTCCAGGCCTACGCGCGGTCGGTCGTGGCAAATGCCCAGATCCTGGCCGAGACGCTGGTCGGCCGCGGGCTTGCCATCGTCTCGGGCGGCACGGACACGCACCTGATGCTGGTCGATCTCCGCCCGAAGCGGCTGACCGGCCGCGATGCGGAGAAGAGCCTCGGCCGCGCGCGCATCACCTGCAACAAGAACGGCATCCCGTTCGACCCGGAAAAGCCGATGGTGACTTCGGGCGTCCGGCTCGGCACGCCGGCCGGCACGACGCGCGGCTTCGGGCCGGCCGAGTGGCAGCAGATCGGCAACCTGATCGGCGACGTGCTCGACGGCCTGGCCGCCAGCAACAGCACCGACAATGACGCGGCGGAGGCGCGGGCCCGCGAAGAGGTGGATGCGCTGTGCCGGCGCTTCCCGCTCTATCCGACGTTCGGCTGACACAAGACGGGCCGTCCATCCTGATGGACGGCCTTTTTTGCATCGAGGCCCGCCCGCGGGGCGGGCATCAAGAGGTGAGACCCGGATGCGCTGTCCATTCTGCGGCTTCGACGATACCCAGGTTAAGGATTCGCGGCCAACCGACGATCGCTCGGCGATCCGTCGCCGACGGTTCTGCCCCAACTGCGCGGCACGCTTCACCACGTTCGAACGGGTGCAGCTGCGCGAGCTGACCGTCGTCAAGAAGACCGGCCAGCGCGAGCCGTTCGATCGCGACAAGCTCGCCCGCTCGATCTACATCTCGCTGCGCAAGCGCCCGGTCGAGGGCGAGCGGGTCGAGCGTGTCATCAACTCGATCGTTCGCCAGCTCGAAAGCTCGGGCGAGTCCGACGTGCCGACCGAACATATCGGCGAGCTCATCATGGAGGCGCTCGCCAATCTCGACCAGGTCGCCTACATCCGCTTCGCCAGCGTCTACCGCGACTTCCGTGAGGCGAAGGATTTCGGCGAGTTCGTCGGGCGCTTCTCGCCGGAAGACCACGAGTAGCGGCAAGGATGGACGACGTCGGCCATATGCGGGCCGCACTGGCTCTGGCCCGCCGCGGGCTGGGCCGTGTGGCACCCAACCCGGCGGTCGGCTGCGTCCTCTTGCGCGATGGCGTCGTCGTCGGGCGCGGCTGGACCCAGCCGGGCGGGCGGCCTCATGCCGAGACCGAGGCGCTGAAGCGCGCCGGTGCCGCCGCCGCGGGGGCGACCGCCTATGTGACGCTCGAGCCTTGCGCGCACCATGGCTCGACGCCGCCCTGCGCCGACGCGCTGATTGCCGCGGGAGTGAGCCGCGTCGTGGCCGCGATCGAGGACCCGGATCCGCGCGTCGCCGGCCGTGGCCTCGACCGGCTGCGTGCGGCGGGCATCTCCGTCGATCTCGGCATCTGCGCCGAGGAGGCGCGCCAGCTCAACGCCGGGTTCCTGAAGCGGGTCGAGGCCGGCCTGCCGCTGGTCACGCTCAAGCTCGCGACCTCGCTCGACGGCAAGATCGCGACCCACACCGGCGAGAGCCGCTGGATCACGGGCGCGCCGGCCCGGGCGCTCGGCCATATGCTGCGCCGGCAGCACGACGCGGTCATGGTCGGCAGCGGCACCGTACTGGCGGACGATCCCGAGCTGACCGTGCGCCTGCCCGGCCTCGGCGACCCGCCGCCGCGCCGCATCGTGGTCGACGGGCGGCTGCGCACGCCCTTGACCGCGAAGCTGGTCGCGACCGCGCAGCAGGTGCCGACGACGATCGTGACGCTCGCCGGCGTCGATGCGCTGCGGGCCGGCGCCTTCCGCGACTGCGGCGTCACCGTGATCGAGATCCATCGGGATGGGGACGGCAATGTGGATCTTGAGGCGGCGCTGCGGGCGCTCGCCAAGCAAGGCCTGACGCGCATCCTGGTCGAGGGCGGGGCGACACTCGCGGCCTCGCTCCTGCGCGGCCGGCTCGTCGACCGCGTCGCCTGGTTCCGCTCGGCCGGGCTCATCGGCGGCGACGGGCTCGAGGCGGTGAAGCCGTTCGGTGTCGACCGGCTTGCCGATCAGGCATTGGGCACCCGCTTGTCCGTCATGCGACTGGGCCAAGATCTGCTGGAAACCTTCGCGCTCAGCGCCTAGGTTTTGCCCCACCATGTTCACAGGCATCATCACCGACGTCGGCCGTGTGCTCGCGATCGAGCCGGACGGCGACCCGCGCTACCGGATCGGAACCCGCTACGACACGGGCGGCATCGCGTTGGGCGCGTCGATCGCGCATTCCGGCGTCTGCCTGACGGTGATCGCGACCGGGCCCGGCTGGTTCGACGTGCAAGTGTCGGCCGAGACACTGGGCCTCACCACGGTCAGGCACTGGCAGGTCGGCACCCGGATCAATCTCGAGCGCGCGCTCAAGGTCGGCGACGAGCTGGGCGGCCATATCGTCTCGGGCCATGTCGACGGCATCGGCCGCATCGTCGAGCGCCGGCCGGAGCAGGATTCCGTGCGCTTCGTGATCGAGGTCCCGCCGGCGCTGGAACGGCTCGTCGCCCGCAAGGGCTCGATCGCGATCGACGGCGTGTCGCTCACCGTGAACGAGGTTGAAGGGCGGCGCTTCGGGATCAACATCATCCCGCACACCCAGCAGGAGACCACCTTCGGCACGGCCGAGATCGGGCAGGAGGTCAACCTCGAGGTCGACATGCTGGCGCGCTACGTCGCCCGCCTGTTGGGCAAGGACCTGCCATGAGCTTTTCCGAGATCGTCTCGCCGATCGCCGACATCATCGAGGATGCGCGCAATGGCCGGATGTTCATCCTGGTCGACGATGAGGACCGCGAGAACGAGGGCGATCTCGTCATCCCGGCCCAGATGGCGACGCCCGATGTCATCAACTTCATGGCCAAGTACGGCCGGGGCTTGATCTGCCTGGCCCTGCCGCGCCAGCGGGTCGAGGATCTAAGGCTGCCGCTCATGCCGCAGCACAATGCCTCGCGCCTGCAGACCGCGTTCACCGTCTCGATCGAGGCCAAGGATGGCGTCACGACCGGCATCTCCGCCTCCGACCGGGCGCGCACGATCGCGGTCGCCATCGACCCGACCAAGGGCCCGTCCGACCTGGTGACGCCGGGCCATATCTTCCCGCTGATGGCGCGCGACGGCGGCGTGCTGGTGCGCACCGGCCATACCGAGGCCGCGGTCGACATCTCGCGGCTTGCCGGCCTCAACCCGTCGGGCGTGATCTGCGAGATCATGAACGACGACGGCACCATGGCGCGCCGGGCCGATCTCATCGCCTTCGCCCAGCACCACGGGCTCAAGATCGGCACGATCGCAGATCTCATCGCCTATCGCCGGCGCCACGAGCGCACGATCGAGCGCTCGCTCGAGAGCGTCATCGACAGCAAGTTCGGCGGCCAGTTCAGGGCGCTCGTCTATCTGAACCGGCTGAACTATTCCGAGCATCTGGCGCTGGTGATGGGCGACGTCGCCTCGGGTGAGCCGGTCATGGTGCGCATGCATGCGCTCAATCTGCTCGACGATGTCTTGGGCTGCGGGCTCTCCGGCCGCGGCGGCGAGCTGCAGCAATCGATGCGCATGATCGCCGAGGCCGGCCGCGGCGTGGTCGTGCTGATCCGGGAACCCAGCCCGACCGCACTCTCCGACCAGGTGAAGGCGCGGCTCGGCCAGGGCGAGCCCACGTCGGAGCTGCGCGACTACGGCATCGGCGCCCAGATCCTGCTCGATCTCGGCGTGACGCAGATGGTGCTGCTGACCAACACCAAGAAGACCGTCGTCGGCCTGGAGGGCTACGGCCTGACCATCACCGACCAGAAATCCATTCCGCTACCGCCCATTCCGCTCCCGAAAGTGACTCCATGAGCAAGCCCCATATCCTGATCGTTGAGGCGCCCTATTACACTGAGCTCGCCGCCGAGCTGCGCGCGGGTGTGATCGAGGCGCTCGACGCCGCGGGCGCCACCCACGAGATCCTGGCGGTGCCGGGCGCCTTCGAGGTGCCGGCGGCGATCGCCCATGCCGCGGGCCTGTTCCGCGAGGACGAAACCGGCTGCCCGTACGACGGCTTCTGCGCGCTGGGCTTCGTCATCCGCGGCGAGACGACCCATTTCGACCTGGTGAGCGAGGCCGCGACGAGCGCGCTGCAGGAGTTGGCGGTGCGCGACGGGCTCGCCATCGGCTATGGCATCTTCACGGCCGAGAACGACGAGCAGGCCTGGGCGCGGGCGCGCCGTACGGAAAAGAACAAGGGGCGCGAGGTCGCCGAGGCCTGCCTGGCGATGGTCAAGGTCAAGGCCCGCTTCGCGGACGCGCCCTGATGGACGAGGTCAAGAAGCCGCGCGCCCAGTCGAGTGGCATGAAGTCAGGCGGTGCGAAGGGGGGCAACAAGCGCAGCGCGGCACGGCTCGGCGCGGTGCAGGCGCTCTACCAGATCGAGATGACCGAGGCGTCGGCGGCGGCCGTCGTGGTGGAGTATGTCAAGCATCGCCTGGGGCAGGAGATCGACGGCGACAAGTTCGTGCCGGCCGACGCCACCCTGTTCGAGGAGTTGGTGCAGGGCGCCGTCCGGCAGCAGGCGGAACTCGACGGCATCATCCAGCCGGCGCTCTCGGCCGAATGGCCGCTCGACCGGCTGGAGATGATCCTGCGCGCGATCCTGCGCGTCGCCACGTTCGAACTCGCCCATCGCATCGACGTGCCGGTCCGGGTCGTCATCACCGAATATGTCGACATCGCCCACGCGTTCTTTACCGGCAAGGAGCCGGGCCTGATCAATGGCGTCCTCGACCGTCTCGGCCGGCAGCTCCGCCCGACCGAGTGGGCCTGACCCGCTGACCGTGAGGCCCCGCTGACCATGGGCAAGCCGACAGCGCTCGGCGAATTCGGCCGGATCGCGAAATTCTTCGCCCCGCTCGCCGCCGGCCAGCCGGGAGCACTGGACCTCCTCGACGACGCGGCACTCGTCGAGTGCCCGCCGGGCGAGCGGCTGGTCGTCACCGTCGACGCGATGGTCGAGGGCGTGCATTTCCTGTCCGACGACCCACCGGATTTGATTGCGCGCAAGCTGGTGCGGGTCAATCTCTCCGATCTGGCCGCCATGGCGGCGAGGCCTGTCGGCTATTTCTTGACCACGGCCCTGCCGAAGTCGCGCGGTGACGATTGGCTCGCCCGCTTCGCCGACGGCCTGGCCCAGGACCAGGCGGAATTCGGCATCGCGCTTCTGGGCGGCGACTCGGTCTCGACGCCGGGGCCGGTCAGCCTGACCCTGACCGCGTTCGGCCGCGTCGCACCCGGCGCTGAGGTGCGACGCAGCGGCGCCCGGCCCGGCGACCTCGTGTTCGTGTCCGGCACGATCGGTGACGGCGCCTTCGGCCTGGAGGCGGCGCGAGGACAACTCGATGAGCGGCTCGATCCGGCCGAGGTCGCTTATCTCGCCGACCGCTACCGCCTGCCGCGGCCGCGTGTCGCGCTCGGCCCACGGCTCTCGGGGCTGGCGAGCGCCATGATGGACGTGTCGGACGGCCTGGCCGGCGACCTTGGCCATATCTGTGCGGCCTCGAGTGTCGCCGGCGTGATCGAAGCGGCGCGAGTACCGCTCTCGCCGGCCGCCGCCCGGCTCGGCCGGCTCGAGCTGGCCCTCACCGGCGGCGATGATTACGAGCTGCTGTTCACTGCATCACGTGCGCAGCAGGACGCCATCCTGGCCGCCGCCGCGGCCGCCGGCGTGCCGGTCACGCCCATCGGCCGGATCGAGGCGGGGCAGGGGGTGCAGGTGCTGGATGCGGCCGGTCAGACGATGGCGCTCGCTGGCGTCGGGTGGCGGCATTTTTAGCGGTCAGCGGCGGTCGTCGGAGGTCTCATAGCATTATTTGCGCATTTTATGATATGATCCGTCACTCGATAACGGATGGGGCCAGAGTATGAACGTCTCTGTGGGCGAACGCTGGGAAGCGTTTATCGAGCGCGCCGTCTCGGCGGGTCGCTATGGCTCGGCGAGCGAGGTCGTGCGCGAAGGCCTGCGGTTGGTCGAGGAGCGGGAGGCCAAGCAGCAGGCCTTGCGGGCCACGCTCGAAGCTTCGGTCGAGGCCGGCGGGCAGGTCGACGATGCGGGCTTGGATGCAGCACTCGCCGAGCGAGCTGAAGAACTGCGGCGGCGCGGCATCGGCGTGTGAAGCGGGCGGTCTTTCTTCGCTCTGTCGAACGCGACCTGCTGTCGATCTTCACCTTCATCGCAGAAGCAAGCGACAGCATCGCTGTCGCCGACCGTTTCGTCCGACAGCTCCGCCAGCATTGCCACAAGCTTGCGAGCCTGCCGGGTACGCTTGGGCGAGCCCGGCCCGAACTGCTGCCGGATATTCGCTCGGTGCCATACCGCGGCTACGTCATTTTCTTTCGGTATGTCGACGAGCGTTTCGAAGTGGTCGATATTCTGGAAGGGCATCGCGATGTGGACGCGTTCTTCGACGGCCGCGTTTAACCTAGCCTAACCCTCTTCGCTCTCGGCGAAGAAATAGGTCCCCAAGAGCGTCTTCATCTCGCCCACGATGCGGTCGCGTTCCTCGATCGTCGGCTGTTCCAGCGCATAGGCCAGAAGCCGGTCGCCGGCGACGGTCACGATGCTGAGGCGCAGGTCCAATTCGGGCGTCGACTCGATGCCGAGCCCCTCGACCATGAAGCTCTTGACCATGCCGGCGAGGCCGCCCTTGGGGGCTGAATGGCTTTCGCGCGCGGCCGAGCTGATGTAGCGGCCGCCGTAGGCGATCGTCTTGAAGTCCGGCCGCTCGTCCAGGAACTGGACGAAGGCGTCGATGACGGCACCCAAGAGCGCCGGCCCGTCCTCCGGCGGGTTAAACATCAGCGCCTGGATCAAGAGGCCCTGGAAATCCTCCAGGTGCCGCGCCGCGATGGCGTCGACGATCGCCTGCTTGTCGGGAAAGAAGCGGTAGAGGGCGCCAACCGAGACCTCGGCCTCGGCGGCGATCATGCCGGTGGTCACGTCTTCGAGCGCCACGCCGCGGCCGAGCAAGCGCGAAGCGGCCGCGAAGATCCGCTGCACGGTCTCCTGGCTGCGTTCCTGCGACGGGCTGCGCCGCGCACCCAGCATGCGAACGTCGCTACCTTCGGCGGCGGTATTTTGGTCTGCTTTCGCCCTGGCCATGCACACCCTATATCGTTGCACCGCACCAGCCGCAATTGACAACGGCCGGTTCGCTGTGCAAAAACGCGAATACGACATCGCGTTCGTGATGCCGCCCTCGCGCCCCAGGTAGGATCTTACCGGTCGGGGCTCGCAATTAGGAGGTCCCTGGTGGGCATATCGCTCTTGCAGACCGTGAAGGTCGGCAGCTACGTCGTGAAGCAGCATCTCAAGGGCAACAAGCGCTACCCGCTGGTCCTGATGCTGGAGCCGCTGTTCCGCTGCAACCTTGCCTGCGCCGGCTGCGGCAAGATCGACTATCCGGACCCGATCCTGAACCAGCGCCTGTCGATCGAGGAGTGCCTGGGGGCGGCCGACGAATGCGGCGCGCCCGTCGTCTCGATCGCCGGCGGCGAGCCGCTGCTGCATCGCGAAATGCCGCAGATCGTCGAGGGCCTGATCGCCCGCAAGAAGTTCATCTATCTCTGCACGAACGCGCTGCTGCTCGAGAAGAAGCTCGACCAGTACAAGCCCAACCCGTACCTGACCTTCTCGGTTCATCTCGACGGCAGCGAGGAAGAGCACGACCACGCCGTCAGCCAGACGGGCGTCTACGTCAAGGCCGTGGCGGCGATCAAGGCGGCGAAGGCCAAGGGCTTCCGCGTCACGATCAACACCACCCTCTTCGACGGCGCCGAGCCGGAGAAGGTCGCGGCCTTCTTCGACGACGTCCAGGCCATGGGCATCGACGGCATCATGGTCTCGCCGGGCTATGCCTACGAGCGCGCGCCGGACAAGGAGCATTTCCTCAACCGGACCAAGACGAAGCAGCTGTTCCGCGACATCCTGAAGCGCGGCGAGGGCGGCAAGAAGTGGGGCTTCAACCTGTCGCCGCTGTTCCTCGATTTCCTGGCCGGCAACCAGACCTATCACTGCACGCCCTGGGGCAACCCGGCGCGCACGGTCTTCGGCTGGCAGCGCCCGTGCTACCTCCTGGGCGAGGGCTACGCCAAGACCTACAAGGAGCTGATGGAGACGACCGACTGGGACTCCTACGGCACCGGCAACTATGAGAAGTGCGCTGACTGCATGGTCCATTCGGGCTACGAGGCGACCTCGGTCACCGACACGATCAAGCATCCGTGGAAGGCGGCGATCGTGGCGCTGAAGGGCGTCAAGACCGACGGCCCGATGGCGCCCGATATCTCGCTCGCGAACCAGCGGCCGGCCGAATATGTCTTCTCGCGCCATGTCGAGCAGAAGATGGCTGAGCTGGCGCACAAGCCGCAGACCTTCGAGACCGCGACCGACGCGGCGGAATGACCCCCGACGGACAGAGGTTCGACCGCGCGGCCTCGGCCGCGCGGTTTTCGTTTGACGGCTGGAGACCGGCTGCCCACCTGCGATAGGCTGGCGGCCGCTTTGCCTTCCGGATGCTCCTTGATGCCGGCCTATCTTCTTATCGTCGTCCTGCAGATCGTCTGCGTCGTCCATGTCATCAAGACCGGTCGCAACACGATCTGGATCTGGGTCCTGGTCCTGCTGTCGGTCGCGGGCATCGCGGCCTATTTCATCGCCGAGATCCTGCCGGAATTGCTCCGCGGCCGCTCTGCGCGCCGCTTTGCGGCCGGCACAGCGAAGCGGCTCGACCCCGGTCGGGCCGCCCGGCGTCGGGCGGCCGATCTCGACATGGCCGACACGGCCGAAAACAAGCGCCTGCTTGCCGAGGAATTCATCGGGCTCGGGCGGTTCGACGACGCCGTCGACCTCTACGAGAGCACGCTCGTCGGCCCTCATGCCGATGATCCGACGTTGCTGCTCGGCCTGGCGCGGGCGCAATATCGGCGCGGCGACTGGGCGGCCGCGCTCGCCGCCCTCGACCGGCTGCGCGCTGCGGATGCCAAGTTCCAGTCGGCCGAGGGCCATCTGATCTATGCCTGCAGCCTCGAGGGCCTGGGGCGCGACACCGAGGCGCTCAGCGAATACGAAGCGCTCGCCGGCTATTTCTCAGGCGAGGAGGCGCGCTGCCGCTACGCCATGCTGCTGGCCAAGACCGGCCGGACCGACCTGGCGCGGCCGATCTTCGAGGAGATTTTGAAGCGCGCCCAGCGCGGTACCGGGCGCTATCGGCGGGAGCAGAGCGAGTGGATCGAGATCGCCCGGCGCGCAGCGGCGTCTGCCTGATCCGCGGCACCCGGTCGCAAGGGCCCAAGTCTCGTTCTAAACCATCTGGTCAGCATTCCGGGCGTATCGAACGGCATCGCGCGCCATAGGGGCGCTCACGTCGGGAGAGATCCCTTGCCGGTCGACCGCCTGCTCCGTTGCCTCGTTCTGATTCTCGCCGTCGCCTTGTTCTCGCCGGCGCCAGCCGCGCGCGCGGCGGAGGGCGCCTCTGCCGATCCGAACGCGCCGGTCTTCGTGCGCACCCAGGGCGTCGCCTTCTCGGTCATCGGTGCGAACAACAAGATCCAGAAGGAAGTCCAGCTCGCCTTCAGCCTCGAGCTCGAGAAAGGCAAGCTCGAGGCGGCGCTCGACCCGTTCAAGCGTAGGCTGCAGGACGCTTATCTCATCGCCATGTCCGACCTGTGGGAATCCCGCCCGGCCGACGCGCCGCCGGTCTCAGGCGAGGAGATCAAGGCCAAGCTCATGCAGGTCACGACCGAGATCACCGGCCCGGGCCTGGTCAAGGACATCCTGCTCCAGGGCATCGGCGAGCGCTCGCACGTGCGGTGAGGGCCGGCGGTGACGGCTGCCCGTATCGCGTCCCTCTCCCGCGCGAGCGGGCAAGGGACGGATTGGCGCGCTCCCGCCATTGACGTACGCCCTTCGCACCTTTCTCTTTGGCGAAAAGCCAATCAGGGACAGGCGCTTCATGGGGCATTACGACGTCATCATCATCGGCGGCGGCCATAACGGCCTCGTCGCGGCTGCCTATCTCGCGGCGGCCGGGCTCACGGTCAAGGTCGTGGAACGCCAGCCGGTCGTCGGCGGCGCAGCGGTGACCGAGGAATTCCATCCGGGCTTTCGCAATTCGGTCGCTTCCTACACGGTGAGCCTGCTGTCGCCCAAGATCATTGCCGATCTGGAGCTGCCGGTGCACGGGCTCCGGATCGTCGATCGCAAGGTGCAGAACCTGCTGCCGCTGCCCGACGGGCGGGCGCTCCGCATGCATCCGGACCCGGCCGCGACTCGCGCCGAGGTCGCCCGCTTCTCGGCCAGGGATGCCGATCGGCTTGGGGCCTTCGGCGAGCGACTCGACCGGATTGCCGACATCGTCCGGCGCCTGTGGCTGAAGACGCCGGCCAATCCGGGCCGCGGCCTCGGCGGCTGGCTGCCGGCGCTCGAGGCGGCGGGGCTCGCCTACGGGCTCGACCGCGAGTCGCAGCGTGATCTCCTGGAGCTGATCGGCTCCAGCGCCGGCGACCTGCTCGACCGCTGGTTCGAGAGCGAGCCCCTGAAGGCGGTGCTGGGCTTCGACAGTGTGGTCGGCAACTACGGCAGCCCCTATTCGCCGGGATCCGCCTATGTGCTGCTGCATCACGTGGTCGGCGAGGTCAATGGCCGGCGCGGCGGCTGGGGCCATGCCGTGGGCGGGATGGGCGCCATCACTCAGGCGATGGCACGGTCGGTCGCGGCGCGCGGCGGCGAGATCGAGACCGGGGTGGCGGTCGCTCGGGTCTTGACCGAGCGGGGGCAGGTGGGGCGGGGGCAGGTGGGGCGGGCGACGGGCGTGGTGCTGGCCGACGGGCGGGTGCTGCGCGCGCGGGCGGTCGTGTCCAACCTCAATCCGAAACTGCTGTTCCGCGACCTGGTCGACCCGGCCGCGGTGCCGGCGGACTTCGCCGCGCGCATGGCGGCCTGGCGCTGCCGCTCCGGCACGTTCCGCATGAACGTGGCGCTCGACCGCTTGCCGGAGTTCACGGCGGCGCCCAATCGCGACGGCACGGATCATCTGACGGCCGGCATCATCCTGGCACCGTCGCTTGGCTATATGGACCGGGCCTATGCCGACGCGCGTGCGCTCGGCTGGTCGCGGGAACCGATCGTCGAGCTCCTCATCCCGAGCACGCTCGACGACACGCTGGCGCCGCCCGGCGGCCATGTCGCGAGCCTGTTCTGCCAGCATGTCGCACCCGACCTGCCGGACGGCCGGTCGTGGGACGAGGCGCGCGACACGGTCGCCGACCTCATGCTCGATACGGTCGAACGCTACGCGCCCGGCTTCAAGGCCTCGGTCCTCGGCCGCCAGGTGCTGAGCCCGCTCGACCTCGAGCGCCGATTCGGTCTCATCGGCGGCGACATCTTCCATGGCAGCCTCGCGCTCGACCAGCTGTGGGCGGCGCGCCCGACCCTGGGGTTCGCGGACTACCGCACGCCCGTGGCCGGGCTCTACCAATGCGGGTCCGGCACCCACCCGGGCGGGGGCGTCAGCGGCGCGCCCGGGCATAACGCCGCGCGCGAGATTCTCCAGGATTTCCGCTGGGGGCGGGTCGCCCAGGCCTGAGGTTCAAGCGCACAGCTGTCACGCAATCGGGTGAGGATAGGGCGGGATCATCCGGACTGCAACGGCCGTCCGCAGGCGTTCCGCCTCGACCGGTTGTGCAACTGCGAAATAAACCTTGCCGAATTCCTCGGCATTGTTTGACGATCTCAGTAAAACCATTGCCCTTCTGGTACGGTCATTGTGCGGCCTCTGCCGTTCTGATATTGCAAAACTGTTTGGTCTGCTTGCCTGTACGCACCGCAGCCGACTCGTCCTTCCGGCCGGTGCCCTCCAAAAACTACGAATAAGAGGCTATCCGGCATGGTCATGACGAATTGGATCATCATCGTTTGCGGTGCAATCGCCCTGCTGTACGGCCTGGTCGCCGGGCGGCAGGTGTTGGCGACCGATGCGGGCAACGCCCGCATGCAGGAGATCGCCGCCGCCATCCAGGAAGGCGCGCGCGCCTATCTCAACCGCCAGTACCGCACGATCGCCATGGTCGGCGTCGTGATCTGCATCATCCTCGGCCTGACCTTGGGCCTCAAGGTGGCGATCGGCTTCATCATCGGCTCGACGCTCTCGGGCGTCGCCGGCTATATCGGCATGAACGTCTCGGTCCGTGCCAACGTGCGCACGGCCCAGGCCTCGCGCGGCGGGCTCGCGGCCGGCCTCGCCGTCGCCTTCAAGGCCGGCGCCATCACCGGCATGCTGGTGGTCGGCCTCGGCTTGCTCGGCGTCTCGATCTATTACTTCATCCTGCGCAGCACGGTGCCGGACGACCAGCTGCGTGCCGTGCTGGAGGCGCTGCTGGGCCTCTCGTTCGGCGCCTCGCTGATCTCGATCTTCGCCCGCCTCGGCGGCGGCATCTTCACCAAGGGCGCTGACGTCGGCGCCGACCTGGTCGGCAAGGTCGAGGCCGGCATCCCGGAAGACGACCCACGCAACCCGGCGGTCATCGCCGACAATGTCGGCGACAACGTCGGCGACTGCGCCGGCATGGCGGCCGACCTGTTCGAGACCTACGTCGTGACCGTGGTCGCGACCATGCTGCTGGGCTTCATCTTCTTCACCGGGGCGGCGCGCGACACGGTCATGCAGCTGCCGCTGCTGGTCGGCGCCGTCTGCATCGTGGCCTCCGTCATCGGCACGCTGTTCGTGCGGCTCGGCGGCGGCGAGAACATCATGGCGGCGCTCTACAAGGGACTGGTCGCGACCGGCATCCTGTCGGCCGCCCTCATCGCCTACGTCATCAGCAGCCAGGTGGGCTTCGGCAACGCACTGCAGACCACGGCCGGCGCCAGCATCAGCGGCGGCGACCTGTTCATCTGCTCGCTCGTCGGTCTCGCCGTCACGGGCCTCATCGTCGTCATCACCGAATATTACACGGCGACCAACTACCGGCCGGTCCGCTCGATCGCGAAGTCGTCCACGACGGGCCACGGCACGAACGTCATCCAGGGCCTGGCGATCTCGATGGAGGCGACGGCGCTGCCGGTGCTGGTGATCTCGGCCGGCATCATCATCGCCTATGTCACGGCCGGGCTCTACGGCATCGCCTTCGCGGCGACGACCATGCTGGCGCTCGCCGGCATGATCGTGGCGCTCGATGCCTATGGGCCGGTCACGGACAACGCCGGCGGCATCGCCGAGATGTCGGACCTGCCCAAGGAGGTGCGCAAGACGACCGACGCGCTCGACGCGGTCGGCAACACGACCAAGGCGGTGACCAAGGGCTATGCCATCGGCTCCGCCGGCCTCGCCTCGCTCGTGCTGTTCGCGGCCTATACCGAGGATCTCAAGACCTATTTCCCGTCGCTCAATGTCAGCTTCGCGCTGCAGAACCCGTATGTCGTGATCGGGCTCTTCATCGGCGGCTTGCTGCCGTACCTGTTCGGTGGCCTCGGCATGACCGCGGTCGGTCGCGCCGCGGGCTCGGTCGTGATCGAGGTGCGCCGGCAGTTCAAGGAGATCGCCGGCATCATGGAGGGGACGGCCAAGCCCGACTACGGCAAGGCGGTCGACCTGCTGACCAAGGCCGCCATCGCCGAGATGCTGGTACCCTCGCTGCTGCCGGTGCTGGCGCCGGTCGTGCTCTATATCGTGATCGACGTGGTGGCCGGGCAGAGTGAGGCGTTCAGCGCCTTGGGCGCCATGCTGCTCGGCACCATCGTCACCGGCCTGTTCGTCGCGATCTCGATGACCTCGGGCGGCGGCGCCTGGGACAATGCCAAGAAATACATCGAGGAAGGCCATCACGGCGGCAAGGGCTCCGACGCCCACAAGGCCGCGGTGACGGGCGACACGGTCGGCGACCCCTACAAGGACACGGCCGGCCCGGCGGTCAACCCGATGATCAAGATCATCAACATCGTGGCGCTCTTGCTGCTGGCGATCCTGGCGGCACTGCACCACTGAGCGAACCGCTCGCGAGCGAAGACGGCCTCCGGGGGCGACTCCGGGGGCCGTTTCGCCGATTCCCGCCCGAGGATTGATGTCCATGTTCGAGCCCGAACGCCATGTCGCGCCCGCTTATCGTGCCTGGGATGCGGCGGAGGCGCGTGCCGCGATCGCCGAAATCGCCGACGACGCCCTGGCCGCGCTCGATCCCGCGACGCTGTGGCAGACCCATCCGCAGGACAATGTCGAGGGCGGCACCGGCTCGATCTATTTCGGTGCCGCCGGTGTCATCTGGGCGATCGATCGGCTGCGCCGCGTGGGTGCGATTGCCGTCGACCGGGATCTTGCGTCGTTAGTCCCAACCGTGCTGGCGCGCAACGCGCCCTGGTACGCCCAGACCATGTATCCGGAGCACGGCTCGCTGCTGATGGGCGAACTCGGCATCCGGCTCGTCGAGATGCGGCTGGCGCCGAGCGCCGCGCTCGCTGATCGGATCCATGGCCTCGCGACGGCGAGCAACGATCTGCCGACGGTCGAGCTGATGTGGGGCTTGCCGGGTGCGATGCTCGCCTGCCTGCATATGCAGGGGCTGACCGGCGAGGCGCGATTTGTGGCGCTGTTTCAGACCCAGGCGGCGCGCCTCCTGAGCGAGCTCGAACATACGGACCGAGGGCCGATCTGGACCCAGCACCTCTATGGGAAACAGCAGCGCTGGCTCGGGCCGGTCCATGGGTTCGCGGGCCATATGGCGCCGCTGCTGCGGGGTTGGGCCTGGCTCGTTGCGAGCCAGCGCGCGCTCGTCGGCGATACGGCGGCACGGGCGCTCGCCGCCTACGCCGTTCGTTCGGAGCTGGGCGCCAACTGGCCGCACGCGGCCGACCAGCCGGCGAAGCTGTGCCAGCATTGCCATGGCGCTGCCGGCATGGTGACGACCTTCGCCGACGCGCCATTCTCCGCACCCGAATTCGATGCCCTATTGGTCGAAGGGGGCAATCTGGTTTGGCACGCGGGACCGCTCGCCAAGGGCTCGAATC
The DNA here is from genome assembly GCF_014643535.1 of Aliidongia dinghuensis. NCBI lineage: Bacteria > Pseudomonadati > Pseudomonadota > Alphaproteobacteria > Rhodospirillales > Dongiaceae > Aliidongia > Aliidongia dinghuensis. The sequence continues at coordinate 77,303 of NZ_BMJQ01000010.1, read as the reverse complement.
TGTGCCACGGCACCGGCGGCAACGGCTATGCGTTCCTGAAGCTCCATCGGCGGACCGGCGACGCGCGCTGGCTCGAGCGGGCACGCGCCTTCGCCATGGCGACGATCGACCAGATGCGGGAGGCGCGCGCCACCTATGGCCGCGGCCGCTATTCGCTGTGGACCGGTGATCCGGGCCTGGCCCTCTATCTCTGGGACTGCATCACCGCCGAGCCGGCCTTCCCGACGATCGATATCTTCTGAGCCTACCGGCCCCCGCCGATTTCCAGGATCGTACCGGTCGTGTAGGAGGCGGCCGGCGACAGCAGCCAGACGACGCCCGCGGCCACCTCGTCGGGCGTGCCGGCGCGCTGCATCGGGATGCCGGCCGCCATGCGCTGCGGCCGGTCGGGGGCGCCATTGGCCGCATGCAGGTCGGTCTCGATCAGCCCCGGGGCGACCGCGTTGACGCGGACGCCTTCAGCCGCAACCTCGCGCGCGAGGCCGATGGTGAAGGTGTCGACCGCCCCCTTGGTCGCGGCGTAATGCACCCATTCGCCCGAGCCGCCGGTGCGGGCCGCAAGCGAGGAGATATTGACGATGGCGCCGCCCGGGCCGCCATGCCGGGTCGAAAGCCGTCGCACGGCCTCCCGCGCACACAGCACGGCGCCGGCGACATTGAGCGCCAGCACGGCCGAAAGCGCCTCGGCCGTGAGGGCTTCGACCCGGGCGAAGCCGCCGGTGATGCCGGCATTGTTGACGAGTCCGCCGAGCGGGCCGAGTCGCCGCTCTGCCTCGACGAAGAGCGCCAGGATATCCGCCTCCCGTGCCACGTCGCCTTGGATTGCCTCCGCGGTGCCGCCGGCCGCGCGAATCGCGGCCACGACTGCGTTCGCCGCCGCCGCGTCGCGTGCGAAATTGACCGCGACCCGCCAGCCGTCGCGGGCGGCGAGCCGCGCCACGGCGGCACCGATGCCGCGGCTGGCGCCGGTCACGATCAGGGTGCGCGGATCGGTTGCGGGCATGCGGGAAGGCTCCTCAGCAGGCAAGGCCATCGGGCCGGATCGACGGCGCAATGCCGAACCCGACGTCGATGAATTGGAACCGGTGCGATGTGGCGCGCGTTCCAGGCCCCATCTCGCCAGGCCCCATCTCGGCGGTCCAGCGCGGCCGCTAGGCGCCGCCGCCCAGGGGCTCTCTCTCGTCGTCGGGCGAATGCTCGGGATCGGGCCTCGGGATCGGGCCGGAATGCCCGGAACCGGGGCGTGGTGCGTCAGCTGGCGATCAGCCGCCGGTCTTCTTCTTCTCGTCGCTGTTCGTGAACTTGCCGAAGTTGCCGAGCAGCTGCTCGATCAGCGACAGTTCCTTGCCCGACGCCGGCGTCGTGCGCGGGATCATCGCCACGTCCGTGTCGTTGTTGTCCTGCTGCTGGAACGTCTTGACCACGCCGTTGTCGTCGAACTGCACGACATAGACGGTCTGGGCGACAAGCTGCGGCTCCGACAGCGCATCGCGCACGGACCGGCGCGAGATGTAGTACCAAGTGCCGGTATCGAACGTGCTGATGTTCGACGGCGACCCCATGAGCTTCGTCACGTCGGCTTTGGTGCTCTTGCCGGGGACGATCTGGGCGACCCCATCCGGGTCGGGCAGGTTGCCGCGCAGTTCCTGCGGCGGGCTGCAGGCGGCGAGCGCCAGCGGCGCGACGGCGGCCAACGCAAGCCATGCGCCACGCGAGGCGTGACGGCGGCGGCGAATGAAAGTCTGTATCTTGGCACCCATTTGCGGCAATAGGTGCCCGTTCCGGTGCCTGTCTGTCAATTGCCGCGATGGCCCTCGTGCGTCCGTCCGGCCCCGAAATCCGAGGTTCCATGGCTTTCGCTCATCTATTCGGCCATTCGCCCGAGAAGATCGCCGCCGCGGCGGTCCATCGCGCTGCCGTCGACCAGGCCCGGCTCGTGCCGTTCTACGCCGAGCACGGCGTGCCCGACACGCTCGACGGCCGGTTCGAAATGATCATCCTGCATGTCTTCCTGGTGCTGCACCGCCTGCGCGGCGTGGCCGAGGCTGAGAAGTTCGGCCAGACGCTCTATGATGTGCTGTTCGCCGACATGGACCGGGCGCTCCGCGAGATGGGTACGGGCGACCTTTCGGTCGGCAAGCAGGTGAAGCGCATGGCCGAAGGCTTCGCCGGGCGCATCAAGGCCTATCGCGACGGGCTCGCCGGCACGACGGACTTGCACGACGCGCTCCGGCGCAATCTTTATGGCACGGTCGCGCCGCGTGACGAGGATCTGGCGTTCCTGGCGGCCTATGTCCGGCGTCAGGAACAGGCGCTGGCCGGACAGGACGTGGCAGAGATCACCGCCGGCCGTATCGCGTTCGCCGCCTTGTGAGCGATCGGGGTGAGCGATCAGGGTAAGCGATCAGGCGAAGGATATGCCCGGTGTCGCGGCCTGCACCCGGTTGCGCCCCTGGTGCTTGGAGCGGTAGAGCGCCGCGTCGGCGTGCCTCAGGAGCCCATCGAACCCGTCATGCGCCAGGTTGCCGCTGGCGACGCCTATGCTGAGCGTCGGCCGCACCTGCAGTTCGGGCATGCCGTCGAGTGCCGCGTCGAACGCGTGGCGGATCCGCTCGGCGACCTCGACCGCCTCGTCGACGCGCGTACGCGGAATGACGATGACGAACTCGTCGCCGCCGTGGCGGGCCAGAATGTCGTGCTTGCGCAGCTGCCGTTCGGCCGTCGAGGTGAACAGCTGCAGCACGGCGTCGCCGGCCGCGTGGCCGCTCGTGTCGTTCAGGCGCTTGAAATGGTCGATGTCGACCAGCAGCAGGGCTGCCTCAGCCGCTTCGCGGCCGCGGGCACCGGCGAGCAAGCCCACGGAATGTTCGAGGCCGTTGCGGTTCATGGCGCCGGTCAGCGGATCATGCCGGGCGATCGCGATCAGCAGGTTCCGGTCCCGTTCGGCCGCCAGCAGCAGCAGCGTGATGCCGCGCATGGCGACGAACGTGGTGACGCTGGCGCCGATCCACTGCTGAGCCGGCGACTGGGAGGCCGCCAGCAGGTCGCCGGCCGGTATCTGGCTGGTCAGCGTCAGGATGCCGCGCGCGCATTGCAGCAGCGCGGTCGGGGCGAAAGTGCCCGCGAGGATCCAGCCGGACACGAGCCGCTCCCGGCGGGCGAGCAGAATGCCCTCGCACATGATGGCGATGTCGCAGCCGGCGAGCAGCAGGGTGCCCGCGAACACGCGCGGCCGGAAGTCTGACGGCTGCGGCCAGACGACGGCGATGAGTGCTGCAGCACCCAGCAGGAGAGCAGCCCCCCGCCAGCCGAAGCGGCGGCGGCCGGAGAAGCGGTCGATCGCGACCAGCAGCAGGAAATAGCCCGCGAGGCTCAGCCCGTTGCTCAGCACGATGGCGAGGGTGCCGTTGGTCGCATGCACCAGCATCACGCCGAGCGGGCCCAAGCCCAGCAGCAGATTGCTGAGGCCCCAATAGGCCGGCCAGCGCTCGAATCGGCCGGTCGCGTAGGCGAGGAGCTGGAGAAGGCCGAGCGTGATCAAGCTCAGCGCGTCGACAATGTACACGGTCCCTATGTCGAGGGTCACGTCGGATACTCTTGCGATGGTTCGGTCCGCGCGGCGCCGACTATGATCATCGGCGGTGAAGAGAGTGTGAAAGACTTCCGCTGGGTTGTGGCACTCGAAACGCGGCCGCGCATGCGGCCCTTGCGACGAATTCTCTCGACGTAGGCGCCGCGACGCACGATCTATAGGGTTCCATTTCGACGACAGTAGACTTCGAGAGCGCGCCATGCCTGCCGCCGACCATCCCCCATCTTCGCCGGAATCCGCGCCGGAGTTCTCTCACCTGGTCTCGACGGCCCGGCTCGGCACCAAGTCCGCAACCTATCGGCTGGCGGCGAACGCGGCCGAGCGGGCGGCCCTGGCGCAACGATTCGACCTGATTTCGCTCGATCGGTTCGAGGCGACCGTGACGCTGAAGCGCGAGGCCGGCGAGGCGATCCGCCTCGAGGGCGAGATCGCCGCGGACCTGGTCCAGGCCTGCGTCGTCACCAACGAGCCGGTGCCGGGCCGGGTCGTCGACCGCTTCACGCTCATCTACCGCGCCGACATCGACGAGGCGACGGCGGACCAGATGGCCCTCGACAATCCGGAAGACGAGATCATCGAGCCGCTCATAGGTGACTCGATTGACATCGGTGAGGCCGTCGCGCAACAATTGTCGGTCGCCATGGATCCCTACCCAAGGTCCGTGGGCGCCCAATCTTCTGTGCCATCGGCCGAGGCCATGGACGAAGACGATGAACCCGGTGCCTCGACGGGACGACGCAATCCCTTCGATGTCTTGGCGGCGCTCAAGAAGCAGAGCTGATGTTTCCGCGGTTGCGGGGATAGGCGTTTTTGTATAGATACCGCCGGCCTGCCGGCGGAGCCCTTAACTTTACGAGTTCGTTACGATGGCCGTTCCGAAGAAAAAGACCTCCAAGTCGCGTCGCAACATGCGCCGCTCGCATCATGCGCTCGCTGCCAACAGCTACGCCGAGTGCTCCAACTGCGGCGAGCTGAAGCGCCCGCACCATGTCTGCGGCTCGTGCGGCCAGTACGACGGTCGTGAAGTTACCGCTGCCGAAGCAGTCTGATCGGGCTTGACGCCGGTCCTTCTGTCTTGAGCAAGGAACTCACCATCGCTCTGGACGTCATGGGCGGCGATCGAGCGCCGGACATGGTGTTGAAAGGGGCGGAGATCGCGCTGGTGCGATTTCCGCAGGTTCGCTTCCTGCTTTTCGGCGATGAGCTGCGCATCAACCCGCTGCTGGAGAAGCTGCCGCGGGTGCGTGCCGCGTCGACGGTCATGCATGCGGAAGACGTCATTACCGGCGATGCGAAGCCGGCGGCGGCGCTCAGGGCCGGCCGCCGCTCGAGCATGCGCCTTGCGATCGACGCCGTGGCCGAAGGCAAGGCCGACTGCATCGTCTCGGCCGGCAATACCGGCGCCCTCATGGTCATGGCCAAGATGGTGCTGAAGACGATGCCGGGCATCGAGCGTCCGGCGATCGCGCAGTTCCTGCCGACCATGCGCGGCGAGACGGTTCTCTTGGACCTCGGCGCCAACGTCGAGTGCGACGCGGAGAACCTCGTCCAGTTCGCGCTCATGGGCGATGCGTTCGCGCGCGCGGTGCTGGGCCTGGTCAAGCCGACCATCGGCTTGCTCAACGTCGGCTCGGAAGAGATGAAGGGCAACGACGCGGTGCGCGAGGCGGCCCTCCGCCTCAAGGAAGGCATCCCCGGCATCACCTATCATGGCTTCGTCGAGGGCAACGACATCGCGGCCGGCACGGTCGACGTGATCGTGACCGACGGCTTCAGCGGCAATATCGCGCTCAAGGCCATGGAGGGCGTGGTCAAGCTGTTCTCGAACTTCACCCGCTCGGCCTTCAAGAGCTCGCTCCTGGCGCAGATCGGCTATCTGTTCGCCCGGCCGGCCCTCAACAAGATGCGGGATCAGCTCGATCCCCGGCGCTATAATGGCGCCATGCTGCTCGGCTTGAACGGCATCGTGGTCAAGAGTCACGGCGGATCCGACGCGGTCGGCTTCGCCAACGCGATCGGCGTGGCGGTCGACCTTCAGGTGAACGGCTTCCTCGACCAGATCCGTGAAGAATTGGCCGTGCTGCGCGGGCCGTTGGCCCCGCCGCAGACCGCAACCGTTTAATGTCCGAGCTCGTCCAGCCCCGAGAGATCATGCCCCTTCGTTCCGTCGTTCTCGGTTGCGGCGCCTATCTGCCGTCACGCATCGTCACCAACGAGGAACTGGCGGCGAAGGTCGATACCTCCGACGAATGGATCGTCCAGCGCACGGGCATCCGGCAGCGCCATGTCGCGGCCGAGGGCGAGTTCACCTCCGACCTGGCGCTCGCTGCCGCGCGCAAGGCGATCGGCCATGCCGGGATCACCGTCGACGAGCTCGATCTCGTCATCGTCGCGACTGCGACGCCCGACAACACCTTCCCGGCGACGGCGACCAAGGTCCAGCATAAGCTCGGCATGAAGCGCGGCTTCGCCTTCGACGTGCAGGCGGTCTGCTCCGGCTTCGTCTATGCGCTGGGCGTTGCCGACAGTTTCATCAAGACGGGCCAGGCGAAGACCGCGCTCGTCATCGGCGCCGAGACCTTCTCGCGCATCCTCGACTGGAACGACCGGCAGACCTGCGTCCTGTTCGGCGACGGCGCCGGCGCCGTTGTGCTGCGCGGTGAGGAAACGGCCGAGCGCGGCATTCTTTCGACCCATCTCCATTCCGAGGGCGAGCATTACGAGCTGCTCCATGTCGACGGCGGCCCGTCCTCGACCGGCACGGTCGGCCATCTGCGCATGGAGGGCCGCAAGGTCTTCGTCCATGCGGTGCAGCGGCTGGCGGAAGTGGTCGACGAGGCGCTGGCCGCGCAGAAGCTGACCGCGCGCGACATCGACTGGCTGGTGCCGCACCAGGCCAACAAGCGCATTATCGACGGCGTCGGCAAGAAGCTGGCGCTCGATCCCCGCCAGGTTGTCGTGACCGTCGACCGGCATGCCAACACCTCGGCCGCCTCGATCCCGCTGGCGCTGGCCGAGGCCGTCCACGACGGCCGGATCAAGCGCGGCGACCTCGTGCTGCTCGAGGCGATGGGTGGCGGCTTCACCTGGGGTTCGGCGCTCGTCCGCTGGTGAGGCCGGCCTGGGCCCGCCGGCCGGAACCTGCGGCGACTCGAAAATCTCACCGCTATATCTTTGACCTTGAACGGTTTCGTCATTAGGCTTTCGGCTTCGGACAACGTCTGGAGGGCTCGAGCCATGACCGGCGGTACCGTCACGCGTGCCCAACTGAGTGAGGCTGTCTACCAGGAGGTCGGTTTGTCGCGGAACGAGTCGGCCGATCTGGTCGAGACCGTTCTGGGCGAGATCTCGAACGCGCTGTCGCGCGGCGAGATGGTCAAGATTTCTTCCTTCGGCAGCTTTGCCGTGCGCCAAAAGGGCGAACGGGTCGGACGCAACCCGAAGACCGGCGAGGAAGTGCCGATCGAGCCGCGCCAGGTGCTGGTGTTCCGCGCGAGCCACGTGCTCAAGGACCAGATCAACACCACGCTCGGCAAGACCACCGGCAAGCCGGGCCGGAAGGGCTGACCATGTCCGATCCCGTGCGCAACGACGGCGGCGAGCCGTCGCGCCGGGTGGTCAAGTCGGCAACCGCGTTTCGCACGATCAGCGAGGTCGCCGACGAGCTCGACGTGCCGCAGCATGTGCTGCGTTTCTGGGAGACGAAGTTTCCGCAGATCCGCCCGTTGAAGCGCGGCGGCGGGCGGCGCTATTACCGTCCGGAAGATGTCGAGCTGCTGCGCCGGGTCGCGCGCCTGCTCTATCAGGAGGGCTACACCATCAAGGGCGTTCAACGCTTGCTGCGCGAAGGCGCGCTCAAGGGCGGTGCGGCACCGGCCTATGAGGAGATGGCACTCCCGCTCGGCCTCGAGGAACTCGATGCCGAGCTTCCCCCTCCGGAAGAGCCGGCGCCGGCGGCGAAGCCGCCCAGCCGACGCCGCGCGCTCGACGCGACGACGCGCGAGGTGCTGGGCGATCTCCTGGTCGAGCTCGAAGCGTTGAAGGCGTTGCTCACCTCGCGCTGATGAGCCGGCGGCGACCATGACGCCAAGCCGTGACGCCACAGGCGGGCTCAAGCCGTCGCAGGTCTGGTGAACGCCGAGGACGGCGGCAGGCGCCAGCACAGCAGGCTGCCCCAGGCGAAGGCCACGGCGCCGGCACCGAGCATGGAAAAGAGCGCCTCGTCGGAATATTGCATCGCCTCGACGACACCGCCGCCGGACGCGATACCGCAGAAATCGAGCACCGCGTGCACGATCATACAGGGCCAGAGCGAGCGGGTGCGGATGCGCACCGCGCCCAGGATCAGGCCCAGCCCGACCACGCTTGCCGCCTGGGCCAGCACCAGGCGGCTATCGATCGGCGACAGAAGGCCGGCCAGATGGATGGCGCCGAACAGCACGGAGGAGACGATGATCGCCCGCCGCGGCCGGTCGAGGCCGAGCTGGGGCATGAGAACGCCGCGGAACAGGCCTTCCTCGCCGAATCCCACCGCCAGGCTGACGGCGGCCCAGCCGGCGAGATAGCGCGGGCTGTCCTCGGCCAGCCCCTGGGTCAGCGGCACTGCCGCATCGAACCAGATCGGCCAGAGCAGCCACCAGCGGCTGATTGCAAGAGGGCCCATGAAGCCGCTCGTCCGCCAGTGCCGGGCGATCGTAAGCGCCAGCGCCAGGAGCAGCGCGAAGCCCACCTTGTCGCTGGCATAGAGTGCCAGCTCGCCCGGCTGCCAGCCGACAGCAAGGATGATCGCCTGGACCGCCAGCTCCCACACCACGATGAGGAGCGCCGTACCCGCTGCCAGACCGATCTGCCTCACACCCGCTCTCCAACCCATGGCGCATCCGCCTTCTGCATAGCGGTCCCACGGGCTCGCGAAAAGATGCGGGTTGCATCGGCTGCCCGGCGCCTCCTATATTCCGCTCCGCCGGGAACGCCCCGGCACGGCCGGTCCTTATGATTGGCTGGGTTCTTCGGTCGCGTCGGGCAATAGCGCAGTCTGGTAGCGCATCAGTCTGGGGGACTGGGGGTCGTGGGTTCGAATCCCGCTTGCCCGACCACCGAAAACCCCAATGAGCCCTCCGGGCCTTCCTTCTGATTTCTTTCGTTCCCGCTCTTGGCGGCGGCGCGCTTTGGCGCGATCATCGCCCGCATGACCGAGCGCCCTCCCTGCATCCGCCATTATTCCGAGATCCAGAATCCGGATAATTCCCGCTACGAGACGAGCGACGAGCTGCTCAGCATCGGCAGCCCGTTCGGCCGACGGCTGGGCCTGACCCGGATCGGCATCCATCATGAGCTGGTCCCGCCTGGGCGACGCACCTCCTTTCCGCACGCCGAGAGTGCGGAGGAGGAGTTCGTCTATGTGATCGAGGGCCATCCCGACGTCTGGCTCGACGGCGTGCTCTACCCGCTTGAACCTGGTGACGCCGTGGGCTTCCCGGCCGGCACGGGCCAAGCGCACACATTCCTCAACAACACCAATCGCGACGTGCGGCTCCTGGTCGTGGGCGAGGTGGCGAAGGCGGAGAACCGCATCCGCTATCCGCTCAATCCGGCGCAGGAGGCGCTGCGCAGCGACGTCTGGACCGACGCGCCGGCCCGGCCGATGGGGTCGCATGACGGCATCCCGCGCCCCGGCACGCGCAAGGTCGTCGACGATACGATCGGCCGGGTTGAACGCGATGTGATCAACCGGGTTGAACACGACGTGATCAACCGGGTCGACCATTTCGTCCTGACCGTCGCCGACATCGAGAAGACCTGCGCGTTCTATACCGCCGCGCTTGGCATGCGGGTCGTGAGCGAGAACGGCCGCCATGCCCTGCATTTCGGCCGGCACAAGATCAACCTGCACCAACGCGGCCGGGAATTCTCACCGCGGGCGCTCCATCCGACGCCGGGCAGTGGCGACTTCTGCCTCATCGCCGATGGGCCGCTCTCCGAAATCGAAGCCCGGCTCGCCGCGGCCGGCGTGCCGATCGAGCTCGGGCCGGTCGAGCGCAACGGCGCGCTTGGGCCTATGCAATCGGTCTATTTCCGCGACCCCGACCAGAACTTGGTCGAAGTGTCGTGCTATCCGGCGGGTGTTTAACTCTTCTTCGTCAAGCCCGGCCATGACGCCGTAGAGTGAAGCCTCGCGGGTTGCGCCTTTTCATTGGCGGCGGGTTGCGCTACTTTGCGGGATCGGGTTGCGCCTGCTGCGCGCCCATCTCGCACGAGGCCTGACGCATGGCGACGACGACGATCGGCGTGAAACTGGACGACGAGCTGCGCAACCGGCTGCGCAAGGCTGCGGAGCGCCTGGGCCGCACGCCCCATTGGCTGATCAAGCAATCAATCGTTACGACGCTGGAGCGTGTTGAGCGCGGCGAGGATCTTTCGAGCCTGATCGGCGAGGCGGCAACGCCAGACGCGCTCGACGGCCTCGTCGATCAGGAGCCGGGAAGCCAGCAGCCGTTCCTGGAGTTCGCCCAGACGGTCCAGCCGCAGACTGTGCTCCGTGCCAAGATAACCGCCGCCTATCGCCGGCCGGAGACGGAGTGCCTGCCGCTGCTGCTGACGGAGGCGGCGCAGCCGCCGGCTGTGACCGAGCAGGCGCGCCGGATTGCCCGCCAGCTGGTCGAGGCGCTGCGTACCAAGCGTCGCGGCGGCGGCGTCGAGGGGCTGATCCACGAATATTCGCTGTCGAGCCAGGAGGGCGTCGCCCTCATGTGCCTGGCGGAGGCGCTGTTGCGCATCCCCGACCGGGCGACGCGCGACGCGCTCATCCGCGACAAGATCAGCGTCGGCGACTGGCAGTCCCATGTCGGCAACAGCCCGTCGCTGTTCGTCAACGCCGCGACCTGGGGCCTGGTCGTGACCGGCCGGCTCACGACCACGTCGAGCGAGTCGGGCTTGTCCTCGGCACTCACACGCCTCATCGGCAAGGGTGGCGAGCCCTTGATCCGCAAGGGCGTCGACATCGCCATGCGCATGATGGGCGAGCAGTTCGTGACCGGCCAGACCATCTCGGAGGCGTTGGCCAACAGCCGCAAGCTCGAATCCCGGGGCTTCCGCTATTCCTACGACATGCTGGGCGAGGCCGCGACGACGGCGCGCGACGCCGACCGCTACTATGCCGACTACGAGCAGGCGATCCACGCGATCGGCAAGGCGGCGGCGCGGCGCGGCATCTACGAGGGGCCGGGCATCTCGATCAAGCTGTCGGCGCTGCACCCACGCTATTCGCGCGCCCAGCAGGACCGGGTCATGGGCGAGTTGCTGCCACGCTTGAAGGCGCTCGTCGTGCTCGCGCGCGGCTATGATATCGGCATCAACATCGATGCGGAGGAGGCGGACCGGCTCGAGCTGTCGCTCGACTTGCTCGAAGCGCTCTGCTTCGCCCCGGAGCTTGCCGGCTGGAACGGCATCGGCTTCGTCGTCCAGGCCTATCAGAAGCGGGCGCCCTTCGTGCTCGACTATGTGATCGATCTGGCGCGACGCAGCGGCCATCGCCTGATGGTCCGGCTCGTCAAGGGCGCCTATTGGGACAGCGAGATCAAGCGGGCGCAGATGGACGGGCTCGAGGGCTTCCCGGTCTATACGCGCAAGATCCACACGGACGTCTCGTATCTCGCCTGCGCCAAGAAGCTCCTGGCGGTGCCGGACGCGGTCTTTCCGCAGTTCGCGACCCACAACGGCCACACGCTCGCGACCATCCACGCCATGGCCGGCGGCAACTATTACGCCGGCCAGTATGAATTCCAGTGCCTGCACGGCATGGGCGAGCCGCTCTATGAAGAGGTCGTCGGCAAGGACAAGCTCAATCGGCCGTGCCGCATCTATGCACCGGTCGGCACGCACGAGACGCTGCTGGCCTATCTCGTCCGACGCCTGCTCGAGAACGGCGCCAACACCTCGTTCGTGAACCGCATCGCCGACGAGCATGTCTCGATCGACGAGCTGATCGCCGATCCGGTCGAGCTTGCGAAGGCGGTCGAGCCGGTGGGATCCACTCACGCCAAGATCTCCCTGCCGCGCGATCTGTTCGATGGCGAGCGGCCGAATTCCGCGGGCCTCGATCTCTCGAACGAGCAGCGGCTCGCCTCACTTTCGGCGGCGCTGCTCGCGAGCGCCGACACGGCCTATCGCGCGATGCCGCTCTTGGCCGACGGCCCGCAGGACGGGCCGGCGCGCGAGGTGCGCAACCCGGCCAACCATCGCGACCTGGTCGGCATGGTGATCGACGCCTCGCCGGAGCAGGTCGATGCCGCCATGGGCCATGCGGTCGGCGCGGCGCCGATCTGGGCCGCCACACCGCCCGACGAGCGCGCCGGCTGCCTGAAGCGCGCGGCCGACGTCATGGAGGCGCGCATGCCGCAGCTCCTCGGCCTGATCGTGCGCGAGGCCGGCAAGTCGCTGCCGAACGCGATCGCCGAGGTGCGCGAGGCGGTCGATTTCCTGCGCTATTACGCGGCGCGGGTCGAGCAGGCGTTCTCGAACGACAGCCACCGGCCGCTCGGGCCCGTGGTCTGCATCAGCCCGTGGAACTTCCCGCTCGCGATCTTCACGGGCCAGGTCGCGGCCGCCCTCGCGGCCGGCAACCCGGTGCTGGCGAAGCCGGCTGAGGAGACGCCGCTCATCGCCGCGGCCGCGGTCCAGCTGCTGCGTGAGGCGGGCGTGCCGGAGGGTGCGGTGCAGCTGCTGCCCGGTGCCGGCGATGTGGGGGCCCGGCTCGTCGCCGACCCACGCGGCCGGGCCGTCATGTTCACCGGCTCGACCGAGGTGGCGCGCCTCATCCAGAAGACGCTCGCCGGGCGGCTCAACCCCGACGGCAAGCCGATCCCGCTCATCGCCGAAACCGGCGGCCAGAACGCGCTCATCGTCGATTCCTCGGCACTGCCGGAACAGGTGGTGGGCGACGTGCTGACGTCCGCCTTCGATTCGGCCGGCCAGCGCTGCTCGGCGTTGCGCGTGCTCTGCTTGCAGGAAGAGGCGGCGGACCGTGTGCTGACCATGCTCAAGGGCGCCATGGCGGAGCTGGCCGTGGGCAACCCGGACCGGCTCGCGACCGATGTCGGCCCGGTCATCACGGCCGAGGCCAAGATAGGCATCGACAAGCATGTCGCGGCCATGAAGGCGAAGGGCCGCCGCGTCGAGGAACTGGCGCTGCCGGCCTCGGCCAAGCACGGCACGTTCGTGGCCCCGACCTTGATCGAGATCGACGGCATGGCGGAGCTGAAGCGCGAGGTGTTCGGCCCCGTGCTCCATGTGCTGCGCTATCGGCGGGAAAAGCTCGATCAGCTGATCGACGAGATCAACGCGTCCGGCTATGGGCTCACCTTCGGCGTTCACACGCGCATCGACGAGACGATCGTGCGCGTCACCGAGCGGGTCGGCGCCGGTAACATTTACGTGAACCGCAACCTGATCGGTGCGGTCGTGGGCGTGCAGCCATTTGGCGGCCACGGGCTCTCGGGCACGGGCCCCAAGGCCGGCGGCCCGCTCTATCTGTCGCGGCTGCTTGCGGCGCGTCCTGCCGAGGCGCTCGATGGCGTTGCCGGCGCACCCCCGGCCGTGGCGGAAAGCTACCAGGCCTGGCTCGCGGCCGAGGGGCGCGCCCGGGAGGCCGCCCGGGTCGGGCGCTACCGGGCGATCTCGCTCGCCGGGGCAGTCGTGGAGCTGCCGGGGCCGGTCGGCGAACGCAACACCTATGTGATCCAGTCGCGCGGCACCGTCGCCTGCCTCGCCCAGACCGAGACGGGCCTGCTGCTGCAGGTCGGCGCGGCGCTTGCGACCGGCAACAAGGCGCTCATCCAGGCGGTGCCGGCGTTGCCGGCACTCCTGGCCAAGCTGCCGAAGGAGCTGAAGGGCTGGATCGCGACGGCCGACGACTGGATCCGGGCCGGTCATGTCGCGGCCGTGCTGTTCGAGGGCGACAGCGACGCGCTCAAGGCGGTGAACCAGCAGGCAGCGGCCTTGGCCGGCCCGATCGTGCCTGTCTACGGCGTCGACCGCGCGGCCTTGGCCGACGGCATCGAGGACTACCCGCTCGAATGGCTGGTCGCCGAACGCTCGATCAGCACGAACACGGCCGCCGCCGGCGGCAATGCGAGCCTGATGACGATCGGGTAGGGGCGTCTCCCAAGGCGCGGGGAAGGGACGCGATGGGCGCTGCGCCTTCTTGTCGCTCGTTTCCGGTCGGGCCGCCGTTGCGCATGAGGGCGGCCCGACCCACTTCATGATGGTTCACTTGTCCCGTGTGAAGGCCAGTCATGAAGACAGGTCCCCTCGGTGCCGTGACCAGCGCTATCGTCCTGGTCCTGGCGATGTCGGCGCCGACAGTCGCTCCGCGCGCGCAGGATGCTGCAGAAGCGGTGGCCGAGGCGCCCGCCGATATGGCCGCCGCCGCTCCCCCGCAAGAAGATCAAGCCGATGGGGCGCCGGCCTACGCGGCGCCGCAGCTTGACGGGCTGGTGGCGCCGGTGGCGCTCTACCCGGACCCGCTGCTCGCCGACATTCTAGCCGCCTCGACCTATCCGCTCCAAGTCGTCGAGGCCGACCGCTGGGTCGCGGATCCGCGCAACGCCGCACTCAAGGGCGATCAATTGACGGCGGCACTGCAGGACAAGGACTGGGACCCGAGCGTCAAGTCGCTGACCGCGTTCCCGCAGATCCTGGCGATGATGGATCGCCAGCTCGACTGGACGGAGCAGCTTGGCGACGCCTTCCTGGCGCAGCAAGCGAAAGTCATGGACGCGGTCCAGCGTCTGCGCCGGGAGGCCCAGGCGACGGGGCACCTGCCCTCGACGGCCCAGCAGATGGTGGCCAATGACGGGACGGCCATTTCGATCATGCCGAGCAATCCCGAGAGGGTCTATGTGCCGGCCTATGATCCGCGCCTGATCTACGGTCCGTGGCTGGATGCCGACTATCCGCCGGCCTATTTCCCGGTGCCCGACTATGACTACGGCCCGCTCGAGGGCGACGGCTTGTTCTTCGGCGACGCTGTCGTGGTGGTCGAGCCGCTCTGGCTATGGTGCGATTTCGACTGGCGCCGTCACCATATCCGCATCGATCACGACCGCTTCGAGCGGCTCCACCCTCACCATAACTTCGAGAATCGGGCGGAATTCTGGTCCCACGACCCGTCGCTGCGGGCCGGCACGGGCGACCCACGGGCGCCAGCACGCCTTCGCTCAACGGGTGTGGGGACCCCCGAGCGGGTTCGCGACTTCCACGCCCTTGCCCCTTCGGCCGTCGCTCCCTCGGTTGTCGCCCGGCCCCTCGTGATGCGGCCTGGCGCGAGCCGGCCGGATCCGGCGCCGCATGTGGCCATCATCCGGCACATGCCGGTGCGCCCCACGCCGCTGGTGCACGCACCCGCGACGCTGGCGCAGCCGCGCGCGACCGAGGGTCGTCCGTCGCCGGCCCACAACTTCGCGCCACCACCGGCCAGTTTCGCCCCGCGGCCGCCCGCCGTGAGCCACGCGCCATCCGGTGGGATGCCCATGGGGGTGGGCTCCGGAATGGCGCTTGGCATGGGTGCGCGCGGCGGCTTCGCGCGATGATCGCGTCGACGGCCGAACCGCTTCAGCCCGTATGAGGACGATCGGGCAGGCTGAGCGACTCTCTCCGGCTTGCGACAGGGTGAGGGTGGCTGATCCAGGTTGACAGCCTGCCAGCCTCGCCCGACACTCGCTCTCGTTCCGAACGATTGGCTCCATCATGATCCCCTCCGCGCGCGCTGCTGCTTTCGCCGTCATGGTCGCCTCGTTCGCGCGCGCGTCCGCACCGCCCCCTGTCGCGCCTCCGCCGCCGCTCGTCTGAGCTTCGGCAAACCCACCACGCCTCCAGTCATGATCCGACCTGCCGCTTGATGCGGCGGGCGCTGCAGGCGCGTGCATCCTCCCGACAGGGGAAATCCGATGAAATTCGACAGGGCAGCCTTGGTTGCCTCCGGGTCGACGACCCTTTTCGTGCTGCTGTGGAGCAGCGGGGCCATCTTCTCCAAGCTCGGCCTCGCCCATGCGACGCCGATCGCGTTCCTGATCCTGCGTTTTGCGCTCGCCGGCAGCGTGCTCTCGGGCCATGGGCTCATGCGTAGGCAATGGCTGCCGGCGGCGGGGATGCGTGGCCGCGTGGCGCTCACCGGCTCCTTGCTGATCGGCTGCTATTCAATCTGTTATTTCCAGGCGCTGGCCCACGGCGTGAAGCCCGGCGTCCTGGCCACATTGCTGGGCGTCCAGCCGATCCTGACCCTGCTCTGGGTCGAGCGGCGCTTCTCGTCCGCGCGGCTTGCCGGCCTGATGCTGGCGCTCGGCGGGCTGGTCCTGGTCGTCTATCAGGGCATCGGGTTCGCCCGCCTGTCGCTCGCCGGCATCGGCTTCGCGCTCCTGGCGCTCGTCTCAATGACGGTCGGCGCCATCCTCCAGAAGGGCATCCGGGAGGCGCCCGGCGCCGTGCTGCCGCTGCAATATGGCGTGAGCCTGGCGCTCTGCCTCGCGTGCCTGACGTTCGAGCCGTTTACGTTCGAAGTCTCGGTCGCGTTTCTGGTCCCGCTCCTGTGGCTCGGGCTCGTGATCTCGGTCCTGGCGACGCTGCTGTTCTATCGGCTGATCCGGGCCGGCAACCTGGTGAACGTCACCAGCCTGTTCTACCTGGTGCCGGCGGGCACGGCGGCCATGGACTACCTGTTCCTCGGCAACCCCATGGCACCGCTGGCGCTCGCCGGCATGGCGGCGATCCTTGCCGGGCTGGCGCTGGTGTTCCGGACGAGTTAGGCGCCTGCGCGCGCGTCAGCCGTCGCTCATTTTCGTCATTCCCGCGAAGGCGGGAATCCAGAGCAAGCGACGGGCCGGCAGCCTTTACGGCCGCCCTGGATCCCCGCCTCTCGCGGGGATGACGGGGAGGGACAGGGGAGCGGTGTTGTTTAGGCCGCCTTCGCCAGCGCCTGGTCCAGGTCGCGGATCAGGTCCTCGTGCCGCTCGATGCCGATCGAGAGGCGCACGACCTCCGGCCCGGCGCCGGCGGCGATCTGCTGGGCTTCGGTCAATTGCCGATGCGTGGTCGAGGCCGGGTGCAGGATTAGCGACTTGTTGTCGCCGATGTTGGCGAGGTGGGAGAACAGCTCGACGCCCTCGACCAGCTTGACGCCGGCGGCATAGCCGCCCTTCAAGCCGATGGTGAAGACCGAGCCGGCACCCTTCGGCATGTAGCGCTGGGCGAGCGCGTAATAGGGGCTCGTGGGCAGGCCGGCATAGGACACCCAGTCGATCGCCGGGTGCTCCGCCAGATAGCGGGCGACCGCGAGCGCGTTGGCGACGGAGCGGTCCATGCGGAGCGCCAAGGTCTCGATGCCGGTCAGGGTCAGGAACGCGTTCATCGGCGCCATGGTCGGGCCGAGGTCGCGCAGGCCCACCGCATGGCCATGGACGGTGAAGGCGAGGTCGCCGAACGTTTCCTGGAAGCGCAGCCCGTGATAGGCCGGCTCCGGCTCGGCCAAGGTCGCGTATTTCGGGCTCTGCGACCAGTCGAACTTGCCGGAATCGATGACGCAGCCGCCCATGGCCTGGCCATGGCCGCCCAGGAACTTGGTCGTCGAATGGACGACCAGGTCGGCGCCGAACTCGATCGGCCGGCAGAGGTAGGGCGAGGCCATGGTGTTGTCGACGATGAACAGGATGCCCGCGTCATGGGCGATCTTGGCGACCGCCTCCAGGTCGGTCACGACGCCGCCGGGGTTGGCCAGGCTCTCGACGAAGATCGCCCGGCAATCCTCGGTGAGGGCGCGCTTGAAATTCTCCGGGTCGGTCTGGTCGACGAAAGTCGCCTTCCAGCCGAACTTGGTGAAGCTGCGGCCGAACTGGGTGATCGAGCCGCCATAGAGCCGGTTGGAGGCCAGGAACGAGGCGCCGGGCGTCATGAAGCCGAAGAAGGCGAGCAGCTGCGCCGCATGGCCCGATGCGCAGCAGATGGCGCCGCGCCCGCCCTCGAGGCTGGCCATGCGCTCTTCCAGCGCCGCTACGGTCGGGTTGGTGAGGCGCGAATAGATGTAGCCGTAGGTCTGCAGGTTGAATAGCGACGCCGCCTGGTCGACGTCGTCGAACACATAGGCCGTCGTCTGGTAGATCGGCATGGCGCGGGCACCCGTCGCGGGGTCGGGCGGCGTGCCGGCATGGACGGCCAGCGTTTCGAAGCCATAGGCGGGCGGCGTGCTCATCGGGCGGTCCTTGGGGCGGCGTTTGCGGGGCGGCGCTTCAATGCGAAACGAGCCGGGAGTTTACCCGGCTCGTCTGCAAAGGATAGCGCTCATTCGCCCCGGCCCGCCGGCCGGGTGAGGTGGCCTAATCGCCGCCTTCGGCCTCGGGCAGCTTGCGGCCCGTGCTCAAGCGATGGGCAAATGCCCCGACGCGCGCCGTGCAATCGACCAGAAAGGCGACGCTCGCGAACAGGCCCGTGACGACGCCGACGGCGAGGAACATGCCCATCAGGATCGCATTGGCGTCGACCGTCGGCTGGTTGTCCGCCGGGGACATCGGTGCGGCCATCGGCTCGAAACCGTTGAACGCAGCCTGGCCCACGAGGTCGGATGTGAGCGGCGGCAGCGGGTGGGCGACCAGCGCCTGCAGCAGCAGGGCGACCATGGCCAGCACGATGGCGGCGCCGATCAGCAGGCCGCGTGTCGTCTGGCTGATCTCGGCATGATGTTCGGCACAGGCGGCGTAGAAGGCGGCGAACCCGGAATTCTCTTTGCTCATGATGCAGCACTCGAATGCGCTGGTCCGACCAGCGGACCCTCATATTGCACTGCAGCAAATCATATGCCGAGTTCAGTTTTCAATGGGCGATCGCCTCATGTCTGCCTTGCTGCAGCGCAAGAGGTGCGTCAGACGACCTTGCGCCGCCGGCTGGTCAGGATGCCGGTATTGACGCCGCTCCAGCCGAGCTCGCCGCACAGCCGGGAATATTCGATCTTGGGGCAGTGGTTCATGACCACATCGAGCCCGGCAGCCTCGGCGCGGGCCGCGGCGGCATCATGGCGCACGCCGATTTGCATCCAGACGGTCTTGGCGCCGACCTTGATCGCGTCCTCGACGATGCCCGGGGCCGCGTCGCTCGCCCGGAACACGTCCACCATGTCGACCGGCACCGGGACGTCGGCGAGCGTCGCCACGACCGGCTCGCCCAATATCTCCTCGCCCGCCGCACGCGGATTGACCGGGATGACGCGGAAACCCTTTGCCTGCAGGTATTTCATCACGAAATAGCTGGGCCGGTTCCAGTTGGGGCTGGCGCCGACCATGGCGATCGTCTTAGTGCGCCGCAGGATGCCGCGCAGGTAGTCGTCGCTATAGCTGTCGTGGTTCATCGGGGCGTGGTTCACTTTTGGGTCACTCGCCGGTCCATTGGGGGGCACGCTTCTCCAGGAAGGCGTCGATGCCTTCGCCGGCGTCGCGCGCCAGCATGTTGCGCGTCATCACCTCGCTGGCATAGGCATAGGCGGCCTCCAGGTCCAGCTCGGCTTGGGCGTAGAACGCCTCCTTGCCGATCGCAAGCGTGAGCGGGCTCTTCGACGCGATCTGCCGGGCAAGCTCGCGCGTCGCGGCCTCGAGCTCGGCCGCCGGGACCACCCGGTTGACGAGCCCGATCTCGCGTGCCCGCTCGGCCGGGATCAAGTCGCCGGTCAGCAGCATCTCCATGGCGTGCTTGCGGGCGACGTTGCGGCTCAAGGCCACCATCGGGGTCGAGCAGAACAGGCCGATGTTGACGCCGGGGGTGGCGAAGCGCGCGGCCTCGCTCGCGACCGCCAGGTCGCAGCTCGCGACCAGCTGGCAGCCGGCGGCGGTGGCGACGCCATGAACGCGTGCGATCACCGGCTTCGGCAACCGCACGATCTTCAGCATCGTGCGCGAGCATTGGGCGAACAGCGCCTCGTAAGCCTCGCGCCGCCGGTCGGCGCGGACCTCGCGCAGGTCGTGGCCGGCCGAGAAGGCGGGGCCGGTGCCGGCCAGGATCACGACCTTGACCGCCGAGTCCTCGGCGATCGCGTCGAGCGCCTGTTCGAGCGCAGTCATCAGCCCGGTCGAGAGCGCGTTGCGCTGATCGGGCCGGTTCAGGGTCAAGGTGGCGATGCCGTCGGCATCGTCGCGCAGCAGGAGGGGGGAGGGATCGGCCATGCCGGGGCCTCGTTCACCGTCTCGTAAGACCGCGATCTTGGCCCAACGGCGGGCCCGTGACCAGTAGACCGCCGGTCACGGGCCTTATGCGTCAGTGTAAAGGGATCAGCGCAGCGGGATCGCGTACATGAGCCCGCCGGCGGTCCAGAGGCCGTTCGGCCCGCGGTCGAGCTTGAGCGCGCTCGCCTTGCCGACGTTGCGCTCGTAGCTGTCGCCGTAATTGCCGATCTGCTTCACGACGTTGTAGGCCCATTTCTCGTCGAGCCCGAGCGCCTTGCCGTTGCCCTCCGAGACGCCCAGGAGCCGCTGGATGCGCGGGTCGGCATCCTTGAGCTTCTCGTCGACGTTGGTTTGGGTCACGCCCAGTTCCTCGGCCTCGATCATCGCCATCAGGGTCCAGCGCACGACGTCGAGCCACTGGTCGTCGCCGTGGCGCACGAACGGCCCGAGCGGTTCCTTCGAGATGCGTTCCGGCAGGATCATGTAATCGTCCGGATGGCCCGAGACCGAGGTGATCGCGGCGGCCAAGGCCGAGGCGTCCTGGGTCATGGCGTCGCACCGGCCGGCGAAGAACGCCTCGTACATGCGGTCCTGGTTCTCGAACACGACGGGCTTGTAGTCGAGCTTGTGGCCGCGGAACCAGTCGGCGAGCGTCAGCTCGTGCGTCGTGCCCTGGGCGATGCAGATGGTGGTGCCCTTGAGCTCCTCCATCTTGGTCACCTTGGCCGCCTTCGTCACGGCGACCGCCTGGCCGTCGTAGAAGTTGATGCCGGCATATTGCAGGCCCAGCTGTGTGTCGCGCTGGAGCGTGATGGTCGAATTGCGCACCAGCATGTCGATCTCGCCGGTCTGCAGCGCCGTGAAGCGGGTGGCGGCGGTGAGCGGCGTATAGCTGGCCTTGCCGGCGTCGCCCAGCACGGCGGCCGCGACGGCGCCGCACATGTCGATGTCGAGCCCGCGCCATTTGCCCTGGCTGTCGAGAAAGGAGAAGCCGGGCAGGCCGGTATTGACGCCGCATTTCAGCTCGCCGCGTTGGCGAACCGCATCGAGCGTGCCGGCCGCGGCCGGCTCGGCTGCGGCAAAGATGCCCACGGTTGCGAGCGCCAGGATCGCGCCCCCTAGCAATTTTCTCATGATGCCCCCTGTCAGGCTTAAGTTGGTCGGCTTGTGGTCGCGGCCTTATGGCCGCGTGCTTGTCGTCGCGCTGGGCAGCCCGGCGAACGCCGCGTCGACGGCGGCGCCGAGCTTGTCGGCCAGTTCCCCGATTTCCTCGGGTGTGATGATGTAGGGCGGCGCCAGCAGCACATGGTCACCCTGCCGGCCGTCGATCGTGCCGCCCATCGGGTAGCACATGAGGCCGCGTGCCATGGCCTCGGCCTTGATGCGGGCGTGGAGCTTCAGCGCCGGGTCGAACGGGCGCTTCGTCGCCCGGTCCTCTACCAGCTCGAGCCCCATGAACAGGCCGCGGCCGCGGATGTCGCCAATATGGGCGTGGTTGCCGAAGCGCTCGTCGAGCGCCTGCGCCAGGTCTTGCCCACGCGCCCTGACCGCGTCGAGCAGCCGCTCCTCGCGGATCGTCTGCTGCACGGCCAAGGCCGCGGCGCAGGCGGTCGCATGGCCGAGGTAGGTGTGGCCATGCTGGAAGGCGCCGCTGCCGGCCTCGATCGCGGCGATCACCTTGGCGCTCGCCAGCATGGCGCCGATCGGCTGGTAGCCGCCGCCCAAGCCCTTGGCGATCATCATGATGTCGGGGGCAACCCCTTCCTGCTCCGAGGCGTGCAGCGTGCCGGTCCGGCCCATGCCGCACATGACCTCGTCCAGGATCAGGAGCACGCCGTAACGGTCGCAGATCTCGCGGATGCGCTTGAAATAGCCGGGCACGGCGGTGAGCGCGCCGGCCGTGGCGCCGACGACCGGCTCGGCGATGAAGCCGATGACCGTTTCCGGCCCCAGCTCGAGGATCTTCGCCTCGAGCTCGTCGGCGACGCGCCGGCCGTAGGCCTCCTCGCTCTCGTCGTCGCGCCGGTCGCGATAGGCGTAGCAGGGCGCGATATGGTGCGTTTCGATCAAGAGCGGCGCGAACTGCCGGCGGCGCCATTCGTTGCCGCCGACGGCAAGGGCGCCCAGCGTGTTGCCGTGGTAGCTCTGGCGCCGGGCGATGAAGTGCCGGCGCTGGGGCTCACCGATCTCAACGAAATATTGCCGCGCGAGCTTCAAGGCTGCCTCGCTCGCCTCCGAGCCGCCGGAGACGAAATAGACCTTGTCGAGGCCGGCGGGCGCGTCCGCGATCAGCAGGTCGGCGAGGCGCTCCATCGGCTCGTTGGTGAAGAAGCCGGTATGGGCATATGCCAGCGACGCCACCTGGGCCTGGATCGCGGCGACGATGCGCGGATGGCCGTGCCCGAGGCACGAGACCGCGGCGCCGCCCGAGGCGTCGAGATAGCGCTTGCCGGTCGCATCGACGAGGTAGCAGCCATCGCCCCCGACCGCGACCGGCAGGCTCGCACTGCTGCGCTGCAGGACATGACTCATGGTGCCGGTTCCTCGTTCTGTTCAGTCCAATAGACGCCGAAGCGGGCGAGCTGCCGTTCGCTTTCCTCGATCCGGGCCAAGGCGGCATCGCCGCCGCGGGCGACCAGCAGCGCCAGCAGTGCTTGGGCGAGCGCCACCATCGGCACGATCGAATGGAAGAACGATGGCGTCGCGGTCGCGACCAGCAGCACCACGTCGGCGAGCCGCCCGATCGGCGACAGGCGGTCGTCGGTGACGGCGATGAGGCGCGCGCCGCGTTCGCGCGCCCAGCGCGCGGCCTCCACCGTGTCGGCGGTATAGGGCGCCACACTCACCACCAGCAGCACGTCGTCCGGACCGGCGTCGCGCAGGCAATCGACGATGAGCCCGTCCGGCACCAGCACGGCATTCGAGCGAAACAGACGGTGCACATAGTGGAAGAAGGCGGCGGTCGGGTGGCAGCTGCGCCGGCCCAGCACGAACAGGCGATCGGCCTGCTCCATGAGCTCGGCGGCGGCGGCGAGCCGCTCCGGATGGTTGCGGCTGAACACCTGTTCGAGATTGTCGATCTCCGCCTCGAACAGGTCCTTGACCAGCGTCTGCGCCTTGTCGCCGCCCGAGCGCAACTGCAGGTCGCGCGCCTTCAGGCTGAAGCCGGCACGGCTCCTTTGCCGGCGCACATCGCCTTGGAACACGGCTCTGAGCGCGTTGTAGTCGATGAAGTCGAGCGCGCGGGCGAGCCGTACGAAGGTCACCGGCGGCACCCCGACGGCAAGCGCCACCTCACGCATGGATTTGAGGGCGACCTCAGTCGGATGGTCGAGCAGGAAACGCGCGGCGCGGCGCTGCTGCGGCGTCAACCGGTCGAAGCGCTCCGAAATATGCCGCGTGATGTCGATGCCGGAACCCATGCGCCATCGAACCACAGGGTCGGTTGTGGTGCAACAAATGAATCATGATTTGCGAAGTTGTGAACCATTTGATCCGTTCGGACTGCTTGACGGCACCGGGCGCGCTCACGCTTTGATGAACGGCAAAGAGAACGGGGGAGGAAGCAGCCGGATGACCGAGGACGCGCGGATCACGATTGCCGAGTTCGAGCGGATCGTCGAAGAGAGCCTGCCGCTGGCGGCGGCGTGGAAGATCGAGACGCGCGCGCTCCATCACGGCCGGGCGACGCTCCGGCTGGGATTCGATGCGGGTTTTCTCCGGCCCGGCGGCACGATCAGCGGGCCGATCCAGATGGGTCTCGCCGATGTCGCGATTTTCGCGGCCCTCTTGGGCGCCATCGGCCCGGTGCCGGGGGCGGTGACCTCCAACCTGTCGATCAATTTCCTGCGCCGGCCGAAGCCGTCGCCGCTCATCGCCGAGGCGCGCATGCTGAAGGTCGGCCGCAAGCTGGCGGTGGGCGAGGTCGAACTCTATTCAGAGGGCGATCCGGAGATGCTGGCCCACGTGGTGGCGACCTACGCCATTCCCGCCGCGTAGAGCGCCCTCGTATAGGCCTCGCCGTGGCCCGAGAGATAGAGGGCGAGGCGGGTGATCAGTTCCTGGGAATTCGCCTGGTGGCCGTGCAGCGTCAGGCAGACGAGGGCGAGGGCCGCGATCATGACGCCAGGCGCCAGGTTCGGCGCCGGCAGCCGGCGCGATCCGGCGGCGAAACCGCCCGCGACCAGGCTGCCGATGACGAGGCCGGCCAAGACTTCCGAGACCGAATGGGCATCGAGCGCCAGGCGCGACAGGCCGACGGCGAGCGCCGAGACACTGCCGGCCACGAGCAGGCCCAGGCGATGGGCGCGAGGCAGGCCGCGCGACAACAGGTGGAGCGCCGTCAGGATGACCGCGGTCGCGAGCGTCGTATGGCCGCTGATGCCGGTGAAATCGAGCGAGGCGTTGCCGACGCCCCAGCCCATGAAGGCGATCTTGGTCGCGGCGACGAGGGCCGTGCCGGCGCCGAACGCGACGAGCCAGACGAGCGCCTGGCGCCAGGCGCCGCCGGCAGCGAGCCAGAGCGCGATCGCGAGGGCGGCGGGCAGCATCACGGCGCTGTCGCCAAAGCCGGTAATGAGGGTCCAGGCCGTCATGGGCGGCAGAATGGTCCGAAAGCGTTAAGGCCAGCTTGATCCAGGAGCAGCCTACGCGAATTGCCCGGCCACCCGCTATGCGTTTGTTGCGCTGCAATATGGGCTGATTTATGGCCGATCCGTCTTGGCGGTCGAGGAACCGGCCAAACCGTTGGATCGCAATCCGGTTCGGCTGGCCTCCGCGGCGCTCGTCTCCTAGACTGATGGCCTCGGCCGACCGGACCGGTTGGCGCTTGTAGACCCTGGCTTTTCGCCTTCCGCTCCGAGAATCCTCGTTGGAAGCCCTCCTCACGACCTTAGTCGGCCTGCTTGTGGCGGCGATCGCCGTCGCTCTGATGGCTCGCCGCTTGAGATTGCCCTACACCGTGGGCCTCGTGCTCTCTGGGGTGGCGCTCGCGATCTCCAAGATCGGGTCGGGCGCGTTCCTCACGCATGATTTCATTTTCGATATTGTGCTGCCGCCGCTGCTGTTCGAAGCGGCGATCAACATTCACTGGCATGAGCTGCGCCGGGATCTCGTCCCCGTGCTCGTGCTCGCCATCGTCGGCACCGTTACGGCCGCGGCGATCGTGGCAAGCGGCCTCGTCTGGACCCTGGGCTGGCCGCTGCCGTTTGCGCTGCTGTTCGGCGTGCTCATCGCCGCCACCGACCCGGTCTCCGTCATCGCCATGTTCAAGGACAACGGCGTCAAGGGGCGGCTACGCCTGCTCGTCGAGAGCGAAAGCCTGTTCAACGACGGTGCGGCGGCGGTGCTGTTCACGCTGGTGCTGGCGTGGACCGAGACGGGCGACGTGAGTTCCGCCCTGCCGGCGGATGAGATCATGTGGCGGCTCTTCGTGATCGTCCTCGGCGGCGTCATGGCCGGTCTCACCTGCGCCTGGGCAACGATCGCACTCGTGGGCCGCACCGGCGACTACCTCGTCGAAAGCACGCTTACGACGGTCGCGGCTTATGGCTCGTTCCTGCTGGCCGAGCGGTTCCACGGATCAGGCGTGTTGGCGACCGTGGCTGCAGGGCTGGTCACCGGCAATGTCGGCCTTTTCGCGGAGAGCGGGCGAAGCCGCCTCTCCCTCAAAGGGCGCGAGTTCATCCTGGCGCTTTGGGATTTCATCGCGTTCCTCGCCAATTCACTCGTGTTCCTGCTCATCGGCTTGGCCGTCGCCACGATCCCCTTCGACCGGCTTGGCATCCGCGCCCTGTCGATCATCCTGCTGCTGGTGCTGCTGTCGCGAGCGGCGACGGTCTATCCGCTGAGCTGCCTGTTCAGCCGCTCGCAATGGGCGATATCGACCCGCGACCAGCATATCCTCTGGTGGGGTGGCTTGCGCGGGGCGCTCGGGCTTGCCTTGGCGTTGTCGCTACCGCCGGCGTTGCCCTATCGCGGCGAAATTCTCGTTGCGACCTTTGCCGTCGTGGTCTTCTCGGTCGTGATCCAAGGCTTGACGATGCCGCTGCTGCTGCGCTGGCGCCGTCCGCGAGACTGACGGGCACGCTCGGCTGACGGCGTTTGCGGGCAATTGCATGGGTCTTTGACGCGGAACCCGAAAGCGCCGTCTCGAATTTCAATGGCCTGCCGACCCACTCTCCCGCGGCAACAGCAGGGGAGCGGCCGATGTCCGGCCGTCGATGTGGGAATGAGAGCACGCAACCGGTCGGCCGCGGCAACCGCATGGGAACGCCTCTGATGCCGACCGTGGTGCGTCGGCGCAAGGCCGACTTCGAGACGACCGCTCTCCGTGCCGTCCTGGCGGCAGCCGGATGCCTCATGGTGGCAAGCGCCGTGTCCGGCAACGGGGCCTCGGCCCTGCTGGCGCTCCTCGCGTGCCTCGGCTGCTTGAGCCGGATCGAGCGCAATTACCGGCGCGGCGCCTACGGGCGCATCGAGCGCGAGCTGATCGAATAGCGGGCGCGCCTAGGCGGTCGCAGCCCCGACGTTGGCCGAGATGCGCCGGGCGGCGTCGCGCAAGAGGGCGAGCGCGACCGCCGGATCGCGGTTCTGGTCGCGCTGCGGCAGGAACGGCAGGGTGAGGGCCGCGACCGCCTGGCCGGAATGGTCGACCACCGGGGCGCTCATGTCGACGAGGCCGGCGACGATCGTGCTGGGTGCCATGTCGTAGCCGGCAGTGGCGATCGTCTCGAGCCGTGGGGCGATCCCGTCCGCCGGTACCTTGCTCTGGCGCGCCAGCACGGCCACGAGTTCGGTCCGGCGCCGTTCGCGCTGGAAGGCGGCGATGACGCGCGCCGAGACGAAATCGAGCGTGAACGGAAAGACCGCGCCGAGCTTGACCGACCACCCCATCGGCCGGTCCGATTCCGCCTGCGCCACGATCAGGAAATGCTCGCCGCTCACCATGCTGAGATGGCAGGAGAGGCCGGTCTCGGCCGCCAGCTCCTCCATGACCGGCAGTGCCGCCTGCTGCAGCCGGCGGCTCGGCGGGTGGTGGGTCGCGAGCTGGAACAGGCGCAGCGACAGGCTGTATTCGCCGGTCTTGGGATGGCGCGTGACATAACCGCGCTGCTCCAGCACGCCCAGCATGCGGAAGATCTCGCCGACCGAACGGCCGATGCGCCCGGCGAGCGCCTTCTGCGAAATGCCGTTCGGTTCGGCCGCGAGCGCTTCCAGGAGATCGAGCCCCTTTTCCAGCGCCGGCGCGCCCGGGCGGCGCGCGTCCGCCTGTTCGTCGTTGTTGACTTCTTCGCTCATTCAGTTTCACATTTGAAATTGCATCAACACATAAGAAATTTGACGACAGTCAGTAAGATGCATCCGGGAGGGAAATCCCATGATAAAGCTGGGCCCGGCTGCCGCCGAGCGGTTTGAAAGCCAAGGCTTTTACGCGCCGATCCGCGCGATTTCCACGACAGAGGCCGCAGACCTGCGCGCCAAGCTCGAGACGCACGAACGCCAGCATGGCCTGCTTAAGGGGCCGTGGCGCCACAAGACCCATCTCCTCTTCACCTGGCTCGACGACCTCATCCGCCATCCTGGCATCCTGGACGCGGTCGAGGATATCCTGGGGCCGAACCTGCTGGTCTGGGGCTCGTCCTTCTTCACCAAGGAGGCGCACGACCCGAGCTACGTCTCGTGGCACCAGGACTCGACCTATTGGGGCCTCGATCCGGCTGACATCGTCACCGCCTGGGTCGCCTTCTCCGAAAGCACGGCCGAGAACGGCGCCATGCGCGTCATCCCCGGCAGCCACAAGCTCGACCAGCTCGCCCATCGCGACACGTTCGCCGAGGGCAACCTGCTGTCGCGCGGCCAGGAGATTGCGGTCGAGGTCGACGAGGCCCAAGCCCGGATGCTGGAGCTGCAGCCGGGCGAGATGTCGCTGCACCATGTCCGGCTGATCCATGGTTCCGACCCGAACCCGTCGGAGAAAAGGCGCATCGGCTTTGCCATCCGCTATCTGCCGACCCATGTGCGCCAGGTGGTCGGGACCCACGACAGCGCGACGCTCGTCCGCGGTGTCGACGCCTACGGCAATTTCGTGCCGGAAGAGCGGCCGCTCTCGGACCTGTCAGAGGCGGCGATCGCCTTTCACGCCAAGGTCACGGGCGAGCACCAGCAGATCCTGATGCGGGACACCGGGCGCACGGCCGCCGCCTGACGTACGCCAAGCGGCCACCAAGGCGCCTTGTCCGAACCCAGTATCAACGCGGGGACTCGCGGCAGGGCGATCCAGACGAACAGGTTCAACGGGTAACCGGCCGCAAGACGCCGGCACCCAGGGAGGACTTGCCATGTTCGCGCGCCTTCGCTGGTTCATCGTGGCCCTGCTGTTCATCGGCGGTGCCATCAGCTATCTCGACCGCGCCGCCCTTTCGGTCGCGGCACCGCTCATCGCCAAGGACATGCAGCTCGATCCGACCGAGCTCGGCATCGTGTTCAGCAGCTTCTTCGTGGGATACGCGCTGTTCTGCTTCGTCGGCGGCTTCGCGTCCGACCGGATCGGGCCCCGGAACGTATTCGGCGTCGCCATGACCGTCTGGTCGGTGTTCTGCGGGCTCACCGCGGCGGCGGCGGGCATCTTTTCGCTGCTGGTCGTGCGCGTGATCTTCGGCATGGGCGAGGGGCCGTTCAGCTCGACCGCCAACAAGTTCGTCAGCAACTGGTTTCCCCGGCCCGAGCAGGCGAGCGCCGTCGGCATGGCGAACGCCGGCCAGCCGCTGGGGGCAGCACTGGCCGGTCCGGTCGTGGGCCTGCTGGCGGTCGCCGCCGGCTGGCGCGTCTCCTTCATCGCGATCGGTGCCATCGGCCTCGTCTGGACCGTCGCCTGGATGTGGCTCGCGACCGACCGGCCGGAGCAGCACCGCTGGCTCGACCTCGACGCGCTCCGCGCCCACACGCGTGAGCGAGCCGAGCGGGCAAACGAGCTCGAGGCGCTGCCGCTCGGCCACTATTTGAAGCGCCCGGCGATCCTCGCGACCGCGTTCGCCTTCTTCGGCTACGCTTATATCCTCTATTTCTTCCTGTCCTGGTTCCCGAGCTACCTCACCATGGCGCACCATCTCTCGATCCAGAAGATGGGCGTGGTGAACGCGATCCCCTGGCTCGTGGGCTTCATCGGCCTTGCGTCCGGCGGCTTCGTGTGCGACGCGATCTTCCGCCTGACCGGCAACGCGCTCTACGCCCGCAAGCTCGTGCTGGTCACGAGCCTGATCATCGCCGCGATCTGCGTGGCGCTCGCCGGCGTCGTTACCGGCATCACGGCGGTCGTGGCACTGATGGCGACGACCGTGTTCTTCATGTACCTGACCGCCAGCACCTATTGGGCGATCATTCTCGACACGGTCGCCGAGGCGCGCGTCGGCGGCGTCAGCGGCTTCGTGCATCTGATCGCCAACCTGGCCGGCATCGTGGCGCCGGCGGTGACGGGCTATCTCGTGTCCGTGTCGGGCAGCTTCGCCAGCGCCTTCGCGCTCACCGGCGCCATCGCCGTGCTGGGCGCGCTCGGCGTCGCTTTCCTGGTGCGCGAACCGCAGCCGGAAGCGGCGACCGAGGTGGCGGCCGCGCTCTAAAGGCGCACCGAACCTTTCAATCCTCCTGCTCAGTTGGAGCCGCGCGCAACCGCTCAGTACAAGCGGTTGTGCGCGGTATTTTATTGTGTGCGAATTTCTAAAATACTTCTATAATAAATAGTGTCATAATTAACAAATTTAACAATATTAATATCTTTAATTATTAATATCGTCGAATGAAATAAAAGAGTTTTACTTTCGATATTGCGCCATGATGTATTTGCATCAACGAAAACTCTTCGAGGGGGCTTCCGATGAAGATCTGTAGACTGTTTCGGCCGGCGGTGGTGAGGAACGGCAAGGCGTTGGCGTACCCGTTGGCCGCAGCCTTGCTCATGGGCTCGGCGGCGTCAGCGCTCGCGGCCGGCGCGCCGGTCCAGAACCGGCTCATGTCCCAGGCGCAGGATGCGGGCGCCGTCGCTGCGGCGACGCCGCTGACCGCGATGGTCTGGCTCAAGGGCCATAACGAGGCCACGCTGGATAGCTACGTGGCCCAGCGCTACGACCGGACCTCGCCGGCCTATCACCAGTGGATGAGCCCGGCCGAAGTCGCCGGTTTCGGCCCGACGGCGCAGGACGTGGCGACGGCACAGGCGTCGCTCCGCGCCGTGGGGCTGAAGATCGAAACGGTCAGCAAGGACGGCCGGGCGATCAAGGTGTCCGGCACGGCTGACAAGATGCAGGCGGCGTTCGGCACCACCGTTCATCACCTGCAGGCGAACAACCAGACATTCTACGCGGCCGTCACTCAGCCGAAATATCAGGGCGCGCATCCGGAGCTGATCGACAAGGTCGCGGGCCTGACCAATCTCGGCGCGCAGCCGTTCGTCGCGCGCCAGATCGACCTCGCGACCGGAGAGCCGGTGCCGATGGTGGATCTGGCCACGGCCGGGGCGAGCCCGCTGTCCTCCTTTACGACCGACTGCTTCGGCCCTCAGTTCAATGCCAAGATGTCCGGCTTTGGCTGGTCCATTGTCAACGGGACTGTCGTAGCCGGTGCCGTGGCCGACAACTTCACCGGGCCGACCTACCTCGACCCCACGAAGACGACGAACCGGCCCTTCTGCGGCTACACCGCGCAGCAGGTTGCCGCCCACTACGGCATGGACCAGGCCTTCGCCCGCGGCTGGACCGGCAAGGGCGAGACGATCGTCATCGTCGACGCCTACGGCTCGCCGACGATCCAGGCCGACGCCGATGCCTTCTCCCAGCTGATGGGGCTGAAGGGCCTGGACAACCAGAACTTCCAGATCGTCTATCCCGACGGCCAGCCGACGACGACCGATAGCGGCTGGGGCCTCGAGACGACGCTCGACGTTGAATGGGCGCACGCCATGGCGCCGGACGCCAACATCGTGCTCGTGGTGGCGCCGTCCAACGACGATGCGGAACTGGCCTATGCGGTCCAATACACGGCCGACCACCAGCTCGGCAGCGTGATCTCGAACAGCTGGGGCCGGCCGGAAGCCACCGATTCGAACACCGACGCCTCGATGTTCAACGACGTGTTCAAGCGCGCCGCGGCCGAGGGCATCTCGGTCAATGTCGCGACCGGCGACAGCGGCGACAATGGCGTCGGCCACCCGTTCGGCGCCGCCTCGGTGCCGGCCAACTCGCCCTACGCCACGGGCATCGGCGGCACCAGCATCGGCGTGCCGAGCGACCAGGGCCCGGTCGAAGCGGCCTGGGGCATCACAGTCTCCCACCTCGGTACGCTTCGTCAGCCCAACGCGGTGCCGAGCTTTAGTGGCTTCATCCAGGGCGGCGGTGGCGGCGAGAGCGCCATGTTTGCCAAGCCGCCCTATCAGCAGCACCTGCCCGGCGCCGGCCGGCAGCTGCCCGACGTCTCGGCGCTTGCCGACCCGCAGACCGGCGCGCTCGTCGTCTTTACCGACCCGAAGAGCGGCCAGCAGCAGATTGGCCCGATCGGCGGCACCAGCCTCGCGACCCCGCTGTTCTCGGGCATCTGGGCGCTCGCCAACCAGGCGGCCGGCCAGTCGCTCGGTCAGGCGGCGCCCGCCGTGGGCGTCCTGCCCGCGTCGGCGTTCAACGACATCGGGCCGGTCGTGGCTCATAAAAACAGCAACACGTTTGGCTCGATCACCTTCCGCGGCACGCAGACCACCAACTACGACCCGGCGCAGTTGATGGACCTGCAGGACACCCAGCCCGACGGCTTCGTCGCCGCGCTGGTGTTCGCCGGCCAAGTGCCGTTCCAGGGCTGGAACGTGATCGGCTTCGGCACCGACTCGTCACTGAGGGCAGGCCCCGGTTGGGACAATGCCACGGGTTATGGCGTGCCCAACGGCATCCATTTCATCGAGGAGGCGACGCGGCTCTCCCGGCAGCTGTTCTAGCCTGACCGCTGGTTGGACTTCGGTCCGACGCATGAACGGGGCCGCCGTCTCCCTCAGGGGCGGCGGCATCGTCGTGGCGGCGAGCCGGCATCGTCAGGCGCGTCCGGTCTGCACGAGCCGGTTGCGGGCGAATGCCACCGCCTGCGGCTCGCTCCATTGCGCGCCCTCGGCGGCCCAGGCGTCGAGGCGCGTCGGTGGCACCGCAGCCGCGAGCGCCCGCTGCAGCGCGTCATGGATCAGCTCTTCCGTGGGCTCCCGCCGCTCGCCGGCTTCGCGGTAGCCGTGATCGACGAAACCCAGGAGGCGCGCCGCCGCCTCATACCGTCCTTCGCGCGCACCGATGAGCGCCCAATGCTGCAGACAGAGCCGGACGATCAGCCCGCCGCTCTTCTGGGCCTCGCCGAGCGCTTCCTCGGCGAGCGTCCGCGCCTCGCCGAGGTCGCCGCGAGCGACAAGGTAGGCGGCGAGATTGGCAAGCGCCCATTCACGATGGGTCGACCGGTTGGTCGAGCGCATGAGCGCCAATGCCTCGCGGCCGCGCGAAATCGCGCGATCGACGGCACCGCCGAGGAATTCGTTTTCCGCCATGTTCGCGAGGATGTTGGCGATGCGTACGCTGTCGCCGAGCGCCTCGGCGAGTTCGAGCGCACGTGCCAGATGACGGGCGTTCTCGGCGAAGTCACGCCGATGATAGGCGAGGGTGGAGCGGGTGGTAACCACGCCCAGCAGGGACTTCTTCCGGGTATCCGCACCCCTGTCGGTCGCGAGGAGCAGTGCCTCGGCCTCGCCGAGCGCCGCCTCGGCCTCGGCGCCGCGGCCCATCCTCAGGTAGAGCCGGCTGATCGTTGCCAGCACCGGCGCCAGGTCCGTCTGGTCGTTGAGCTGGCGGTAGAGGCCGGCCGATTGCTCGAGCAGGCCGAGGCTGCGCCGGCGGTCGGAGGAATCCCAGAGATAGTTGCTGAACCGCAGGAAGCGGGCCGCGGCGGGCGACGCGTCGCGGCCGAGGGTGGCAAGGATGCGCTCCGCGTAGCGCCGACCTTCCGCGATCAGGCCGAGGTTGTACCAGACGATGGCGAACGGGCCGGCGATCGTCGCGGCCAGCCTGGCGTGCGCCGGATCGGCGGTCGCCCAGTCGAGCGCGGCACGCACGTTGCCGAGCTCGCGCCGGTAGATCTCGACCCATTGCGCGTCGGCAACGGTTTCCCATTGCTCGTGCGCCTGGTCGAACAGATCGGCGAAATGACGGGCATGGCGAGCGATGGTGGCCTCGCGCTCGTCGCTCTCCTCGAGCCGCGCCATCCCGTAGATGCGCAGCGTCTCGAGCAGGCGGTAGCGCGGCGGGGCGCCGTCCTCGATCGACAGGAGCGACTTGCCGACCAGGCGCTCCAGGATCTCGATGATCTCCCATCGGCTGGCGCCGTCGCCCGCCACCGCGACTGCCGCGTCGAGCGAAAAGCTGTCGACGAAGATCGCGAGGCGCCGGAAGACGCGCCGTTCGGCCGCGTCGAGCAGCCCGTGGCTCCACTCGATCATGGCGCCGAGCGTCATGTGCCGCGCCTCGCCCGCGCGCGGATTGCGCCGCAGCATCTCGAGCCGGTCGCCGAGGCCGGCGCGCAGCCCGTCGATGCCCAGGAGCGGCAGCCGGGCGGCCGCCATCTCGAGCGCCAGCGGGATGCCGTCGAGCTGCCGGCAGATTTCCACGACGCTCGCAGCATTGCGGCTGTCGAGCACGAAGCGCGCATCTGTCTCCCGGGCGCGTTCGACGAACAGCTCGATCGCGCCGAAGGCCATTCCGTTGCCGATGATCTCGCGGGCGTCGGCGTCGGCGGCGGGCAGGCCGAGCGGCGCGAGGCGATAGATCTGCTCGCCGGGGATGCGCAAGCTCTCCTGGCTGGTCGCGAGGATCGACAGGCCCGGCGACCGCCCGAGCAGCGTCGCCGCGAGCGTGGAGGCGGCCTCGATGAGATGCTCGCAATTGTCGAGGATCAGCAGCATTCGCCGCGGACCGATCGCGGCGGCGATCGCCTCCGTCGGTGCCAAGGCGTTGTCTGCCAAGGCATCATCCAGCGGCACGTTCAAGGCGGCGGCCGTGGTGCCTGGCACCTTCGCCGGGTCGGTGACGGACGCCAGATCGACGAGCCGTACGCCGTCCGGAAACTCCTTTGAGAGTTGCAGGCCGAGCTCGACGGCGAGGCGGGTCTTGCCGATGCCGCCGGTGCCGACGAGCGTCACCAGCCGCCGCCGGCAGACATGGTCGGACAACGTCACCAACTCCGCCGTACGCCCGATCAGGGGCCCCAGCGGCAACGGCAGGTTCGTGTCGGCGACCGATACTGACGACGGGGGCCCGGGGTGGGCCTGGGCCGTTGGCGTGTCGTCCGCTTCGCCGGGCAGGATGGTGACATCGGCGACGAACCGGTAGCCGCGCCCCTGGACCGTCTTGATG
Source organism: Aliidongia dinghuensis (assembly GCF_014643535.1). Lineage (NCBI taxonomy): Bacteria > Pseudomonadati > Pseudomonadota > Alphaproteobacteria > Rhodospirillales > Dongiaceae > Aliidongia > Aliidongia dinghuensis. The sequence continues at coordinate 43,095 of NZ_BMJQ01000010.1, read as the reverse complement.
AGATGCCGGTCGTCACCGAGCGCCCGGCGAAGCGCATGCATCTGGACCCGGAGATTGGCCTCGTCCATCGGCAGATACGGCCAGACGCGGTGCAGGATCTCGCTTTTGCCGATGGTCTGGCCGCGGGCTTCGATCAACGCGATCAGCAGCTCGACGGCGCGATCGCCCAGTTCCGCCGGCTTGCCGTTCACGAACAAACGACGGGCGTGCACCAGGAGACGGCAATTCGCGAACACGACCGTCGCCTTGCCGTCCAAAGGTATTCCGTCTAGCGCCCCATCGACCGTCCGGCTGATCGGGATCAACGCTGCAACTCCATCGCCCAGTAGGTCTCCCCCGATAGGGGCGTCTTCTTCGGATCGGGGCGCGCTAGGACGGCATGGGGCCGGCTCGGCGGTCAAGCCCCCGTGACGGGGGGCCGCTCGGGCAATTTGCAAGCCGCCAGATGGCCGGCGGGCTCACAAGCCGCATCGACATAATTTTGTCACGGACATGCCGCGTGGCAACGGCGTTGGTTTCGAACCGCGGGGACGACAGCCCGTAAGCCTTGGCCGACAAAGGCGGCGAGAACTTTAAACAATGAACTTTGATTCGATAGACCTCCCGATCCTTCGGTTTCTGACCAGCTTCGTCGGCAAATCGTTGCTGTTCGATCACCTCGTCCACGCCGTGTCGCGCTACGACACGTTCAAGGGCGTCGTCATGATGTCGCTCTTGTGGTTCGCCTGGTTCGTGCGGCCGGCAGGCGGCAGCCTGGGCGCGACCGGAATCGACGACGAGGCGGCACGCCGGGTGCGGCTGATGCTGGTCCTGGCCGGCAGCGTCGCGACGGTGGTGCTCTCCCGGGTGCTGCAGCTGGTTTTCCACATCCATCAGCGCCCCATCCTGGCGAACCTCGGGCTCAATTTCCCGCCCTTCATGGACGCGGGCTCGGTCAATCACTGGAACTCGTTCCCGTCCGACCATTCGATGCTGTTCTTCTCGCTGTCGACCGGTCTCTGGATGGTCGACCGGCGCCTGGGGTGGCTCGGGTTCTTCTGGTCCGCCGTCGTGATCGACCTGCCGCGCGTCTATCTCGGCATCCATTACCCGAGCGACGTCTTCGCAGGCGCGATCCTGGGCGTCCTCTGCATGGTGGGCTTCCTCGCCTTGCCGCTGCGTGAATTGGCGGAGCGGGCGCTCGCCTGGGGCAACCAGCACCGCGCCCTGTTCTATTGGATCGCCTTCATGGTGACGGAGCAGGTGGCGCACCTGTTCGACGATTTCCGCAAGCTGGGCTTCACCCTGCTCGGGCATGTCGAGGGGTAGGCGGCGCGAGCCCCGGCGCCCGCGATGAGCGCCATAAAAAATTGAGACGAATTCCACCTTCACGATTTTATATAGGTAGGTGCGAGGCAATTTGCGTTCAGTTTTCGCACCTTTGAGCGCGGTAACATCACGATGATTGGTTCTGTCGACCAATATTAATCGTGTTCAATGAAGCGTTTGTCCCCTGTTGCTTCGATGTGAACTTTAACACTTACCCAAAATAGCATCCTGTTTCTGGTGAAAGTCCGGCGCTAGTGCCGGAATTACGAGCCTGCGAATGACCGAACACCCGGCCGATAGTTTCTATCGGCAAGACGATCCAAGCACATTTTGTCCAGTCGCGAGCAAGGCACAATCCGATGGCACGCACTTTTCTTGTCTGGCGCTTCGCGCCTTTGGCCGGAGCCCTCTTGGCCGCCTGTCACACCGCATCGCCGGCCCCCAACGCGTTCTACGCGCCGCCGAACGCGTTGTCGCCCGGCGATGCGGTCAGCATTGTCGGCACGAAGAACGACCCGTCATGGCTGAATGCCAACGAGTACATCTATCTGTGGGGCGTGGACCGGAAGCCGATCGCCGAAGCGCAGGGGCACTGGAACACGCCAACCCTGCTGACGCCGTCGGTGTTCCATCACCTTGACCTTGCTTACCGATGGGGCATGCAGTTCGGCTCTGTGGGATTCGACCTCGTCGGCCGGCCCGGGCAGCGTCTCGCGATCGAGTGCGAGGTGCTCGAGACGGACAAGGCCGCGCAGATGTGGCTGGTCGATGCGGCCACCGGCGAGCCGATGACAGAAAAGTATGTGATGCAGATCAGGCCGCTGGGCGGCGTTTCAGCCGCAAAACCGATTTTCGCCTATTACAATTAACGGGCTCGAGGGTGCCTCCGGGATCGCCACGACCGATTGAGGGAGGGATGGATAAAAATATCGCGGCAACAATGCCGACACTTCCATCGCTCTTAAGCCGCACCGGACCGCTGCGCCTTGTCGCGGCGCTGCCGATGACCATGTGGCTGTCCTTCATGCTGATCTTCGGCATGCCGGTGCGCAGCTGGGCGCTGTACCTGCCGTTCTTCCTGCTCCTGGACTTCCTCAGGCACTGCGCGCGGCCAAACCGCGCCGCCTATATGGGCTGGCTAGTACAGGCAATGGCGGCTCTGCCGCGCGGCGACGCCGTGGCATTGCCCGCCGCGTTCGTACGGCGACGCGTCTGGTGCGGCCGCATCGTCCTCGCGTTCTGGCTGTATGGCCTCTCCATCATCTTCGTACCCCAGGCGCGCTACCTCGCGCGGGCCTTGGATGGTGTGCCGGCCATCGAGTGGCTTTACGGGGTGATCGATCAACTCTATCCGGCCGCCATCGGGCAGGTGGCTCACATCGTCGTTCGCGGCCATTTGGTCGATGCCTACGACCTCAGGCACTTCCTAACGATGTGTCTGCTCCTCTCGTGCACCACGCTCTTCCTCTACTCCGGGCCGAATTGCGCGGGGTCTCCGGAGTTTTTGTTGCTGAAGCCGATCAGTATTTCCATAAAGCGGAAAAACAAGAAGTTTCGCATAAATAAACTTCTTTGGCAGGAACTGTTCTGCGTATTGCTTTCCGCGATATTTTTGTGGGTATTTACGTTGATGGGCAGCGAAAGCCCCAGCGATCCAGTCTACTGGCAGATGAAAGCCTTCCCGCCTTGCGTCATGTTCATGCTCAACGCGTGGGCCACAGCAGCCATGCTTGCCCATATCGCAGCATGGCACGATCTGTCGCTGGCGGAGAAAATTTGCCGGCGTGCACCCGCGCCGGTGCGGACATTGCCATCCGTCGACGCATGACCGGCGAGCATGGGTGCCTGCCGCTCCGTGACGGAATTCGCACGGAAATGGTCAATTTATTTATCTATTTCAAATAGATACAGGAAACATACTATAATACCGCTCGCTATGTTCCTCGAACATCGATGTTTTTTCGCGTTGACTCGGAGGGGCTCGAGCCCTTAGACAACGGCCTCCGCCCGGAATGTGCCTCTCGCATGTGCCGCGTGGGTCCCTTTTCGAGTCGAGATCGATGAAGACCTATTCCGCCAAGCCGTCCGACCTGGACAAGCGCTGGACGCTGATCGATGCCGACGGGCTTGTGCTCGGTCGGCTTGCCTCGATCATCGCCAACCATCTGCGCGGCAAGCACAAGCCGACCTACACCCCTCACATGGATTGCGGCGACCATGTCGTCGTGATCAATGCCGAGAAGGTGCATCTGACCGGCAAGAAGCGCACCGACGACATCTTCTACTGGCACACCGGCTATCCGGGCGGCATCAAGGGCCGTTCGAAGGGCCAGATCCTGGATGGCAACCATCCGGAGCGCGTCATCGAGAAGGCTGTCGAGCGCATGGTTCCGCGCGGGCCGCTCGGCCGCCAGATCATGAGCAACCTGCGCGTCTACGCCGGTCCCGCTCATCCGCACGAGGCGCAGCAGCCGGTTCTGCTCGACGTCGCCGCGATGAACCCGAAGAACAAGCGAGCCCTCTAATATGTCGGACCTCACCCAGCTCTCGCAGTTGAAGGCTGCGCTCGCGAGCGCCCAGAACGCCCAGCCGGTGGTCGACGAGGCCGGGGCCGGCGCCCAGGCCGCTATCGCCGAGCCGAAGATCGACAAGTTCGGTCGCTCCTATGCCACCGGCAAGCGCAAGGACGCGGTCGCCCGCGTCTGGATCAAGCGCGGCACCGGCAAGCTGCTGATCAACGGCCGCGAGGCGCCGATCTATTTCGCGCGTCCGGTGCTGCGCATGCTGCTCGCCCAGCCGTTCGTCATCACCGACCGCGTCGGCCAGTTCGACGTGTGGTGCACGGTTGCTGGCGGCGGCCTCTCGGGCCAGGCCGGTGCCGTCCGTCACGGCATCTCCAAGGCGCTGACCTATTTCGAGCCGGCGCTCCGCCCCGTGCTCAAGGGCCAGGGCTTCCTCACCCGCGACAGCCGCGTCGTCGAGCGTAAGAAGTACGGTAAGGCCAAGGCCCGCCGCAGCTTCCAGTTCTCGAAGCGCTAAAGCTCGGGCCGGCGCAAGTCGGTTCTGGAAAGCCGCCGGTCCCGCGAGGGGCCGGCGGTTTTGTTTTGGCCGGGTGCTGCCGGCCGGTGCCGTCCGCTGGCATCGACGGGCCCGATACAATTACTGCGCGTCTTTCCCGGCGATCGGTGCACCAAAAGGTCGCATCGGATTTTACGCAATAATTTCGGTCGCGCGTTCCGCTCTATCTTTGGTTTCAGACTCTCTTAACGCCGCGGAATCTATGTTCCCCGAGTAAACGGCATCTCGAACGGTACATTGATATTTCGGCTTCTCGAGCTGGGCGCGAGCGCCTCGGCTTGGCTAAGCAAGAACATTGTGCTGCCGAGGCTGGATTCTTCGGGTTCTCGCTAGAGGCGGCAATGATGCGGACTGGTGGTGTCACGGCGGGCACGCTCCTTCTTTCTCTTGGGCTTTCTCTCGGGGTCGGGGGAACCTTGGGTTCGCCGTCCCAGGCGCACGCTCAGGGTGTCGTCTGGGGCGGCTTCATCGGCCAATACCAATCCGGCACCGCCGGCGTGACCCAGCCGGCGTTCCAGCGGCGCGACGCGCGCATCGACTTTACCTGGAACGCGGCCGGCCCCGGCGGCTCGACCTCGCCGGAATTTTCGACCGCCGCCTGGTCGAACTTCTCGGCCAGCTGGACCGGCCAGATCATCGCGACGACGAGCGAGACCTACAGCTTCCGCGTCCAGTCGAGCGACAGCGTGTCGCTCGCTATCCGGCCGACCGGCAGCAGCGCCTGGACGACGCTCGTCACCGACGGGGCGAGCGGGGCCAGGACCGATACCGCGAGCTTCGCGCTCACCGCCGGCAAGTCCTATGACATTGCGATGCATTACTTTCAGCACGGCAGGAGCGGCTCGCTCCGGCTCGGCTGGTCGAGCCCGACCGTGCCGTTCCAGGTGATCGAGGCGGCGACGCCGCTCGGCATCAACAGTGCCGCCGTCCTGCCCGGCGAGCCCGGCAACATCTTCGCCGACGTGGTCAAGCAGGCGAAGCCGTTCGGCGCCTATTCGAACAGTGCCGCCGTGGTCGCAACCGACGCCAACGGCTGGCCGCTCGCCGATGCGAGCCTGGCGCTCTGGTCCAGCGGGCGCGAGATGAACGGCACCTATCAGGTGACCTTCAACGGGGCGGCGAAGCTCGTTGACTGGACCGGGCTCGGCAGCTTCTCGGTCGGTGGCGTCAGCTACGGCGCCACGCTGCCGTTCGGCGTGGGCTATAACGCTGGGACCAACGTGACGACGGCTGAATGGACCGTCAGCAACGCCGCACCGGCGGCGGCGACGCTCGGCTTTGCTGAGACCCGGCGCACGGCCACGTCGGCGACCGGCTCGGGCATCACCAACTTGCGCATCATGCGGCCGCTGGCGCCGGGTTCGGCGACACCCCACGCGGTGGGCGAGCTGTTCAGCGCGGAATACAAGTCGTTCCTGTCCTATTTCACCGGCATCCGCTTCATGGATTACCTGGCGACCAACGGCAATCGCCAGGTCAATTGGTCGGACCGGGTGAAGCCGACGGACGCGACCCAGTACCAGCCGAAGGGCGGATACGGCTGGCAGGGCAAGGGCGCTTCCTGGGAGGACCTGGTGGCGCTCGCCAACGAGACCGGCAAGGACGTGTGGATCAACATCCCGGTCTATGCCAGCGACGACTACGTGACCAAGCTCGCAGAGCTGCTGGCCTACGGCAGCGACGGCGCGACCCCCTATACGGGCCGGCAGTCGAGCCCGGCCTATCCGCCGCTCAACTCGAACCTCAAGGTCTATATCGAATATTCCAACGAGGTCTGGAACACGTCCTTCCCCCAGTACAACAGCAACGTGGCGCTGGCTGAGGCCGAGGTCGCGGCCGGCAATTCGCCGCTCGATTACGACAAGAACGGGCGCTCGTTCGTCTGGGAGCGCCGGCGCGTCGCCAAGCGCATCATGGAGGTGAGCAACCTGTTCCGCGCCGTCTGGGGCGACGCCGCGATGATGACGCAGATCCGGCCGGTGTTCGAATGGCAGTACGGCAACATGAACGAGACCGCCGCCGTCGGGCTCGACTTCCTCGATAGTTTCTACAACAACGCCGACGGCGTGCAGCACGTGGCGAACCCGCATCCGGTCAATTACTTCCTCTACGGCGGTGGCGGCGGCTGGTACGTGGCGCCGATACACCAGGGTCTTGGCACGGCCGCGGCCGTCTTCGCCTCGGGCCAGAACGTGCCTTCGACCGGCAGCGACGCGCTCTGGGCCAATGCGTTCGGGCTCAAGGCCATGGGCTATGAGGGCGGCTTCGAGGTGGGCGGCGACACCGGCACGGCCTCGGAAGTGGCGCTCAACCTCGACCCGGGCGTGCTCGGCCAGGCGACCCAGGCGTTGAATGCGTTCTTCCATCTGGGCGGCACCATGCCGTTCATCTTCAACGCGGCGGGTGCTACGGCCTACGGCGTCGCCAACCCGACGATCAACGAGCAGAACACGCCGAAGATGCAGGCGATCCTGGCGCTCGGCTCGAACGCTCGGCCGCTGCAGCAGATCGCCTGCCACGCGCCCTGCACCATCCCCTACCAGGGCACGAGCGGCGTCACGAGCTCCGGCTACGTGACCAACGCCATCGCCAAGGTCGGCGACTACATGGGCTTCAGCATCTCGGTTGCGACGCCGGGCAATTTCACGGTCGCCTCGGACGCGGCTCGGCCGACGGCGGTGCGCATCCTGATCGACAATGTGCCGGTCGGCACCGGCACCTGGACCGGGACCTTGTCGAGCGGCGTGCACGGCATCCGGCTGCAGAACGTGCTGGCCGGCGGCACGACGCTCACCAAGCTCGTCGTGACCCAGGCGAAGTAGTGCGGGGAGGCAATTTCCGCCTTGCGTTCCGGCTACGGGCGTTCCATCGAAGAACGAATGAACTGTCCGAGGAACGCGCCATGCCCGGCCTGCTGCTGCCCTTCGAAGGCATTCGCCCGACGATCGCCCCCGATGCCTTCATCGCGCCGAACGCCACGATCATCGGCAACACTGTGATCGGCGCCGGCAGCTCGATCTGGTTCGGCTGCGTGCTGCGCGGCGATGTGCACGAGATCCGCGTTGGCGCCCGGGTCAATATCCAGGACGGCACGGTCGTCCATGTCTCGCGCGCCCGCACCGGCACCTATATCGGCGACGATGTCTCGATCGGCCATATGGCGCTCATCCACGGCTGCGTGCTCGAGGACCAGGCTTTCGTCGGCATGAATGCGACCGTCATGGACGAATGCGTGGTCGAGAGCCTGGGCTTCGTCGCCGCCGGCGCGCTGGTGACGCCCGGCAAGCGCGTCCGGCGCGGCGAACTCTGGGCCGGCCGGCCGGCCAAGATGCTGCGCGAGCTGACCGAGGAGGACTATGCCATGATGGCCGGCACGGCGCGGAGTTACGCCAGCCTCGCCCAGCAGTACCGCAGCGAGATCGGCTAAAGCGGCACGAGCGGCAGCAGGCGCGAATCCTCGAGCGCCGCGCGGCGATGGCCGATGCCCGCCAGATACGCGGCATTGCCGGCGAAATCCATGAATTGCCGCACGCTGGCCTGACGGACCAGCATCACCCGGTCCCAGCGCTCGTCCGCCGGGCCGACCAGGAACGGACCGCCTTCGCCAACGAACAGCAGTTCCCCACCGCTTGCCGAGAGGAAGGGCAGGGTGTGGGCGATATAGCGATCAAAGGCGTCGGCACCGCTGATCGGGGTTTCCGGCGCCAGATCCGGGTGTGCCGAATAGTCCGCGACCGCGCGAAAGCGCAGCAGGTTCAGCATGACGAACTCGCCGGCGATCTCGCGCCGCATGAAGGCGACGGCGCTCGCCTGGGTCGGCTCGAGGTGGCGCGTCATTGTGGGCTCCCGTCGGCCAGCTTCAGCATGTAAGCGCGCACGTCCGCCGGCCAGCCGGCGCCGTGCCGTTCGAGGCCGGCCCAGTCGTCGGCAAAGAGCGCGCGCGCCGCCTCCTCGAAGCCCGGCAGGTCGCCGGCCATCGCCGCCATGAAGCGATAGGCGGCCTCGCGCGCGGCCCGGAGGCGACTGTCGTCGCCGTCCGCGCGCCGCGCCTGGTCGACCAGCCGCCGGAGTGTCACCGACGCGCCGCCGGGCTGCGCCGCCAGCCATTCCCAGTGGCGCGGCAGAAGTGTCACCTCCCGCGCCGTGACGCCCAGCTTGGGCCGGCCACGCCCCCGGGCGGGCGACGCGTCGCCGAGGCGGGCGGCGATCTCCGCGTCGGATCCGCGCAGGTCCAGATCGATGACCCGGCCGGTCCGATCGTCGAACGTCAGCACAGGTCCCGCGGCACCGGCAGCGATTGCCGCCTTGACCGCGAGTGCGACCGCGACCAGCGGCCCGCTTGCGATCCGTCGGGGGCCGTCGAACGCGGTCGCGGTTGGGGATGCCGGTTCGGGAGAGATTTCGATCATGGCGGATTTATATCCGGGTCATATTGCTGAGTCAATTCTGCCCGGGTATAAATCTGCCGATGGAGGTGATCGATGCAGGGTAGGGAACGCAAGGCTGCGGTCGCGGCCTATAAGGAGCGCAAGGTCAGTGCCGGCATCTATGCTGTCGCCTGCACGGCGAGCGGCGAGCGATGGGTCGGGCGCGCGCCCGATCTTGCGACGATCCAGAACCGGCTTTGGTTCACGCTCAAGCTTGGCGTCAACCCGCACCCGGGCCTGCAGCAGGCCTGGAACAGCCACGGCGCCGACCGTTTCACGTTCGAGGTGCTGGAGCGGCTGCCGGAGGAGGCGCTTGCCTTTGCCCGTGACGCGGCCTTGAAGCGACGCCTCGCCCATTGGTGCGCGGCGCTTGGTGCCGCGGTGATCTAGCTAGACCGTCTCCTCGCACGCCGCGCGTGCCGGCCGCTTCGCCGTGGCACCGGCCGTGTTGGCCAGGATGACGCCGCCGACCGCGGCGCTGCCGCCCAGCACCATGATGAGCGTCGGCACCTGGCCGAGCCAAGCCCAGGCGATGAGCGTCGCGATCAGCGGCTGCAGATAGATGAAGCTCGCGACCCGGCTGACCGGCGCCCGCGACAGGGCGAAGTTCCACAGGATGTAGCCGAGCGCGCTCGGTGCCACACCCAGATAGACGACCGACAGGATCTGGCCTGCGGGTGCTGCGCTGACGGCGGCCGGCAAATGGAACCCGAACGGCAACAGGCCCACGGCGCCGGCGATCAGGCTCCAGGCGGTGAAGCCGATCGGCGTCATGCGCTGCATCAAGGGCCGCTGCAGCACGAAATAGCCGCTGGTAGCGAAGACCGAGACCAACGCCAGCAGCGCCAGCGGCTCGAACCGGATCTCTTTGCCGGCGCCGACCGTGATCAGGATCGCGCCCAAGAACGCGACGCCGAGGCCGCCCCAGGCGCGGGCCGACAGCCGTTCGCCGAGCCGCAAGGCGGCGAGCGCTGCCGTGACGCCGGGCACGAGGGCGATGACCACGGCCGCGGCCCCGGCCGAGATGCGCGTCTGCGCCGTGCCGAGGCAGACCTGGTAGAGCGTGATGCCCATGAGGCCCAGGAGCGCGATCATCGGCCAGTCGCGCCGCTCGGGTACCGGGATCCGGCCGGTCACGATCGCCGGCAGGAAGCAGAGCGAGGCGACCAGGAACCGCAGCAGCGCCAACTCTCCGGGCGAGAAGCTGCGCAAGCCGTAGCTGATGCAGGCGAAGGACGACGACCAGACCAGCAGCGTGGCCAGGATGGCGAGGAGGGTGAGGGGATCGAGGCGGGAGCGCATGATGGCCGAATCATAGAAGGCTGAATTCGCTTTCTGAATGGATGATCGACGGATATCCTGGCCATCGTCCGTTTGTTCGAAGAAAGATTTTGGTGATGGCCGTCGATTCAAAAGTCGAGCTCGATGCGCTCGACTGGCGCTTGCTGCAGGCGCTGCAGCGGGACGCACGGGCGAGCTACGCCGAGCTCGGCCGCACCGTCGGCCTGTCGCCGCCGGCGATCGCGGAGCGGGTTCGCCGGCTCGAGGAGGCGGGCGTCATCCAAGGTTATCGGGCGATCCTCGATCCGGCCAAGGTCGGCCTCGGCATCACCGCGGTCGTCCGCATGCGCTGCCCGGGCGAGATCTGCAGCCGGCTCGGCGATCTCATCGCCCATATTCCGGAGGTGATCGACTGCCGGCGCGTCACCGGCGAGGACAGCGGCATCCTGACCGTCGTCGCGACCTCGATCCCGCATCTGCAGGAGGTCATCGACGAACTGGTCGCCTTCGGCACGACCACGACGCTGGTCGTGACCGCGACCGCCTTCCGCGACCGCCCGATCGAGCGCGCGATCGTCGAGCGCGACTGATGTGGCACCGGCAAGCTAGGTGCCGCCCGTGCCCGGATAGGTCGGCAGGTCGTCGTCGATCGCGTAATAGTCGCCCTTGTCGGCGACGAAGATGTGGCGCCGGCCGGTGAGGCCGGTCGGTTCGTCAAGGCTGCCGGCGGTGAAATAGGTCCGGCTTTCGTCCGGCGAGTCCCAGAACAGCGCCGAGCCGCAGGTCGGGCAGAAGCCGCGGCGGGCCTTGTCCGACGAGGCGTACCAGTGCGGTCGGCCGGCGCCGACGAAGGCGAAGTCGCTTCGTTCCACGCCGACGAAGGCGCCGGCATGGCCGTGGAAGCGCCGGCACATGGCGCAATGGCAATAGCTGACGTCGGTCACCGGGCCGGTCACGACGTAGCGGACATGCCCGCACAGGCAGCCGCCGGTATGCCGCTCCTTCTTCATGGACCGTTCGCCGTCATGTGATCCTGAGCTTCACGTAAGAGCCGGGCGCATCCTCGATCGGCGTCAGCTTGCCGCAGCCGGGCTCGCGTGCCGGCACCGTACCGCTGGCGAATTTCTCGACCCACTTGTCCCATTCCGGCCACCAGGAGCCGGGTTGCACGGTCGCCCCCTCGAACCAGGCGTCCGGCTGCTTCGGCAGCTTCGGATTGGTCCAATACTGGTACTTCTGCGCCTCCGGCGGATTGACCACGCCCGCGATATGGCCCGAGCCCGCGAGGCAGAACTTCACCGGGCCGCGATAGAGCTGGGTTGCGGCATAGGAAGATTTCCACGGCGCGATATGGTCTTCCTTGGTCGCCAGGATGAAGACCGGCGTCTGGATCTGCGTCAGGTCGATCGGCTCGCCGTGGATGCTGATGCCGCCCGGCCTGACCAGCCGGTTCTCCTGGTACATGTTCCTGAGATAGAAGCTGTGCATGGCGCAGGGCATGCGCGTCGCGTCCGAGTTCCAGAACAGCAGGTCGAACGGGAACGGCTCCTTGCCCAGAAGATAATTGTTGATGACGAAGGACCAGATCAGGTCGTTGGCGCGCAGCATATTGAAGCTGTTCGCCATGTTGGAGCCTTCGAGATAGCCCTTCTCGCGCATGCGGCCTTCGAGCGCCTGGATCTGCTCCTCGTCGATGAAGACGCTGAGCTCGCCCGCCTCGGCGAAGTCGACCATGGTCGTAAAGAAGGTGGCGCTCGCGAAGCGGCGGTCGCCGATCTTCGCCATGTAGGCGAGCGTGGCCGCGAGCAGCGTGCCGCCGATGCAATAGCCGATGACATTGACTTGGGGCTCGCCGGTCACCGCCTCGATCGCGTCGAGGGCGGCGAACGGGCCTTCGTCCATGTAGGCCTCGAAGCTTTTCTCGGCCAGGTCGCCACCGGGATTGACCCAGGAAATGACGAACACCGTATGGCCCTGCTGGACCGCCCAGCGGATGAACGAGTTCTTCGGCTTGAGGTCGAGGATGTAATATTTGTTGATCCAGGGCGGGACGATCAGCAGCGGCCGCTTGCGCACCGTCTCGGTCGTGGGCGCGTACTGGATAAGCTGCATGAGGTCGTTCTGGTAGATGACCTTGCCGGGCGCCGTCGCGATGTTTTCGCCGAGGTTGAAGGCCTCCGTGTCGGTCATGCGGATCGCGAGCTGGCCTTTGCCGCGCTCGAGATCGTCCAGCATGTTCTCGAGCCCGCGCACCAGGTTCTCGCCGCCGCTCTCGACCGTGGCGCGCAGCACCTCGGGATTGGTCAGCACGAAGTTCGACGGCGCCATCGCGTCGACGAACTGGCGTGTATAGAAATCGACCTTCTTCGCCGTCTTCTCATCCAGGCCCTCGACCTCGCGCACCGTGGTCTGCAGGAAGCGGGCGGACAGCAGGTAGGACTGCTTGATGAAGTCGAACACGGCATGGTCCTGCCAGGCCGGGTCCTTGAAGCGCTTGTCGCCCTTGGGCGTCTCGATGACCGGCTCGACCGGCTGTGCGGCGGCGCCGTTGGTGCCGAGGAAGCGCTCGGTCGTGCGCTGCCACAGCTGCATATAGTCGCTCCACAGCGAGACCTGCGCCTGCACGAGCCGGGTCGGGTCGAGCATCAGCTTGGTCGTCATCTCGAAGAACGCGCCGGCGATGTTGAGCGGGTCGCCCATGCCGACCGACGGTGCCTCGCCCGTTTGCTTCGAAAGAAATTCCGAGACCAGCCGTTGACTGCGTTCAGCGATGCCGGCCACGGCGCGGGAAAGTTCGATGGGGTCGGGCAGCTTGCCCTCGGGGCTGGATTCGTCGTGCATTTAGGCTCCCTCGCGGGTCCTTGATTGCGTGGTCCCGCTCGTTCTTCATCGGATGGTCGCCCGGACGACGTCCGGTTTCAAGTTGTCTTCGACTCGCGCCCCCGGCGAAGCTTTCCGGCATCTGCACGGAACTCGTCGCCGGTTTCGCGTCCAGATACGCGAACGCATCCCATTATGCCATAAGAGATGGGGGGTGGGTCTGCGCGCCGGTAGGGGCTGCGGCACGGTTCATGCTCGGGCCGCTTGATCGCGAGCCGCCCGCACTCTAAGACGAGGGGCCGCTGGTTTCGCGGCGCGCGGCTCCATGGGGTTTCGGGGCGACGGGCTTGCCCGCCGCGGGCGGGCTGCGCGAGATGACAGGCTCGAAGGGGCGAAGATGGGGAACGGCAAGGTGCGGGCTGGCGGGTTCAAGAACAGGTCCTGGCGTGCGGCGGTGGCCGCGGCCGGCATGCTGGCGCTCGGCGGCTGCAGCACGCTGGACGCGGTCAATCCGATCAACTGGTTCCGCGACACGAAGAACGATCCCGGCGCAGACGCGCCCAACTCGGCCAATCTCGAGGCGGGGTCCGAGCAGCCTTATCCCAACCTCGCGAGCGTGCCGCCGACGCCGACGCGCGGCCTGACGCAGGCGGAGCGCGACGCGCTCGCCAAGGGGCTCGTCTCCGACCGGGAGAATGCCCATTACGCGGACGTGCAGCAGCGCGCCGGCGACGCGAGTGCCGTGCCGGCGCCGCAGATCCATGTGCCGGAAGAGCAGCTGCAGCCGATCGACCTCAACAACATCACCCAGCAGGCGCAAGCCCAGCAGCAACAGCAGCAGGCGCCCCAGCAGCAGGCGCCCCAGCAGCAGGCACAGGCGCAGCCCCGGCCGCTGCCGCCGATGCCGACGATTCCCCGGCCGGCGCCGCGGCCGCCCGCGGCGCAGGCGCCCCGGCCGACGAGCGTCGCCCCGGTCGCGGCCGCCGGCAGCAGCCATCTCTCGGTGGGCGGCGGTTTCGCGGCCCCGATCGCGGCGTCGCGCGAATCCGCGCTGAAGACGCCGACCCCGCGCGAGGAACCGCAGGCCGAGACGCCGACGGAGCCACCGGCACAACCCCAGCTTGCGGCCGTGCCGCCGCCGCAGCCGATCCAGCCGCTGGTGCAGGGCCATCCGGCGCCCGATAGCAGCAGCGCCGAGGTGGGCGGGGTGCCCGTGCCGCCGGCAGCACCCGTGCGCGCCGAGCCGACGCCGTCCGTGCCGCAGCTTTCGGCGGCACCCGCCGTGCAACCGCCCGCAGCCTCGCCGCTGCCGGGCAAGCGCCAGACCTCCGTGCCGGCCGGCGAGATCGATTTCGAGCCGCTGTCGAACACGCTGCCGGCGGGCGCCGCCGCGACGCTCAAGGCGGTGCCGGCCAAGATGCAGGGCCATGACGCGATCGTGCGCGTCGTCGGCCATGCGGCGCCGAACGGCGCCGGCGGCGACGCGGCCGGCCAGCAGCTCGCGACATATCAGACGGCGCTTGCCCGTGCGAACGCGGTCAAGCAGGGCCTGATCGCGGCCGGCGTTGACGCGGCCAAGATCCAGGTCGAGGCGGCGCCGACCGACGCCGGGTCGACCGACCGCGCCGACGTCCTGGTCGAGTACTGAGCCGATGGTCGCGAGTGCCCCGCTCCGCATCGGCGTCGCCGGCCTCGGCACGGTCGGCGCCGGCGTCGTCAAGCTGCTCGAGGACAACCGGGCGCTCCTGACCCAGCGAGCTGGCCGGCGGATCGAGATCGCGGCCGTCTCGGCACGGCGCCGCGCTGCCGACCGCGGCGTCGACCTGTCGGGCTTCGCCTGGCAGGACGATCCGCTGGCGATCGCCGACGACCCGTCGATCGACGTCGTGGTCGAGCTGATGGGCGGCGAGGCCGGGCCGGCGCTGGCGCTGGTCGAGCGCGCGCTGGCCAACGGCAAGTCGGTCGTGACGGCGAACAAGGCGCTCTTGGCCCACCATGGCAGCCGCCTGGGGCAGATCGCCCGCCAGCGCGGCGTCGGGCTCTGCTTCGAGGCGTCGGTCGCCGGCGGCATCCCGGTCATCAAGGCGCTCAGGGAAGGCCTCGTCGGCAACCGCATCAGCCGGATCTCCGGCATCCTCAACGGCACCTGCAACTATATCCTCTCGACCATGCGCGAGACTGGACGGGCGTTCGACGACGTGCTCGCCGACGCGCAGAAGCTGGGCTATGCCGAGGCCGACCCGACGCTCGACATCGACGGCTGGGACGCCGCCCACAAGCTTGCGGTGCTGGCCGGCATCGCGTTCGGCACGCCGGTCGATTTCGAGCGGGTCTATGTCGAGGGCATCCGCCACATCTCGCCGCTCGACATCGAATATGCCGAGGAGCTGGGCTTCCGCATCAAGCTGCTGGGCACGGCGGTCCGCACCGAACGCGGCATCGAGCAGCGCGTGCATCCGACCATGGTGCAGGCGACCGAGGCGATCGCCCAGGTCGACGGCGTGTTCAACGCCGTCGTGATCGAGGGCGATCACGTCGGCCGTGTCGTGCTGCAGGGCCGCGGCGCCGGCGCCGGCCCGACCGCGTCCGCGGTGGTGGCCGACCTCGTCGATCTCGCGACCGGCCGCCTGTCGCCGGCCTTCGTCGAGGCGGCGGAGGGCGGCATCGGCCCGGTGTCCATGAGCGAGCACGACGGCCCCAGCTACGTGCGGCTCATGGTGCGCGACCAGCCGGGCGTCATCGCCGATATCGCGGCCGAGCTCAGGAACGAACGCGTGTCGATGGAGGCGATGATCCAGCGCCGCCATCACCCGGGCGGCGCCGTTCCGGTTGTCCTGACCACGCATCCGAGCAAGGAGGCGGCCTTGAGCCGCGCGCTCGAGCGCATCGGCGCGCTCGAAAGCGTGCTGGAGCCGCCGCGCATGATCCGCATCGAGCTTTAGCATTGCACTGCTGCTACGCGGCGCGCAGGTTCTTGCAACGAACGATCGTCCCCGGCGGTTAGCGGCGGGACGGTCCCAAGGAACGACCGAGGCCGGCCCCAAGGTGGGAATGCCGGCCGGACGGACATGAGGAATAAGATGAGCCAGACCACGACGATGGATCGCAACCTCGCGCTCGAGGCCGTGCGCGTGACGGAGGCGGCAGCGCTCTCCGCCGCCCGCCTGATGGGCCGCGGCGACGAGAAGGCGGCCGACCAGGCGGCGGTCGACGCGATGCGCACCGCCCTCAACAGCCTCGCCATCGACGGCACTGTCGTGATCGGCGAGGGTGAGCGCGACGAGGCGCCGATGCTCTACATCGGCGAGAAGGTCGGCAGCGGCGACGGCCCGAAGATCGACATCGCGCTCGACCCGCTCGAGGGCACGACCATCACTGCCAAGGGTGGCGCCAACGCGCTGGCCGTGATCGCGATGGCCGACGCCGGCGGCTTCCTGAACGCGCCCGACGTCTATATGGACAAGATCGCGGTCGGCGGCGGCCTGCCGGACGGAGTCGTCGACCTGGACGCGACCCCGGCCGAGAACCTCGCGGCGCTCGCCAAGGCGAAGCATGTCGATGTCGCCGACCTGGTGGTCTGCATCCTCGATCGCCCGCGTCATTCCGAGCTGATCGAGCAGGTGCGCGCGACCGGTGCGCGCATCATGCTGATCTCCGATGGCGACGTGGCCGGCGTGATCGCGACCAGCCAGCCCAAGGCCGGCGTCGACATCTATCTGGGATCGGGCGGGGCGCCCGAAGGCGTGCTGGCGGCGGCGGCGCTGCGCTGCATCGGCGGCCAGATGCAGGGCCGGCTCCTGTTCCGCAACGCCGACGAGAAGGCGCGCGCCGCCCGCTGGGGCATCACCGACCTCGACCGCAAGTACGGCCTGACCGACCTTGCCTCGGGCGACGTCATGTTCGCTGCGACCGGCGTTACCAACGGCAGCCTGCTGGCCGGCGTGCGCCGCGTGCCCGGCGGCTTCACGACCCAGTCGATCGTCATGCGCTCGAAGAGCGGCACTGTCCGCATCATCGACGCGCAGCACAATCTCGACCGCAAGACCAGCTGGACGGCATTCGCACGCTGAACCCGCTGATCATAAGACCGAACGGAGGGCCGCCCATCGGGCGGCCCTCTCTCGTTTGGGAACATGGGGCCATGCGGGGCGCCGAGAAAGCTTGATCCGCCACCCCGAATCGGCGGAGCGTTTAGTCGAAGGGGAAATCAAGTTGGGGGTGTGGCCGAACATGGCGCTGGCGGCGGAGCAGGTGGCGGCGGTTTCCGCTTTCCTCGGTGTCGAGTGTTCGCTCGGCGGCCGGCGCTGGCGGCAGCGGGCGGGTGACGACCGGCTGGGGCTCGCGATCGCCCAGCGCCTCTCCCTGCCCGAGGTTGTGGGCCGCATCCTGGCCGCGCGCGGGCTCGAGCCGGACGCGGTCGAGCGGCATCTGGCGCCGACCCTGCGCGACAGCCTGCCGGACCCGAGCCGGCTTAAGGACATGGACCGGGCGGTCGAGCGCCTGGCGCGCGCGGTCGAGCGCGACGAGCTGATCGCGATCTTCGGCGATTATGACGTGGACGGCGCCACGTCGTCGGCACTGCTCGGCCGCTTCCTCGCCGCGGTCGGCGCGCGAACCCGGGTGCATATTCCCGACCGGCGGACCGAAGGCTATGGCCCGAACCTGCCGGCGCTCCTGGCGCTGAAGGCGGCCGGCGCCGGCGTGGTCGTGACCGTCGATTGCGGTACGACCGCACATGGGCCGCTCGGCGAGGCCGCGACCGCCGGGCTCGACGTGGTGGTGATCGACCATCATGCGGCCGAGCCCGAGCTGCCGGCCGCCGTCGCCGTCGTCAACCCGAACCGGCTCGACTGCGAATCGGGCGAGCGCCATCTGGCGGCGGTCGGCGTCACCTTCCTGCTGATCGTCGCCTTGAACCGCGCCTTGAAGCAGTCCGGCTGGTACGGCAGCCATCCGGCGCCCGACCTTCTGCAATGGCTCGACCTGGTGGCGCTCGGCACGGTGTGCGACGTGGTGCCGCTCGTCGGCCTCAACCGCGTGCTGGTGGCGCAGGGCCTGAAAGTGATGGCCGGCCGGCGCAATGCCGGCCTGGTGGCGCTCGCCGATGCGGCCAATGTCGCCGAGCGGCTCGACGCCTATCACCTGGGCTATGTGCTGGGGCCGCGCGTCAATGCGGGCGGGCGGGTCGGCCGGGCCGACCTCGGCTGCCGTCTGCTCTCGACCGAGGATGCTGTCGAGGCGCGCCGGCTCGCGGCCGAGCTTGAGCAGTTCAACGCCGAGCGCAAGGAGATCGAGGCCGAGGTGCAGGCGGCTGCGATCGCGCAGATCGAAGGCGGCGAGGGCGGGGCCGGCGCCTGGGTCTTGGCCCACGGCACCGACTGGCATCCGGGCGTCATCGGCATCGTCGCCGGGCGCCTGAAGGAGCGCTACAACCGCCCGGCCTGCGTCGTCGCCTGGGAGGACGGGCCGGACGGGCGGATCGGTAAGGGCTCGGGCCGCTCGGTCGCCGGCATCGATCTGGGCGCCGCCGTGATCGCGGCGCGGCAGGCAGGCCTGCTCGTGGGCGGCGGCGGCCATCGCATGGCGGCGGGCTTCACCGTTGCCGAGGCTCGGCTTGCCGAGTTCCAGGCCTTCATGGCGGCGCGGCTCGGCGGCGAGCAGGCGGGGCTCGACCTGACGCCGGAACTGGGCATCGACGGGCTTTTGTCGCTGCCGGCCGCGACGCCGGCGCTCATTGACCTGCTGGCCGGGCTTGGCCCCTACGGCGCCGGCAATGCCGAGCCGCGCTTCGTGCTGCCGCGCGTCCGAGTGCTGCGCGCCGACGTGGTCGGGCAGAACCATGTGCGCTGCGTATTGGCGGCCGGCACGGGGCCCGAGCGTCTCAAGGCGATCGCGTTCCGCGCGCTCGAGACCGAACTCGGCGCGGCGCTGATGAAGAGCGACGGCGCACTGCTTCACATCGCGGGCCACCTCCGGCTCGACAGCTGGCAGGGCCGCAACGGCGTGCAGCTGATGATCGACGACGCCGCCTTCGCGCACGCCTAAGCGTGACGCAAGGGAGGCCTGCACCGAACCGAGGCCGCCCCTGCACGGGAAGTGCTTGCATTCAGCCGCTCGTCCCTGTACCTCGACCGAACTGTCCGCCCGCCGCTGTCCCCATCGTCTAGAGGCCTAGGACACCGCCCTTTCACGGCGGTAACAGGGGTTCGAATCCCCTTGGGGACGCCAAATTTATTTAGTTTTGCTCGAATTTGATCGTGGCCGGATTGAGTCAACGGGTCGTGCGGCAAGCGATAGTTGGCGGTTTACGTCAAAAAATAGTTGAACGGCATAGATTCTCCATTACGGTCGCGGCGGTGGGGGCTATGCAGCCCTCTGTCGGGTCATTCGTCCAGCTGGCGTCATGGCTGGAGGCTCAGCCTACTCAAGTACGTCAGAGACGGCGGCGTCAGTCGGGCGAGAACCGTCCCTTGGTTCTGCTGTTCCGGACGGACCGGTCAGTTATTCGATTTTAAGGACAGTGCAGGAAGCAGCATGAAGCTTACGATTGTTATTCCCTGCTACAATGAATTGAAGACGATCGACGCGATCATTGAAGCCGTTCGCAATTCGCCCTATCCCGACAAGGAGATCATCGTCGTCGATGATTGCTCGAAGGACGGCACGCGCGAGAAGCTGAAGACGGAAATCGAGGGATCCGGCCGGGTCGAAAAGGTCATCTACCACGATTACAACCAGGGTAAGGGCGCCGCTCTGCGCACCGGCTTCAAGCATGCGACCGGCGACATCGTGATCGTCCAGGACGCCGATCTTGAATATGATCCGAACGAGTACAGTCGGATGGTCGAGCCGATATTGGCGGACAAGGCTGACGTGGTGTTCGGATCGCGCTTTGCCGGCGCCGACGCCCATCGTGTCTTGTATTTCTGGCATCGGGTCGGCAACAGCTTCCTGACCCTGCTCTCCAATATGTTCACGAATCTTGACCTGACGGACATGGAAACCTGCTACAAGGCATTCCGTCGAGAGATCATCCAGTCGATAACCATCGAAGAGAGCCGTTTCGGCTTTGAGCCAGAAATAACCGCCAAAATTTCGAAGCGCAAAGGCATCCGGATATTCGAAGTTGGCATCTCCTATTATGGCAGAACTTACGATGAGGGCAAAAAGATCGGCTGGAAGGATGGCTTTCGTGCGCTTTACTGTATTGTGAAATATAACACATTGTCATGAAAATCATAATCTACTTCTTCGTTGGCGGTGCGGCGGCTGCGGTCGATATCGGCTTGTTCTATCTCGGCGTAAGCGTGCTTCATTGGAACTATCTGATTGTCGGCACCTGTTCGTTTGCGCTTGCGACTTTGGTAAATTACGTCATTAGCGTGCGTGTGGTTTTCCAAAGCGGCGTTCGATTTTCCAAGCATCATGAGCTTGCTCTGATCTTCGTCGTCAGTGGCGCCGGTCTTTTGCTCAATCAGGCCATTCTGTATTTTTGCATTTCGCAACGAATTACGGGCCTACTCGTGGCTAAACTTGCCGCGACAGGGGGCGTTTTCCTGTGGAACTACTTCATGAGAAGCCGCATTGTCTTTGCCGAAGAACATGATCTACGCGCCTGACGACAGAAGCGAGGCGCGCGTTTCGGCCGTTGCCGGCAGATTTGTGGGCGCTTGGCTGGGGATCGTCCTCACCGGTATCATCGGCTTGGTGCTGGTCGTGGCGCCGCACGTCGTCAACGGCCAGATTCCGGGTGACTTAGGCGACGCTCGCTTCAACAGCTATGTTCTGGAGCATGGCTATCGCTGGCTCACGGGACAAACGGCGAGCTTTTGGAATGCGGCTTCCTATTACCCGTTCCCGCTGACCATCGCCTTCAGCGACAATCACCTGGGCAACGACCTTGTCTATTCGGTCCTGCGCCTCATCGGGTGTGATCGGGAGGATGCGTATCGCGGCTGGTACGAGCTAGGTTATGTGGCCAACTTTGCTGCCTGCGCGTATACGCTGCGCAAGCTCGAACACGGCTGGCTCGCGGCCGCCTCGGGGGCTTTCCTCTTCGCCTTCGGGCTTCCGATAACCGCCCAGAGCAGCCACGCTCAGCTCATCTACCGGTTCGGTGTGCCCCTTGCGATGCTGTCGTTGATCCAGTTCGGGCAACGTCCTCGTCTTTCGTCGCTTGTGGCACTCGGGTTCTGGACCGTTTGGCAGTTCTACTGCTCCATCTATATCGGATATTTCCTCTGCCTTCTGCTCGGCGCATTTGCGCTGGGCCAAGCGCTTGTAGGATCGACCTTTGGCCGTGGCACATTGCGTCATTGGCCCTTGCGGCTCGCCGGCGCTTGGCGGGGCGCTTCGGGTGGCGGGCGTGCTGGCTTTCTGATCGCGGGCGGCGTTTTCGCCGCCCTGTTGGTCGGGTTGTTCATGCCCTATCGTGAGGTCACTCGGCTCTACGGGTTTCATCGCACATGGGCCGAGATCGCAACCATGTTGCCGCGGTTGGCCAGCTATCTGCTGGCGGACCTTTCCGGTTTATGGAAATTCCCTTGGTCCGGTTTCGATGCTCTGCCGATGCGCCATGAGCATCAGATGTTCTTTGGCGTAGCGCCGTTGCTGGCACTTGCGATCGCTCTCGTGCTCGGGAAGCGCAATCGAGCCCCGCTCGGTCCTCTGTTCGCCTCTGCTCTTCTGGCGATCTGCTTCCTGTGCCTGCTGACGTTGTGGGTGCATGGCCATTCGGTCTACCGCTTCGTCGCGACGCTGCCGGGCGTGAATTCCATTCGTGCCGTGACGCGGATCTGCGTCGTTCTGCTGTTCCCGATCTCGATGCTGCTGGCCCGTTCGCTGGACGCGATATCGGGGGCACGGATCGCCAAGCCGGTTCGGTATGCTTGTCAGCTCTTGGTCGTTGTATTGCTGGTCGTCGAAAGCAGCGACATCGACCAGCAAAATTCGACAAAGAGCGAATGGCAGGAGCGGCTCCGGGCTGCCGCTGCTCAGCTGCCCACTAATCTGCCGGCATCGCCGATCCTGATTCTGGCACCGGGGCGAAACGAGCCGGCGTACTTGCGTGAACTCGACGGGATCATTCTCGCCCAGGACCGCGGCTGGCCGACACTGAATGGATACTCCGGCAACACACCGCCTGGCCATGTCTTGACTGGCGGGTGCGGGGATGCGGCAGCCGATATCTCAACCGCTCTCGACTTTCTCGGCCGCACTGGAGACAACGAGTTCGAGCGGCTGGCAAAGCGCGTTGTGATGGTCGGATATGATGGGTGCGACCCGTCATTGTTCGCACATCGACTGCATCGAGCCAGTTTTGCAGGGCCGCTGCCGGCCGGCCTCATGGGTAAGACCGAGGTCGCGATTGAAGGTCTGCGCGTTGAGAATGGCACCCTCTTTGCGACCGTGATGATTCGCAATCACGGCACTTCGACGATACCGGCCATGTCGAGCACCGGAACGCCAGTGCGGCTTTCAGCGCGATATTTTCCTGCCGATCATTTGACGCCGGAAGAGCTGCGAGCCCCAGGATGGGATCTTCGGCAAGATCTGGCCGGCGATGTGCCCGCGGATGGCAGCTTACGTATCGATGTTCCCATGGCTCCGCCCCAAAAGGGCGGCCCCAATGTCGTCGCCGTATCTCTTGTTCAAGACGGCGTTGGTTGGTTCCACGATCGCGGAATGCCGATCGCGACCAGCGCACAGCAGATCACGATGTCCGCGGACGGGTTGCACCTTGTGAACTAGACGTGTGACGTCAACCGTTGCTGGAGCGGAATGGCCCCGGCGGCTTGTGCCGCCGGGGCTTTTCGTCCGTCAGAACGGCAACCCTTTGACTGCCGCGACCGCCTACATCACGCCGCCCACCTCGGTCAGGCTCTTGAGGCGTCCGATCGGCGGATAGCCCGGATGGGTCTTGCGCCCGACGTCGGTCAGGAGCTCGTGGCCGTGGTTGGGGCGGAACGGGAAGCGCTTGCATTCGGCCGCTCGTCCCTGTATCTCGACCGAACTGTCCGCCCGCCGCTGTCCCCATCGTCTAGAGGCCTAGGACACCGCCCTTTCACGGCGGTAACAGGGGTTCGAATCCCCTTGGGGACGCCAGCGAATTCTAGCGATTAGCTCATGGCCGCGGCAGTCGGCCTGCCGCGCCCGAGGGCGTCGGCGGAAAGGCTCCCCGATCAGGCGAGGCCCGCTCACTGCGGCGCAGGCGGCGCACGAAAGCTCATCGTGCCAAATGAATACAATTTTCCATAAATCTTCTGTGATAATTCTTGAAGCACAGTAGCAAAACGCTACTTTTCGACCATGAAGAAATTTGCCGTCATAGCCGCACTCGTTGCGCTCCAGATCGCCGACGTGCTGAGCACGAATGCGGCCCTCGCCGCGCCCGGAATTGTCGAGGCGAACCCGGTCATGGCCTGGTGCCAGGGGGCGCTCGGCGCGCTCTGGTGGCTGCCGAAGGTCGCCGTGGTGGCGTTCGTCGCCTATGCGGTGCTGCGGCTCGAGCGGCTCCATGCCCGGTGGCTCACGGCCGGGATGATCGGGCTCTATTGCGCCGTCGTGGCCAGCAATGTGCTGAACGCCTTCTGACGCCGGACGAACTCAGGTTCACCGATGGGCCTTGGCGGTAATGCCGTGGCGCGTGCAGTACTCCCTGATCCAGGGGCTGCGGCGCCGGTGTCCGTTCGCCCACAGGGCTGCTGCATAGGCCTCCGCTGAATGACCATGCTTGTTGCTCTTGCGGGAGACGAGACCGGCACGCTCGGCCTGAGCGTATGCCCGGCAGACCGCGGCCTCGTCGTATCCCAGCATCGTCAGTAGCCCGCGCATCATGTCGCGCTGACTGTGGTGCATGATCGTGGTGTCCTTCGAGACTGCGCGTTGAGTTAATCCGCGAGCCGCGAAGGGATCTCAGGATCTTTCTCTGAGATGCGCGATGGCTGCTCTCAGGCCGAAAGGGCAGGGCCCGGCGGATTGCGCCGCCGGGCCTTTTCGTCCATCAGACCGGCAGACCCTTGATTGCGGCGACCGCGGTCATCACGCCGCGCACCTCGGCCAGGCCCTTGAGGCGGCCGACCAGCGGGTAGCCCGGATGGGTCTTGCGCCCGACGTCGGTCAGGAGCTCGTGGCCGTGGTCCGGGCGGAACGGGATGCGCCAGCGCGCGTCGTTCCGGTCCTTGCGGCGCTTCTGCTCCTCGAGGATCTCGGTCACGACCGCGACCATGTCGACGTCGCCGCCCAGGTGGTTCGATTCCATGAACGAGCCGTCCGGCTCCTTCGCCACGTTGCGCAGATGCACGAAATGGATGCGCGAGGCGAAGCGGCGCGCGATCTTCGGCAGGTCGTTGGCCGGCCCCGCGCCGAGCGAGCCGGTGCAGAGCGTGAGCCCGTTCGCGACCGAATCGACGGCGCCGACGATGAAGGCCAGGTCTTCCTCGTTCGACACGACGCGCGGCAGGCCGAAGATCGGGCGCGGCGGATCGTCCGGATGGACGCCCAGACGCACGCCGACCTCTTCCGCGGTCGGGATCACTTCCCTGAGGAAACTCGCGAAGTTCTGGCGCAGGTCGTCGGCGGTGATGTCGCGATAGGTGTCGATCACCCGCTTCAAGCCCGGCACGTCATAGCGCTCGTAGGCGCCGGGCAGGCCGGACATGATGCAGGCCAGGAGCTTGTCCTTGTCGCTCTCGGACGCCGCATCGAACCAGGCCTTGGCCCGCTTCAGCACTTCGGGTGAATGCTCGGCCTCGGCACCCTGGCGCTCGAGCATGTAGACGTCGAACGCGGCATATTCGTGCGCGTTGAAGCGCAGTGCCGAGCCGCCGGTCGCCAGCGGGTAATAGAGCTGCGTGCGCGTCCAGTCCAGGATCGGCATGAAGTTGTAGCAGACCGTGTCGATGCCGCAGGCCGCGAGGTTGCGCAGCGTCTGGCGATAGTTCTCGTAGAGCGGCTGCAGGTCGCCGCCGCCGAGCTTGATCGGTTCCGCGACCGGCACGCTCTCGACCACCGCCCAGCGGAGGCCGGCAGCCTCGATCATCGCCTTGCGCTTCTCGATCTCCTCGACGCTCCACACCACGCCGTACGGAATGTGGTGCAGCGCCGTCACGATGCCCGTGGCACCGGTCTGGCGGATCTCGGGGAGTGTGATCGCGTCCTCCGGACCGAACCACCGCCATGTCTGTTCCAAGCCAACCTCCTCTGATGAGCCCTTCGCCGGCGTGTCGTTCACCGGTGGGCGGAAAAACCTCTTGCGGGCCGGGGCAGCGCCCCATCGCTCTTGGTCCCGTCATGTTTGTCCGGACGATCGAGACGCAACACGGCAACGGTCTTGAAGATCTCGCTCAGATGATCGCGCATCGCCTGCTCGGCCGCATCGGCGTCGCCCGACGCCACCGCCTCGACGATGGTCCGATGCTGCTGGATCAGGTGCGACATATGGCCGGCGATCGGCAGGCTGAGGTGCCGGACCCGGTCCATGTGCACCTTGCTGCGATGGATGATCCGCCAGACATCGGGCCAGCCGGCGACCGCGCAGAAGGTCGCGTGCATCTCGTCGTCGAGCCCGTGGAACAGCGCCGTGTCCTCGTCGACTGCCGCCAGTTCCTGGCGCTGCAGCAAGGATTTGAGCTGCGCGATGCCGCGCTTGTCGGCCTGGGACGTGACCCGCCGGATGATGCCGCATTCGAGCCGTTCGCGCACGAACTGCGCCTCTTCCAGCTGGTCGAGGTCAATGGCGGCGACGAAGCTGCCGGACTGCGGATAGATCACCACCAGCCCATCCTGGACGAGGCGCAGCAGCGCCTCGCGCAGCGGCGTGCGGCCGATCGTGAGGCGCAGGGTCAACTCGGGCTCCGAGAGGCGCGAGCCCGGCGGCATCTCGCCGCTGACGATCATCGCCCGGAGGGTGTCATAGGCCTGGTCGGCAAGGGTCGCACGGGAGCGGAGCGGGACGGGCATGGCGACATACTAATATATTAGTCGCCGAAGGGAAGCCTGCACGAAAGCGCACGTGTCATTCCCGCACCGCACGCCGGTATCGGCATGAAGAGGCGCCCCGGACACGAGCCCGGGACGCCCGCAAGGTGCTGCGCGCGACGATCAGGCCCCTTGCAGCGCCTGCATTTGCGTTTCGAGCTCGTCGAGGGTCAGCCCGCCGGGTGTCGTGCCTTTGACGGCGACCCAGTTCGGGTCGGCGATGGCATAGACCTCGTCGACATACTGGGCGAAGAACGCCCAGGTCATCGTGAAATATTCGCCCCAGGAAATGACGCGGGCGCCGCTCGCGTCATAGCCGGCGAGCACGACCGCATGGCCGCCGATGATGTTGGTATCGGTATCTTGCACGTCCCACGTGCGGGGCGGCGTCGCCGGCGGCTGTGGCATGATGAACTGCGGCACGTTGAAGCCGATATAGGCGACGCCGCAATCGTTGATCGTGCGCTTGACGTCGTCGGTGTTGCGGGGGTCGACCTCGACGAAGGCGGCGATCTTGTGCTTCTGCTGGCCGTTCGGGCCGAACGGCGCGCCGCGGCGCAGGAGGTAGGTCAACACATGCTGCTCGTTGCCGCCCGGTCCCTCGCCCGGGACGCGCGGGTTGTAGCCGCAGGCGAGGACGTAGAGCTTCTCGACATCCACGTCCGGCTGCGTCTGCATCGCCGACAGCGTGTTGGCGGTCCAGACCTGCTGCGCGTGGTAATAGGCAGCACAGGTGCAATCGCCCAACCGATCGTTGAGCATCATGCCGAGGTTGTCGGGCATGTGCTCGGCCCAGTCGACGCTGGGCGGCGGCGGCGGCAGCGACTGCCCCGCCAGCAAGGCGCTCATGTGGGGGATCCGCGGATTGTAGGTCCGGTGCAGACGTCCGAGCTGATACGACATGGCCTATCCTCTGCAAAAGGCTGCAGAGCCGATCCGCTGATCGGGAAGAAGCAGCAGATGGGCCGCCGCGCGCGCAACATGGTCGAAAGGGGCGAAGCGCGTGGCTTGTGCGAACGCGCTCTCACCTAGGATGTTCACGGCATCCTATACGAGAGAATAGAGGAAATTTTATTTCTTTGCGTGTGACAACGGACACAGGTACCGCACAAATCCAGGTGGATGATCATCCCGTCGCTGGTCCTTGGCGATGGCCGTGCTTAGACTGGTGGTTGAGGTTCTGCGGTTGCTTCTCCTGGCGATCGCGGCGCCTGCCAAGAGCGACGAAAAGCCGGCCAAGGCTTTCAGCCGATATTTTCACTAATCATGGGTTCGGGTTCGATGGCCTCGGCGAAATCGACGCAGAATGCCGCTTCGTATTTGGCATTCGTGCTGATCATTCTTGGGTTCGTGGCGCTGCTGGTGATCGCCGGCCTGTTCATCCGCCGCTCGTTCCCGGCCGGGCCTGCGGCACCGTCCAGCGCACCGCCGAAGCCGGCGGCGGCGATTGCCGGGCGCTATACGGGCTATACGACGCTGCAGACCGGCATCTGCAGCCTGGGCGTCCACGAGTTCGTCCTCGTGGTCGACGAGAACGGCAACGCCAAGTCCGATTACGCCATGAAGGAGGGCAAGTTCCTGACCGGCACGGTGGCGCCGAACGGCAAGGTCAAGCTCGCCTTCCGCGAGAACGGGGCGTCTATCCTGTTCGACGGCCAGGTCCAAGACGGACACATTACAGGCACCTCGTCGGCGAGCAGCGATCGGACCTGTACGATCCATTGGGACCTGACGCGCAACTGATCTGGCGCGGAGGCCTGAGGGCTGCGGCCGATGCCGCTCATGCGCTGAAGCGGAGCCTGCCCTGGATCCTCTCGCGCAGCTGTTCGGCCACTGCGCGTCGGACGGCGCCTTCCTTGCGGAACTCGTTGCGGTCCCGCTTCGTCTCGCGGTCGCCGACGATCGCGGTGATCCAGGCCTCGAGCTCGGCGAATTCCTTGGCGATGCCGGTGTCGAGAGTGCGGATGCGCATCTCGACGCCGTAGAGCCTGAGCGTCGAAAGACCGGGAAAGGCGGCGGGACCGGTGACGAGGAACTGCGGCTCGCTTTCCTCGCCGGCACTCGGCAGGCATTGGATCAGCGCCTGCAGCTTGCTGAGCGCGTCGAGCGCGATGTCGATCTGGTCCTTGCGCTCCCGCTCGTCCCGGGCCTTCCGGCGGGCTGTCTCCTTGGCGGTGGCGGCGGCCAGCGTGCGCTCGGCCGCTGCGGCCGTCGCCCGCGCGGTGATCCGTGCCGCGCGCAGCGTCGCCTTCGCGCTCTGCCGCGTCGAGTGCTGCACCGCCTCGAGCACGATGCCGGCAGCGGCGAGGGCAAGCAAGCTCGCGACGAGCGGCTGCCAGACCATGAGATAGTGATAGGCCTTGAGCAGGATCGGGTGGGCGTACGGCGACCAGGCGCCTTCGAGCGCAAGCGCCGCGGGCGCCAGGACGAGGAAGAGCGCCACGACGATCAGCCGCTTGATCAATGTCCGTATGTTCACTTTGCCGAACCCGAGAAACTGCCGCGAGGGCGACCGGGCTCGCGTGGGAGGTGCCGGCCGCGGTCGCCGTTGACATAACCTAAAGGCGCTGTCGGGAGCGAGGCGAAAAGCAGGGATTGTCGATGCCGGCGCTCAGGAACCGCCCTTCGCGTACCAGCGCGATGCCGGCAGCTGCCAGCCGCGATAGAGCGCCAGCACGCGGAGCGCGAAGCAGACCGCGGCGCCGAGGATGGCCACTGGGGCCTCCGGCAGCGCCAGGCGATCGCCGGCCACGACGATGAGCGCGCCCGCAAGGGCCGCCACCGCATAAATGTCCGCGCGCAACACGACCGGCACTTGGGCCAGCAGCACGTCGCGCACGACGCCGCCGCCGATCGCGGTCACCATGCCGACGACGGCGGCGGCGAGCCCGTCTAGGCCGTGATGCAGCGCCTTTTCCGTGCCGGCCACCGCGAAGAGCGCCAGGCCGGCGGCGTCGAACAGGCGGACGGGGTAGGTGAAGCGCGCGACCAGCGGATACCAGCGGAAGGTGAGGAGCCCGGCCGTCGCAGCCAGTACCATGTAGTGCGGGTGCCGTAGCGCGTCGGGCGGCACGGCGCCGATGACGATGTCGCGGGTGATGCCGCCGAACACGGCGGCGACGAAGGCGACGACGAGCACGCCGAACAGATCGAGCCCGCGGCGCACGCCGGCGACGGCGCCGCTCAGCGCGAAGACGAAGGTGCCGATCAGGTCGATCGCCTGCAGCAGCGTCGGCACGTAGAGCATCAGGTGGCACCCGGCCTGGTTTCAGACGCCGTCATGGCTCGCCTCCCGACTTTGCACCGACGCCGTTCGATAGATGGGGGAGCGTAGGCCGGACGACCGGCGCTTGGAAAGCCGTGTCGCCCGAAAAATGCACGGCAAGGGCGAAGGCGGGACCGCCCTTTGGACGGTCTGCCCTCGTGCCCTGCTCTCGGGTGCTTGCGCCGTCGGCGCCGCCTTTAGGCGACGAGATCGCTGATCAGGCTGCTGTCGCTCGACGAGCTGCTCGAGGAATCGCTGCTGGTATCGGCATTGTCGCCCAGTTGCTGGTTCTGGGCGTAGGACTCGACATGGTGGCGATGATGGTGGTGATGCACGCCAGTTGATTGGTTCTGGTCGGTCGAGGCCGATGCGGTCTGGCTGTCGCTGCTCGAGCTCGCCGTCGTGCTGGTCGATGCCGAGGTGGCCGACGCGGTCGTGCTGGTGCTGTTGGATGTGCTGGCGTTCTCGAACGCGGCGAGATCGGTCTGCAGCTGCGCCAGCAGCGACTGCAGCTCGCTCGCCAACTGGTCGACAGGGCTCGTCGACGTGCTGTCGCTGCTCGAGCTGGTCGTCGTGCTCGTCGAGGTGGAGGCACTCGTGCTGCTCGTGCTCGTGTTACTGGCGCTCGTGTTACTGGCGCTCGTGCTGCTCGAATCGCTCGAGGACGTGCCGTCGGCGGTCTGAGCCGGCGGGGGTGGAGGCGACCCGTCCTGGAGCGCCTTCAGCAGCGCTTCGAGTGCGCTTTCGAGCGCCGTCGAGGTCGTGCTCGAGCTGCTGGTGCTGGTGGCACTGCTGGCGCTGGTCGCGTCCGTGCTGGTACTCGTGCTCGCGCTGCCCGTGCCCGAGCTGCTGTCGCTCGACAGCCCGGTCAGGAAGTTGATGTTGAGCAGCTGAA
This sequence comes from Aliidongia dinghuensis, assembly GCF_014643535.1. Taxonomy (NCBI): domain Bacteria; kingdom Pseudomonadati; phylum Pseudomonadota; class Alphaproteobacteria; order Rhodospirillales; family Dongiaceae; genus Aliidongia; species Aliidongia dinghuensis. Next base: position 13,043 of record NZ_BMJQ01000010.1, on the reverse strand, counting down.
AGAAGGCGGGCGGCGCGGCGTTGGCCGTCGAACCGTTGGTGATCGAGTTGCTGTCGCTGCTGCTGGAACTGGCGCTGCTGGCTGAACTGGCGCTCGTCGTCTCTGCGGCCCTGAGCCGCTGTTGCAGCTCTTGCCACTGCTGGAAGACGTCGGCTTGCGAGATGCTGCTGACGCTCATGAAGGACCCTCCTCAGATCAAGGGGTTAGGACCTTCTGCCAAGAGCAATCCGCCGGCCGCGAGCCAGTTTCCGCCTTCTCAGTCGCTTAATAGAAAAATACGCCGGGCAGGGAGCGCCACCCGGCAGAACTTGCCGGGTCGTTTCTGCCGGGCGGCATCCCTGCTACGGCCTCATCGCGGGATCGGGGCTAGAAGGGCAGGTCGGCGCAGTCGCGCACGAAATGGCCGGGCGCCACCTCGTTCAGCGGGCCGGGTTCCCGGCTGATCTCGCGGATGCGATCGGCGTGCCGGACCAGGCTCGCGTCCTCCGCGGCGAACGACCGGCCGACCTCCGGCACCGCGGCGAGCAGCAGCCGGGTATAGGGATGGTGCGGCGCGTCGATGATCGCGTCGGTCGGGCCCATCTCCACGATGCGGCCGCCGAACAGCACCGCCGTATCCTCGGCCACGTAGCGCGCGGTTGCGATGTCGTGGGTGATGTAGAGCATGGCGACGCCGCGCTCACGCTTCAGCGGCTTCAGCATGTCGAGCACATTCAAGCGGATCGAGACGTCGAGCATCGAGGTCGGCTCGTCGGCGATCAGCACGGCCGGCTCGACCGCCATGGCGCGCGCCAGGTTGACGCGCTGGCGCTGGCCGCCCGACAGCTCGTGCGGATATTTGCCGAGCGTTTCGACCGGATCGAGGCCGACCGCGAGCGCCAGTTCATCCGCGCGGTCTTCGCGCTCGGCGCGGCCGAGCTCCGGCTTGTGGAGCGCGAGCGGGCGCGTCAGGTGATGACGCACGTCGTGCGCCGGGTTGAGCGCCGCGAAGGGGTCCTGGAACACCATCTGCACCTGGCACCGATAGGCCAGCACCTCGCGCCGGTCGCCAGGCCGGGTCACGTCCCGGCCGTCGAACAGGATCTGGCCGTCGGTCGCCGCCACCATGCGCGTCAAGAGCTTGGCGCAGGTGCTCTTGCCCGAGCCGGACTCGCCGACGAGCGCCAGGGCCCGGCCGCGCTCGAGCGTGAAGCTGACGTCGGAGAGCGCCGCCACCTCGCGATGGCCGCGATAGATCATGCCGAGCTTGCGGGTCTCGAGGATCGGTGCGCTCACGGCATCTTCTCCAGGACCCGGCGCGGCGGCATCCGCGGCGGGTGCAGTGGCGGGATCGCCTGCCACAGCTTGCGCGTATAGGGATGCTGCGGCGCGTCGATCATCTGCTCTGGCTCGCCCTGCTCGACGAGCGCGCCGTTCAGCATGATGCCGATCCGGTCGCAGAACTGGCTCATGAGCGCCAGGTCATGGGTGATGAACAGCACCGAGAACCCGAGCTGCCGACGGAGCGCCGACACTTCCTGCAGAAGCTCGCGCTGCACCACCACGTCGAGCGCCGTCGTCGGCTCGTCCATGATGATGAGCTTGGGGCTCAAGGCCAGCGCCATGGCGATGACGAGGCGCTGGCGCATGCCGCCGGAGAAGCGGTGCGGATAGTCCCGGAGCCGGTCGGGCGCGATCCCGACCAGGCGCATGAGCTCGGCGCTGCGCTCGCGGATCTCGGCCTTGTCGCGGATGCCGTGGGCGCGGAACAGGTCGGCGAACTGCGCCTCGACGGTCAAGAGCGGGTTGAGCGCGTTCATGGCACTCTGGAGCACGACGCTCACGTCGCGCCAGCGCCATTGCCGGAGCGCTTCGCCCTCAAGCGCGAGAACATCCGTGCCGTCGAGCAGGATGCTGCCGCCGGTGATGAAGGCGGGCGGGCGATGCAGCCGCGCGATGGCGAAGGCGACCGTGCTCTTGCCGGAGCCCGACTCGCCGGCGAGGCCCAGCACTTCGTTCGCGTCCAGCGTAAATGACGCCCGGTCGACCGCGCGCTTCAAGCCCTTGGGCGTCGCATAGTCGACGCAGAGCTCGCGGACGCTGAGGAGCGGAGGGGGCTTGACCTCGGTCATGGCGATTACCGTCATTCCGCCGGGCCGACCGGCCGGAGCGCCGCCAGGATCCGCTTCGGCACGCGCAAGGTGCGCAGGCGCGGGTTGGCGATCTCGTCGACGGCGAAATTGATGAGCGACAGGCCCGAGCCGAACAGGACGAGCGCCAGGCTGGGTGCTGCGATCTCCCACCAGGCGCCGACCCGGAGCGCCGAGGTCTCCTGAGCATGGTAGAGGTTGGTGCCCCAGCTCAAGGCCAGCGGGTCGCCCAGGCCCAGGAACTCTAGCGTCGCCTCGGTGATAAGCGCGTAGAGCACGCTGCCGATGAAGTTGAAGCCGATGATCGAGGTGAGGTTCGGCAAGAGCTCGACCAGGATGATGCGCCAGGCGGGCTCGCCCAGGAGCTCGGACGCGAGGATGTAGTCGCGCTGGCGCAGGCTCAGGGTTTGGGCGCGCGTGACGCGGGCGCCCCAGCCCCAGGCGGTCAAGCCGATGATGGTCGCGATGGTGAGTGGCCCGGCTTCGCCGACGAAGGCGGCCAGCACCAGCATCAGCGGCAGGTTCGGGATGACCAGCACGACGTTGGTGAGCAAATTGAGCGCCTCGTCGACCCGGCCGCCGAAATAGCCCGAGGTGACCCCGACTGCGACGCCGACCACGGTCACGACCAGGCCGGCGACGAAGCCCACCATGAGCGAGGTGCGCGTGCCGTGGATGGTCTGCGAGAGCACGTCGCGGCCCATGCGGGTCGAGCCCAGCACATGTTCCGCACTCGGCGGCTCGTGCGGCCGGGCCACCCGCTGGTTCGGCCCGGCCGGCGCGACGAACGGGGCGAACAGCGCCACCAGGATAAAGAAGCCGACGACGACGAGGCCGACCAAGGCCTTGCGATTGCTCGTCAGCGCCAGAAGGATCGCGGCGATGATCAGGCCCTCCTCAGGCGGGGGTCGACGAGGATGTAGAGCGTGTCCGCGACGAAATTGGCGCTCAGCATGGCGAGCGTCATGATCAGCAGTTGACCCTGGATCAGCGGATAGTCGCGCGACGTGATGCCTTCATAGAGCGTGTAGCCCAAGCCCGGGTAGTTGAAGACGACTTCGGTCACGAGCGAGCCGCCGAACACGGCGCCCAAGCTCATGGCGAAGCTGGTCAAGGCCGGCAGCAGCGCATTGTAGGCGGCATAGACGAGCCTGAGCCGTCGGTCGGAGAGGCCCTTCGCCTGGCCCAGCGTGATGTAATCCTCGCCCAGCAGATTGATCATGCTGTTGCGCATGGTGACGAGGTAGCCGCCGATCTGGGCCAAGGCCATGGTCGCGACCGGCAGCACCGCGTGGATGAGCACGCTTGAGACCGAGGCCCAGGACCAGGTGAGGTCGAGCATCGGGTCCCAGGCGAAGCCGGTCGGCAGCCACTTCAAGCTGATCGAGAACAGCGAGAGCGCCAAGAGCGAGGTCACGAGCGGCGGCACCGCCTGCAGCATGAGCGCGCCAGGCGCCCCCACGCTGTCGAAGGTGCCGCCGCGCCGCCAGGCGGCCCGCGCGCCGGCGAGCGAGCCGATCGCGAAGGCGGTCAGGGACGAGGTCATTACCAGGAGCAGCGTCCAGGGCAGCGCCCGGAGCAGCACCTGGTTGACCGTGAGCGGATAGAACTTGACCGAGAGCCCGAGGTCCCAGGTGAAGACGCTGCCGAGATAGTGCAGGTACTGCACCGGCAGCGGCGCGTCGAGGAAGCCGAACGTCGCCTTGAGCGCGTCCAGGCTCTCGGGCGGCAGGGCCGTGCCCGCCTGGGCGAACATCGTGTCGATCGGGTTGCCCGGCATGAGACGGGGAATGAGGAAATTGAACGTCGCGGCGAACAGGAAGGCCGCGACATAGAAGCCGAGCCGGCGCAGCAGGAAGACCATCACCGGGCTCCGGCACGGGAAAGGGCGAGGGGCAGCATGGCCGCGCTCAGGGCTTCACCGGCTCGAGGGCCAGCAGATGCAGGAGCCGCTCCGGCGTGCCGTCGAACACGTCCGGCCGGGCGACCGGGTTGTCGCTGTTGAACCAGCCCTTGAAGCGCTTCGTGTCGTACTCGTACCAGATCGGGTTCGAGTAGAGCGGCACGTAGGGCATGTTCGCGGCCAGGATCATCTGCACCTTGTTCATCGCCTGCCGCTGCGCCGCCGGATCGATGGTCGAGATGAAGGCGTCCAGCGCCTGGTCGAGCTCCGGATCGACGAAGCGCGTCGCCGCGAACCGCGTCTTGCCCGAGAAGCGCGAATGGAAGCCCATGTCGAACGAGCGGTAGGGTGTCTCGCCGGTGAGATACCCGTTGATCGCCGTGTCGTAGGAGCCGCTGATGAGCTTCTGCGCCCAGGCCGCGGGCTCGGGCGTCGAGACGCGCGCATTGATGCCGATCTGGTTCAGGCTCTCGGCGACGAGCTCGGTCGTGTTCACCCAGTCGGTCCAGCCGTTCGGCGCCAGGATGGTGAAGCTGATCGGCGTGCCGTCCGGGTTCGAGACGAAGCCGCGCCCGTCCTTGTCGCGGAAGCCACTCTCGGCCAAGAGCGCGCGTGCCGCATCCTTGTCGAACCGGGCATACTGGCCGAATTCCTTCTCGGCCTCCTGGTCGACCCAGTTCTGGTAGGTCCGGCCGATGCCGCTCGCATATTCGTTGACGGTCGGATAGCCGTAGCCGGCGATGTCGACGATCGCGCGCCGGTCGATCGCCATGCTGACCGCGCGCCGGAAGTTGAGGTTGCGGAAGGCTGCGCGGTTGCCGGGGTCGGGGCTGTCGAAGTTGATGTTGAGCGCGACCGTGCCGCCCGGTGGAAACCAATAGCGGAAATGCGCCGGATCGGCCGCGATATAGGTGCGCTCGATGTCGGGCAGGAAAGCGCCGAACCAGTCGATGGCGCCGGCCGCGGCCGCCGTCAGCAGTTGCTCGTTGGTGCCGACCTGCGGGAAGCTCAGGCAATCGACCTTGAGGTCCTGGGCGTCCCAGTAATGCGGGTTGCGGCACTGCTGGTAGATCTGCGAGGTGAAGCGGCGCACCTCGGTCATGGGGCCGGATCCCACCGGGGTGTCGTTGGTGAAGCTCACCGGGTCCGCGACCTTGCTCCAGATATGCTCCGGCACGATCGGCACGCGCACGATCTCGAACGCGATGTTCGTGTTCACCCGCTTGAGCGTGAACACGACGGTATTGGCGTCGGGGGCGTCGACCGCGGAGATGCGGTCCCAGATGTTCTGGGTGTCGAGCGCCTTCTGCCGCTTCAGCATCTCGAAGGTGAAGACGACGTCCTTGGCGCTGAACGGCTGGCCGTCGGACCATTCGACGCCCTCGCGCAGGTGGAACGACAGCTTCAGGAGATTGCCCGAGTAGTTGTAATCGGTCGCGAGGCGATAGCTGGGGGTGCCGTCGTGCATCGAGTTGAAGATGATGAGCGGTTCGTAGACGAAGTCGCGGACGCTGTGCAGCCGGGTCGTCTCGTTGAATGGGTTGAAGTTGCGCACCCAGCCGGTCGACAGGCTGGCGACGATGGTCAGGTTCGATTCGGCGACGGCGGTGGCCGGTAGCAGAGCGACGAGCGCGGTAGCGATGATGCTTCTGAACATCGGGGTCCTTCCCCGGATTTTTGCCCCCTCAAGCGAGGGGTCCGTTCCGGGCCGTCCCGCCTTGAGCCAAGACCCTGTCACGGCTGGCCTCGCGGCGGCTAGGTTGCAAACTCGTTGTTTTCGTCAGGGGAAGACGGATTTCCGTCGCTTTGCCGACAGTCTCTTGCGCGGCCTGCCGGCGGTCACGCGGCAAGCTGCCGCATGATCTCGCCGACGGTCTCGGCGACGTCGAGCGGCGGCAGCGCCGGCGGCGGCACCCGGTTGGCCGCGAGCCGGGCGGTGGCCGCGTCGGTCAGCGGCCGGGCCGCCGCGGCAATGGCCTGCCATTCCTCGACGTCGCCGTGACTCGAGAGCGCAATGTCGATGCCCGAGGCGAGCACGGCGCGGCAGCGCTCGGCGAGCGAGCCGCCCAGCGCCTCCATGTAGATGCAGTCCGAGATCAGCACGCCCTCGAAGCCCAGCCGGCCGCGGATCAACTGCTCGATCACCAGCGGCGAGATCGTCGCCGGTCGCTTGGCGTCGATGTCGGGGAACAGGATATGGGCGACCATCGCCCAGGGCGCCGAGGCCAGCCGGCGGAACGGCACGAAATCGGTGTGGTCGAGCTCGGCGAGCGGGGCCGCGACGGTCGGCAGCTCCTTGTGGCTGTCGACCATGGCGCGGCCGTGGCCGGGGATATGCTTGATGATCGGTGTGACGCCTGCGGCCTTCATGCCCTCGACGAAGGCATCGGCGAGCAGCGCCACCTCTTCCGGATCGCTCGAGAAGGCGCGGTCGCCGATCACCGGGTCGGCGCCGGCGACCGGGACGTCCAGGAGCGGCGCGCAATCGACGGTGATGCCGTGCTGGCTGAGGAGCGTGCCGATCGCCCGGCCGTTGAGCCGTGCGGCGGCGAGGGCGGCGGCCGGGTCGTGAGCGTAGAGCGCGCCGAACCGCGCCGGCGCCGGGAATTGCGGCCAGACCGGCGGATCCATGCGCTGGTGCGTGCCGCCCTCGTGATCGATCAGGATCGGCGCGTCGGCCCGGCCGACCGCCGCGCGGAAATCCTCGGTCAGGCGGCGCAGCTGATCCGGCGTCTCGCAGTTCCGCTTGAACAGGATGAGGCCCAGCGGATTGGCGTCGCGGAAGAAGGCGCGCTGGTCGGCGGTCAGGGTCGGACCGGGCGTGCCGAAGATGACGGCCAACGGAGCTTCTGACATGGGTGCGCTCTCGCTCTGATCGATGTCGTGGCGACGAGACAAGCGGCAAGGACGGGCTTCGATCAAGGGCAGCTTCGCCGATGAACGAAATTGACGGTTTCGTGACGGTGTGTTCGCCGCGTCAAAGGCTTATAGGCTTGGGAGCGGCTCGGGCGGCGGTGGCTTTTGCGTCCGGATGGGGCGGCGAGGGTGCCGGTGGCCCGGAATGGCGCGGACTCTGTGGTGCAAGGCGGGGCGGCGCGGGTTGCGCTCGGGAGAACGGCAGGGGGCGAACCGGTTTCGCCCGAAACTTGACAGGCGCGAGTCGAACGGGCTTGATCGATGTTACGACAAAATCGTCAAAATCAGATCCCGGACGCCGGCGTTTTGGGGGGCGGGCAGTGTTGGGGCTTCACGGAAGGCTGTCCAGGGCGGTAGTTCCGCTACTCCCTGTCATTGCTGTATTTTTGGCAGCCCTGCTGGCGCTGGCGAATATTATTGAGCAGCGGACCCAATTCCAGATCGATATCGCCGAAACTTCGGCAAGCCATGATCTGACCACGATCGTCGACTTCGCGCGCAGCCAGAGTGCCGCCTTCGCCAGCACGAGCTTCATCGGCTACAGCATTGGCCGCTATTACGGATTCGCGCCGGCCTTCGCGCAGATCTCGCCCGATCCGGAGCGTGCGGCCGCACTGCTCCGCTCCTATTACGGCAAGGGCCAGCCGCCGCAGGAGATGCCGCCGTCGCTGCCGGCCTATGCGAGCGTGCACGACCGGTTCCATGCGAGCTTCCAGAGCCTGATCGCCTCCACGCTGTTCGATGATCTCTACCTGATCGATCACTTCGGCCGCGTCGTCTATTCGCTGCAGAAGGATTCGAACTTCGCGGCCGACTTGACCCAGCCGCGCCAGCGCGACCTGCCGCTCGCCGAGGTCTATCGCGAGGTGCTGGCGCGCCTGCAGCAGACCGAGGATCCGTCGACCATCCTCGTCGTCTCGCCGATCAAGCGGATCGAGGACACTTACGGCGTGCTCCTGGCACGCCCGGTCATCCAGCACGGCTCGGTCGAGGGCGTCGTGGCCTTCCGGCTGCCGGCCAAGGCGCTCGCCGAGCGGCTGGCGGCGCTGCAGCACCCCGGCATCCGCATCATGCTGCTCGACGTCAAGGGCACGCCGGTCGACGCGACGCCGGTCGCCGATTCCGTGCGCGAGGCGACCTACGGCCCCGAGATCATGCCGGACACCGGCTGGCATTATCTGGTACTGGCCGACCGCTCGGCGCTCGCCGGCCGGCTGTGGCTCTGGTTCCTGCTGCTTTGCATTGCCAGTGCCGGCGCGATCGGCGGTTCGATCTTCCTCGCCTGGCGTCTTGCCGAGGAGCGGCCGCGCGGCACGGGACGACTGGTGCTGCCGCCGGTTGTCGCGCCGACCATTCCCGAATCGGTGCCGGCCATGATGGCCCAGGCAGAGGCGCTGCCGGGCGAGCCGGAACCGGTGCCCGAACCGACGGTGGAGGCGGATTACGTCGAGGCGGCCGTTCCTGCCGACGCGCTCGGCGACGAGGTCGAGGCGAGCGAGGGCTATCGCCGCGCGCTGGTCGAGGTCATGACGCTCGCCCTCGACTACTGGCAGAGGGTCAAGCACAAGGGCAAGATCGAACTCGCTGAAGAGAGCGGGCTCTGGCGCGTCTATATGGATCGCAGCTCGCTGCAGACGCGCACGCTCGACAAATACCTGCTGGTCGAGACGTTGCCGCGCAACCCGCGCTGGCGCGACGTCGTGCGCACGGCCGAATATGTGCTGCGCAATGCCACGCAACCGGGGCCTGAGCGGGATCAGCTGGTCGAAGCGCTCACCAACCTGAAGCAGCATCTGCGTCAGGTCGAGCGGGTCTGACCTGCATCGACCGATTGCCGGCCGTCCATTTCCCTCAACGCGCAACGGTCCTGAAATTCCTGGGATTTTCCCGGGTAGGTCTGGTCACGCGAATTTCAATAGAGCAACGAATTTTTGTCATTTTCGGCATTCTGCCGGTTTGAGCCTTTCGCCTCGCCACCGTTCGGTTTCGATAGCACGGCGTAGAGGGGAGCCGTCTGCTGAAGCCACTCGGGCCTGCTGAATGCGGGAACAGCAACAGCGGGCAGATCAACGAGGCGGGGGGTTAAGGGTGAAACGCCGGAGCAGCCGGCGCCGACCCGTGCATCCGCCAAAAGCAGGCTCCAAGAACATGTCAGGAGGCGGATCAATGCGGACTGGGACAATGGGGATGGGGACCTCACGAAGGGGAATGGGGCTGCTTCGAGGTTCGGTAAGCGTGATGGCGTTGATGACCGTCGCGGGCCTGGCTCGGGCCCAGGACGCGCCCCCGAACGCGGCGCCAGCCACGCAGACGGCGCAGACTCAGCCCGCGGCCGGCACGGCGGCGACGCCCACGGCGACCACGCCGCAGACGGAGCAGATCGAGGTCACGGGCATCCGCCTGTCGCTGCAGCGCTCGATGGACGTGAAGCGGGCCGCCGACGGTGTCGTCGAGGCGGTGAGCGCCACCGATATCGGCCAGCTGCCCGACAAGAACGTCGCCGACGCGCTGCAGCGCCTGCCGGGCATTACGACGATCCAGTCGGCCGCCGCCGGCTCCGGCGGCTTCGGCGAGAACGACCGCGTCGAGATCCGCGGCACGGCTCCGTCGCTGACCCAGACCTTGATCGACGGCCATGCGGTCTCGACCGGCGACTGGTTCATTCTCGACTCGCTCAGCGCCGCCAGCCGCAGCGTCTCCTATTCGTTGTTCCCCTCGGAAATCGTCGATCACGCGGTCGTCTACAAAAGCTCGCAGGCCGACCTGCCGGAAGGCGGCACCGCCGGTTCCGTCAACATCGTCACCAAGGGTCCGCTCGACTTCGCCAAGCCGATCACGGCGGAGGTTCAGCTGGGCGGCGCCTATTCGGATCTCGCCGATCGCGCCGGCCCACAGTTCAACGGTCTCGTCGCCTGGAAGAACGACGCCAGCACGATCGGCGTCATGCTGCAGGGCTTCCGCGAGCAGCGCTACCTGCGCCGCGACGGCCAGGAAGAGCTCGGCTATGCCCAGATTCCGACCACCGCCACGCTTCCGGGTCCGAACGGAACCACGGTTGCCAACCCGTTCCCGGCGGGGATCCGCGGTGACTACTACCCGCAGGTCATCAACAACGCGCTCTTCGTGCAGGAGCGCCTCCGCCAGGGTGGCGACGCCGCGATCGAGTGGCGGCCGAACACGCACTGGGACTTCAAGCTCGACGGCTTCTATAGCTATCTGAACGCGCCCAACTACAACCAGGGCGATCTGGTCGACCTCAACGACTTCGTCAACCCGACCAATCACCTCTACATCCCGCCGACGGCCTATACGGCCAGCAACGGGATATTGACCTCGGCGACCTTCCCCGGCGACACCGCGCACGGCAACCCGGGCATCAACGACATCTATCGTCCGGGCGCCGGTTCTTCGACCTACTACATCGACGCCAACGGCACCTGGAAGCCGACGCCGAACTGGAACATCCACGTCCAGGGCGGCTATTCGCGCGGCAAGGGGCAGACGGACCAGTTCGCCTATGGCACGACCTCGGGCACCGGCAGCGGCGTCTCCTACGGTCTGAACGGTACCAATCCGCTGTCCTTGGGCTTCCCGGGGGCCGTGGGCCTGAACGATCCGTCGAATTACGGCGCGTTCAAAGGCGACGGCAATCAGGACTGGGTCGGCGACACGTCACTCGCCCAGCTCGATACCGACACGTCCGGCCAGGTCGACGTGGAATATTTCCTCGACGATGGCCTGATCACGTCGATCAAGGGCGGTATCCGCCTGACCGAGCACGAGCGCAACGAGGTCGAAGCCGAGAACTTCGGCTGCTACAGCCCGGCCTGCGGCACGACGCTGGCCGGTATCTCGAACGGATTGTTCCCGAGCAACTTCGGCAGCGGAGCGGGGATTTCGACGCCGTTCCTGCTGTCCGTCGATCCGAACGGGCTGCAGTCGCTGATCAAGGGCTTCGTCGCGTCGACCGGCCAAACCACTGCTGCACGCTACTATTTCCCGGCCGCGTTCAAGATCAAGGAAAACACCAGGGCCGGCTATCTCATGGCCAAGTTCGGCGGCACGAACTTCCAGGGCAATTTCGGCGTCCGCATCGTCTCGACCACGGACGATATCAATAAGTTCGACACGAACCCGGCCGATCCGAGCGTTCACGGGGACACGGCCTCGGCATTCGGCACCTATTATATCAACCACGCGAAGCAGGATTACACGGACATCCTGCCGAGCTTCAGCGTGAAGTACGACGTCAGCCCGACCGTGGTTACGCGGTTCTCGGCCGGCGAGACCATGACCCGGCCGGACTATTACGCCTTGGCCGGCGGCGCCACGCTCAACGATACGCTGTTTAGCGGCTCGCAGGGCAATCCGAACCTGAAGCCGACGCGCTCGACCAACCTCGACCTGTCGGCCGAATGGTACTACGCACCGCAGGCGTCCCTGACGGCCGGCGTGTTCGACATGCAGATGCGCTCGACCTTCGACGCCGGCACCATTCAGGAGCGGGCACTCAACATCAGCCTGACCCAGAACGCGAACAACCCGCTGGGCTTTGCCAACCCGATCTTCAGCACGTATACGGTGACGGCGCCGACCAACAACAGCGGCTCGTCCAAGGGCTTGGAACTCGCCTGGCAGCAGCCGCTCGCCTACGGCTTCGGCTTCGCCTCGAACTACACGTTCGCGCAAAGCTCCCAGGACAATCCGACGCCCGGCATCGGCGGCCGGCAGCTGCTGGGTGCCGCCAAGCACACCGGGAACATCACGGCCTATTACCAGAACGACTTCGGCCTCGACGCGCATCTGGCCTATACCGTGCATTCCCAGATCTACCAGGGCATCGACCGCGCCACGAAGTATTTCCAGGATGACGGCGGCGAGCTCGACGGGCACATCGGCTACGCGATCAACAGCCACTACGCGGTCAGTCTCGACGTGCTGAACATCTCGGACGAGAAAGACAAGTACGTGACCAGCATCAACGGCGTGCAAGTACCGCGCGCGATCTACGACAACGGGCGGACCTTCTACTTCCAGCTGACGGCCAAGTACTGAGGCCAGATCCTTGATGAAGGAAGGGAGATGCCGGGGCGACCCGGCATCTCTTTTCCGCTTTCGGCCGCTCGGGCATAGTCGGCCTGGCAAGGGGGGATGCCGACCGCATGAAGATCAGACCGTTCCTGCACAAAGACTTCCGCATGCGCGTCGACCGGATCGGCGCTGAGCAGGCGCCGGTCGTGGTCATCGACAATTTCCTGCTCGACGCGGACCAGATGGTCGAGCATGCCGCGACCCAGTCGCGCTTCACGCCGGCGACGGCACTCTATCCCGGCATCCAGGCGCCGGTCCCGGCGCCCTATCCGCTGTTTGCTCATTTCTTCACGCGCAGCCTCATTCCCGAGGCGTTCGGGCTCGGCGACCGCGACGTCGTCGATTGCCGCTCTACGTTCTCGATGGTGACCCAGCCGCCGGACAAGGTCGGCGTCCGCCAGCGCATCCCGCATACGGACTTCCTCGACCCGAACCATATCGTGCTGCTGCACTATCTCTACGAGGCACCCGGCGGCGGCACCGCGTTCTACCGCCATCGCGCGACCGGCTACGAGGTGATGAGCGTCGACCAGCGCGAGCGCTACGAGGGGCTGCTGAAGGGCGAGCTGCAACGTTCGCCGCCCACGGGCTATATCGGCGGCTCGACGCCGATCTTCGAGCAGATCGCCTCATACGACGCCGTGTTCAACCGCGCGATCCTCTATCGCAGCACCAGCCTGCACGCGGCCTGCGTCCCGCCGGGCTTCAGCTATTCGTCCGACCCGCGCCGGGGCCGGCTGACGGCGAACACCATGTTCTACTACGGCGACCAGGCGTCCTTCTTCGGCCCGCCGCGCCGGCCGACCCTAGAGACTCCGGCGTAACGTCTAGGCTGAAGGCCTAATCAGCGGCGACCGCATCGGGTGGAGAGCGGTCCGGCTTCTGTGGATGGCTCCCGCGTTGCAAGTGCGATGTGATGATCTGGCGTGTGGTCGGGTGCAGTCTTCTGTCCGGCCTGTTGATGCAGTCGGTAGGGACTGCTGGCCCTGATGGAGTCCGCGAAC